>JAUMXI010000063.1:0-1294 GCA_030529185.1 Flavobacteriaceae bacterium
AAAAAAGAGAGAAAAACTATCCCAAAAAATTGCACTTACTAATGGAATTTAAGAATTATACAATAGTCCTTTGAAGATAGCTCAACAGTTTGAACCTTCTTTACCTCAAAGTTGGGTCGAACAACAACAGAGAGCTATTTTGCAGGGAATAATTATCAGAAGATACAATGAAAGTTTGACGGAACAAGAAGCGTTTAAACAGGCGAAAGCACAAGCGTTGAAGATAGCTAAACTATTGAGAAAAGAGAAGTAATGATTTCTAAATAAAGTGAATAGCTAATTATCAATTAGTTGTTTTTTAATCAGATAAATGTGATGTAACTTTTAGTTTTACAGGCGTTTATCTGATTTTTGTGTTTTACGTTTAAATTACTTGTTGTCTTGGTTGAGTTTTGCGACACGATAATGTAAGAAAGACAATGATAAAAATGAGTAGTAACATCAGGGTTGAACGTATTTGTGTTCATTGTAAAGAACAGTTTATAGCAAAAACTTTCTACACGAAGTATTGTTCTCATAAGTGTAGTCAAAAGGCTTATAAACAAAGGATAAAACAAGAAAAACTTGAAAAAGTAAAGGAAGAACAATCTGTTGAAAAGAAAGTTTTGAAATTTAATAATATTTCTGAAAGTGCTGATATAGAGTCTTTAAACAAGAAAACGTATTTGAGTATTTCTGAGGTTTGTGCTTTGATGAATTTAAGTGATTCCACGGTTCGGAAGTTAATCAAAGAGGAGCGTATAAAAATGATACGATTAGGTAAGAAGCATATTATTGTAAAATCAGAAATAGAAAATCTGATGAAATAATTCAAAATTTAATGATTATCTTTAATTTTATCAATGTTAAGTATCTTGTTGAAATATTTCATCCAATTAAAAATAATAATAGAAAAAATCACGTTTATTTTAAGTTGAATGAAAATTACTAATTGTTTGATTTATAATTTCTTGTTTAACTAAATTCAAAAAAATATTGGCTTGCTATTATAAATATATTATATACCAAAATATGATATATGTATATAGTATATTAATATATGCAATATAATATAATAAAACAAAATAAATACTTCTTTTTAATAGTAAAAGGATTAAAAAAGTGGTAATTACAAATTTTTAGTTATAAATAAGAGGTAGTGAGGTACCGATGTATTTATGACTAAAAATTTGTATTTTATTGATTAATAGTGTTTTATTTTTGTTTTTGTAAAAGTAAAATGAAATTAAAAATAAAAATAAATAGGCGAAATCGTTGCGAAAAAAGATAAAAAGGGCGTTCTTTATTGCATCTT
>JAUMXI010000063.1:1304-2945 GCA_030529185.1 Flavobacteriaceae bacterium
TTAAATGATGTATAGGGAGGTCGATATCCTAAAAAATAGCGAAAGGTTGTTATGAAAATCCAAATGTAAAAGTTTGGATTTTTTTTGTTTTTAGTAGGTCATAAAACATTGTGTAGAAATGGGGGAATTACTGTAAAAGAAAGTAATATGCCGAAGAAATATGGTACTTTGTAGGTGATTTGTGTTGCTTTGCGTGTCCTTTTAGGCGGAATGTTACAGCCTAAATCAAAAATAAATTAACTATGAAAGTATATTTAAGAGTTCGTAAGGGACAACTAAGTAAAACAAGAGAAGGACAAGGAAAGGTAAGAAAAAATAGTCTTTACTTGGTGTACTATGATAATGAAACTAAAGTTAAAAGGTATGAGTTTCTGAAATTGTACATTTATGATAAACCACGAAATTTTGTTGAGAAAGAACATAACAAAGAGACAATGTTGTTAGCTGAAGCAATACGCTCTGAAAGAAGTTTGGAGTATCAAAGGAATAAACACGGATTTTTTGATAGGTTTAACGAAAAGGTAGGGCTTCTTGAATATTTTCTTAAAATAACAGAGAAAAAATATGATTCTACATCGAATTGTAATGTTTGGCATTGTGCATATCAACATTTAAAAAACTTCTGTAATTCAAAAGAGATTTTGATTTCAAAGGTAGATGAGACTTTCTTGGAAAGATTTAAAAATTATCTTTTGAAAGAAAACATCGGAAGAGGAGGAGTGAAGTTGCAACAAAATACAGCTTTGTCGTACTTCAATAAATTAAATGCGTGTTTTAAAGAAGCTCACAGAGATAAATTGATATATGAAAATCCGTTTGTTAGAGTGAAATTGATAAAAGAAAAGGAAACGAACAGACAATATTTGACTTTGGAAGAAATAAAAAAATTGGTCGTTACAGAGTGTTTGTATCCTGTTTTGAAAGATGCGTTTCTGTTTAGTTGCCTGACAGGGCTACGTTTTTCAGATATTGAGAATTTGACTTGGAAGAATGTAGTTAATGAAAATGGTATTTGGTATTTGAAATATATACAAAAGAAGACGAAAAGTGTAGAGAATTTACCGATTAGTGAAGAGGCTGTAAAAATTATTGGTAAACGAAAAAAAGATAATGATAAAGTATTTGAAAATCTGATATATAGTGCACATCACAATAAGATATTACACAAGTGGATAAAAGATGCAGGAATTGATAAACATATAACATTTCACATGGCAAAGCATAGAGAAATTCGTAAATGTCAAATAACCAGTAGATTAGTTTGATTATCAATAAGGGATGGTAACGATAAGGAAACCAGTGAGCTTCTACACTCTACCTCATTTTGCCATTTCAAAGAATCACTTTGTAAGTTGCAAAGATAAGAGTATATCGTGAGAAAAAAGAATTTTCTCTGAGTTATTTTCGTAAAGCTGTCCATTGGGGCTGCTTTTTGTTTTCCGGGTATTCTATTCTTATGATAAAAAGCAGTCTCCGGAGACTGCGTTTTCTGTTTTCGCCTAGTTTCTCTGTCTGCACATCCTCCACTTATGCCCATATATCATGTCGGGATCGGTTGTTTGTTGTCAGCGGCAAAGGTAGTTCCGGGCTTTTACGGACAAAAAAGGTCGGGGCGGCAAGCCGTTTAGACGACAATCTCCA
>JAUMXI010000023.1 GCA_030529185.1 Flavobacteriaceae bacterium
CCAGGTGGCGAAAACCCAGGTGGAGGAAATGACGGTGGAGATGATACTCCAACGGCTCCAGCTGAAAAATTCACGCTTAGTGATGATAAAATGACGCTTACTAGCTGGAACTCTACAGGAGATACAACAGATGATATGACTGCAGACCCTGAATTGGCGAAAGTGAAGAAAATTGGAGATAACGCATTCGCTAAGGTTGAAGGTTTAACATCAATTACATTGCCTGAAGGATTGACAGAAATAGGCACAATGGCGTTTGCTAATACAAAATTGACTTCTATTCAGTTCCCAAGTAAGCTTACTACCATTGGCGTAAGTGCGTTCTTAACTTCTGGTCTTACGGCAGTGACTATTCCAGATTCTGTGACGGAAATTAAACAAAGTGCCTTTAATGGAAATAGCATTAGCACTGTAGAAATAGGAACTGGAATCCAGAAAATTGGTCATTCAGCATTTATAGGGAATCCTTTAAGAAATGTGACAGTTAATGCTCTTACACCACCAGCACTTGAGGAAAATGCTTTTGGTAGAGCTAGAAGTATGAGAAATTTAAGTATTTTCGTTCCTGCTGAAAAGGTAGAAGAATATAAGGCTGCAGAAAGATGGAAAACTTATGCTAGTAAAATAAAGGCAAAAACCAAATAATTAATATAAAAAAGTCTCACAAAAGTGAGGCTTTTTTTAATCATTATGATAAGGTTTTCCTTGTAATATGGTAGAGGCACGGTAGATTTGCTCGGCAAAGAAAAGCCGTATCATTTGGTGGGTAAAAGTCATTTTAGAAAGGGAAATTTTTTCGTTGGCTCGTTGGTAGATTTCATCGGCAAAGCCATAAGCTCCCCCCACTAAAAAGCAAACATTTTTCAGGGAAGCCCCCAGCCAATTGTCTATTTTTTCAGAGAACTGTCGGCTGGTGTATTCTTTGCCTTTTTCATCTAAAAGAACTACGCAATCGCTAGGGTTTATGTGTTGGAAGAAGAGTTTTGCCTCTTCTTTTTTTAGTAGATTAGGAGAGAGGTTTTTTGCGTTTTTCACATCGGGAATGGCAGTGATTTCAAAATTCCAATGTTTGGGCAAACGCTGTGTGTAATAGGCTATCAGCTGGTTGATTTCTTTATCATCGGTTTTTCCTATGCAGATTAAACGAAACTTCATTGTTTTTTTATTATCTTTGTCTGCAAATATACTAAAGATTATGCCTATAAAAAATTCTAAAATCATCAATAAAATCAAATCTTTTTTAGATTCTATTCATTTTCCAATATTGGATATTTCTCTGTGGGGTTTATTGGAAATTTACATCGGTGGTTTATTCCGAAATAATATCATGAAGCAATCGGCGAGTATTTCGTGGAGTTTCTTTTTTAGTTTGTTTCCTTTTTTGTTGTTTTTACTGTCTATAATGCCTTATTTACCGCATTATAGCGAAGTTTATGATTATATTTTTAAAGTGCTGATTCCTCGAGTTTTGCCTGAGCATATGCAGGGCGAAGTGATAGGCTATATAGAGGAAAGTTTTATGCCAAAGATTAAAGAAATCAGCAGTTTTACCATTGTTTTGGTGCTTTTTTTCGCGACCAACGGCACCTATTCTATGATTAGTGGATTCAATGAAAATGCTTCTATACAAAGGGGAATGCTAAAGGAATATGCTATTTCTTTTTTTACGACGGTGGCATTTACATTGTCCATTATATTATTTATTTTAGGGATTTACTACGGAGAAATTGTATTAAAATTATTAATGCCTGAGTATCAAAAGTTTTGGTGGGCATCGCATCTTACGCAGATTATTGGTTATTTTTCGTTTCCGTTATTTTATGGTGTGGCACTTACTTTGTTTTATTGGGTCGGGAATGTGGAGATTAAAAAACTTAACCAAGCACTACCAGGGGCGATATTTACGACGGTTTTGTTTGTGCTAACTACTTCTATTTTTGCGTTTTATGTGTCGGAGTTTGCGAGTTATAATGTGCTTTATGGCTCTATAGGTTCTATTATTTTATTAATGATTTGGGTGAATGTTAATGTTTCTCTTCTTCTCTTCGGTAATGAACTGAATTTGGTGATTAAGTCCATTCATACAAAAAAACAAGATAAAGCATAAAAAAACCTCCTTATTTGGGAGGTTTTTTATGATAAACATTTATGTTTATATACTTCTATCGTTTTTGGCTACTGATTTTAGCAGTAAATATCCTAAAACTCCTGCCAATACGGAAGCTACTAATATTGCAAATTTGGCAGA
Organism: Flavobacteriaceae bacterium; assembly: GCA_030529185.1. GTDB lineage: Bacteria > Bacteroidota > Bacteroidia > Flavobacteriales > Weeksellaceae > JABCPE02. Next base: position 2,249 of record JAUMXI010000023.1, read on the forward strand.
ATCTTGAAGAGCAACATCTCCTTTGTAAGAAAGCAAAGTGATGAAAATAGACATGGTGAAGCCTATTCCTGCCAAAAGTCCAACTCCTGCCATATGCACCCAGTTGCTCTTGTCTGGCAAACTGCTTATTTTCAGTTTAATAGCAATGAATGAAAAGAGATTCACACCGATTAATTTCCCTAAAATCAAGCCAAACATTATCCCATAACCCAAATTTGAAAATAAACCATCTACCATTCCCTCTTTAAAGGTGATATTGGTATTTGCCAAAGCGAAAATTGGGGTAATGATATAGCTCACAGGAAGATGTAAAGCGTGTTCCAGTTTTTCTAATGGAGAAAGCTCATCTTTGTCTGTCGCCGTTGGAATAGTGAATGCCAACAATACCCCTGCAATCGTAGCGTGGATACCAGAATGGTGCATCAGATACCATAATAATGCACCAGGGATAAGATAAAAAATGTGCTGTTTTACTTTGAAATAATTCAAGGCTATCAGAACGCCTACAATAATAGCACTATATATCAGATAATCCCAATAAATAGTATCAGTATAGAAAATTGCGATCACGACAATCGCTCCCAAATCATCTACAATCGCCAAAGCAGCCAAAAATACTTTTACGGCAGCGGGAACGCTTTTCCCCAGCATGGCTACAATCGCCAAAGAAAAAGCAATATCTGTAGCCATCGGAATTGCCCAGCCTTTGCTAAACTCCGTTCCGTTATTGAATAAATAGAAGATTAAAGCAGGAACCAACATTCCCCCAATCGCTGCGAAAATAGGCAGTGAAGCATTTTTAAAGCTGGAAAGTTCGCCTTGTAAAAGCTCTCGTTTGATTTCTAAACCTACCAAAAGGAAGAAAATAGCCATCAACCCGTCATTGATCCAAACACTTACGGAGTAAGGCCCGATGGGTTTATCTAAAATTTCTTGGAAACCTGCCGCGGCGGAAGAATTCGCCAACATTAAAGAAATCATTACACACAACACCAACAAAATCCCAGAGGATTGACTACTGCTGAAAAAGCTTTTAAAAAATTTAGTTATACGCATCTAATTAATATATTTTATTGTTTATTTCCATAAAAAAACATTCTACAAAAATGCAGAATGCCACAAATATAAGAAAAATTTTTAAAGCCTTCGGACGCTCATTATTCCATTAATCTTTCTCAATTCTCGGAGAAGCTCCTCCAATTGGGGCTTGTTTTTCACTTCAAGGGAAATATCTCCGATGAAAATTCCGTCAATAGAATTAATGGAAATCCCTCGCATATCAATTCCTAAATTATTGGAAATCACCGTTGAAACATCATTAATAATCCCCATTCTGTCCATTCCCTGAATTTCCACTTTCACACTATTGACAAACCTTTCGGAATTGACCCATTTGGCGAGCATCGTGCGATAATCATAGTTGGCACGGAGGTTAATCGCATTGGGGCAGTTTTCATTATGCACTTTAATTCCTTCATTTACAGTTATAAATCCAAAAATTTTATCACCAGGAATTACCGAGCAACATTTGGCAAAACTATAACTGAGTTTTTCTTCGTTTCTACCGAAAACAATGAGGTCTAAATCCGTTTTTGCTGTTTCTACAAATTCGGTTTTTTCCGTTTTTCTAAACCTTTGAAGAAGATTGCTAAAAATTCCCTTTTTCTTATTTAAATATTCCTTTAAATGAGAACTGTCCAGCGTTCCATCATAAAATTTTAGGAACAAATCTTGGGAAGTTTTTAGATTGAAATATTTCTGAATATTGTTGATTTCCTCATCATTAAAATTAATTTTAAGATGTCTTAATTTTCTTTGGAGAACTTCTTTTCCTTCGGTAGATTTTTCATTTCTTTCAGAATTGAGAATGGCTTTAATTTTGGATTTTGCTCTGGAAGTCGCCACGAAATCCAGCCAATCTTTTTTAGGTTTTTGGTTGGTGGAAGAGAGAATTTCTATTTGGTCGCCATTTTTCAAAACATAACTGATGGGCTCTAATTTTCCATTGATTTTCGCCCCTGAACATTGCTCACCTAATTTGGAATGAACAGAATAAGCGAAATCTAATGCTGTAGCTCCTTTTGGTAGAATTTTAACATCGCCTTTTGGGGTGAAAATAAAGACTTCTTTGGAGTAAAGGTTGAGCTTGATATTGTCCAATAATTCACTCGTGGAAAGTGTATGTTGATTTTCCAAGACCTCACGGATTTGAACCACCCATTGCTCAAAATTTTTATCATCGGAATTTTGGCTAAATCCCTCTTTGTATTTGTAATGAGCGGCAACGCCTTTCTCTGCAATTTCGTCCATTCTCTCGCTTCTGATTTGGACTTCTATCCAGCGATTATCAGGTCCTAAAATCGTTAAATGCAAACTTTCATAACCTGTGGAACGGGGCTGACTAATCCAATCTCGCATTCGGGAGGGGTTGCTGTGGTATAAATCAGTGACGATGGAGTAGATCTTCCACGCCAAAAATTTCTCGTTTTTAGCATCGGATTTATAGATAATTCTGATGGCGTAGTTGTCGTAAATTTCCTCAAAAGGAATATTTTGTTTTAAAATTTTACGATAAATGGAACTGATGGATTTTGCCCTTCCTTTAATGCTGAAATTCAGACCTTCTTCCTTTATTTTTTCAGAAACCAATTCAATGAATTTCTGAACATATTGCTCTCGCTGTTCTTTGGCAACGATGAGTTTTTCCGAGATTTCGTTATAAACCTCTGGCATATTGTATTTTAGAGAAAGGTCTTCTAATTCAGATTTAATATTGTAAAAACCTAATCTGTGAGCGAGAGGGACATAAATATAAACCGTTTCGGAGGCGATTTTTTTCTGCTTGTCGGGACGCATACTGTCCAAAGTCCTCATATTGTGGAGTCTATCGGCAATTTTAATGAGAATTACCCTGAAATCACTTGCCAATGTAAGCAGGAGTTTTCGGTAGTTTTCCGATTGTACAGAAACATTTTGGTTATTCATCACCGAAATTTTAGTTAGCCCACTGACGATGTCTGCCACTTTTTTACCAAAAAACTCCTCTAAATTTTCATAAGTATAATCGCTGTCTTCTATCACATCGTGGAGTAAGGCACAGGCAATGCTGGTAGCCCCAAGCCCTAACTCGTTGGCAACGATTTTCGCCACCGCAATAGGGTGATAAATATAGGGTTCGCCTGACTTTCTGCGTTGGTCTTTATGGGCATCAAGGGCTATATCAAAGGCTTTTCTGATGAATGCTATTTGCTCTTCGTTGAGCTTTCGGTAAGTGTGCTGAATCAAATCCTCAAACCGAGCGAGAATTTCCTCTCTTTCCTTTTCTAAATTATACTCCATTTCACTTTTAATTTCTTAACGAAATTATAAAAAATAATTGATGGCACAAAAGAAAAGCATTTTTTCTTTTTTTAATCATTTAATGGATTTTTCGTATTTTTGTAAAATTTTAAGGAAATCAATAATGAAAATTATTCATATACAGGCAACAGCGTTTTTTGAGTTATTAAAACTAAAAGACCAATCTATGTGGGATATTTTTGCCCAAATGATAGACGGAGAGCCGAAAGAACTCCATTTTTTAGATGAAAAAGAAAAATTTTTATTTGCCTATCAACTTCCTGCCACTTTGGAAGAAATGAAAAAAGACAAGGAAATTTTTACTGAAAAATACGCTGAAAAATTAATGTTGAATAACTAATATTAATACGAAATGGGGAAGAAGAATATTTTCACCGATGCCTTTGGGAATTGGTATATTTTAAAAAGAATAGTGGTTTTTATTTTTGGTTTGGTTTCGTATAGAAGGTTTAATGGATTTAATAAACTGAAAATTTCGGGAGCCGAACATTTGGTAGATTTACCGAAAACCAATGTGTTGTTCGTATCTAATCACCAAACTTATTTCGCAGATGTAGCAGCGATTTATCATGTCTTTTGTGCTGTAAATAATGGGTTTATCAACACGATTGCCAATCCCATTTATTTGCTCAACCCTAAGGTAGATTTTTACTATGTGGCGGCCAAAGAAACTATGGATAAAGGACTATTGACTAGGATTTTTAAATTAGTAGGAGCCGTTACGGTAAAAAGAACTTGGAGAGCAAACGGGCAGAATGTTCAGCGTAAAGTGGATATGAGTGAGGTGGAAAACATTATGAAGGCTTTGGATAATGGCTGGGTGATTTCCTTTCCACAGGGAACTACGGCGGCTTTTGCACCAGGGAGAAAGGGAACGGCTAAATTGGTTTTACAGCAGAAAGCGATAGTAGTTCCGATTAAAATCAATGGTTTCCGTAGAGCTTTTGATAAAAAAGGACTTAGATTGAAGGTGACGGGAGTTAAGCCAACGATGGAGTTTAAAAAGCCATTGGATATAGATTATGACAATGAAAATGCAGAGCAAATTTTAAATAAAATCATGAACGCCATAGAGCAAACACCAGAGCATAATGTTTTGCACGAGTACGACCAAGAATTAGAGAGAAAGAAACAGGAAGAACAAAAAAGAGAAGAAACCTCAGTGATAGAAAATTAATAAAAAATGAAAATTCATTTTATTGCCATAGCAGGAAGTGCTATGCACAATATTGCCATTGCCTTAAAAAATAAAGGCTTTGAAATTACAGGTTCTGATGATGCTATTTTTGAGCCTTCAAAATCAAGATTGAAGGAAAAAGGAATTTTGCCTGATGAATTGGGCTGGTTTCCAGAAAAAATTACTAATGATATTGATGCCGTGATTTTGGGAATGCACGCCCATACGGACAACCCTGAATTGGCAAAAGCAAAGAAATTGGGTCTGAAAATTTATTCTTATCCCGAGTTTCTTTACGAACAATCTAAAGATAAAACTCGTGTCGTAATCGCTGGTTCGCACGGCAAAACGACCATTACTTCTATGGTGCTTCATGCCCTGAATTTTTATCAAAAGGAAACGGACTATATGGTGGGGGCTCAGTTGGAAGGTTTTGACTGTATGGTGAAAATCTCGGAGGAGAATGATTTTGTGGTTTTAGAGGGTGATGAATATCTTTCTTCACCAGAGGATAGACGACCGAAATTTCTTCATTATCAGCCAAATATTGCTTTGATGAGCGGTATTGCTTGGGATCATATCAATGTTTTTAAAACTTTTGAGCAATATGTGGAACAGTTCAAGAAATTTACGGAAAGCATCACTTCAGGGGGTGTTTTGGTTTATAATGAAGAAGATGAAGAAGTGGTGAAAATCGTAGAATCCACTGAAAATTATTTTAAAAAATTGCCTTATAAAACTCCTGATTATGAGATTCGTGATGGCAAAGTTTATCTAAAAACTGATATGGGAGAAGTTCCGCTGATGATTTTCGGAAAGCACAATTTGCTGAACATGGAGGGAGCGAAGTTGATTTGTCAGCAGTTGGGAATTATGGAAGGGGATTTTTATGAAGCGATGATGAGTTTTAAAGGTGCTTCCAAAAGATTGGAAAAAGTGGAAAGAGCAGATGGCGGAATTTTGTATAAAGACTTTGCTCACGCTCCTTCAAAGGTGAGGGCAACGGCGAGTGCTTTCAAAGAGCAATTTAAAAATGAAAAGACTTTTGGCTTTTTGGAATTGCACACTTATAGTTCGCTAAATCCTTTGTTTTTAGAGCAATACGAGGGAGCGTTAGATTCATTAAACGAAGCAGTGGTTTTCTACTCAGAGGAGGCATTGAAAATCAAGAGAATGGAGGCGATTTCCCCTCAAATGATTAAGGATAAGTTTAATAATCAGAATATTAAAGTCTTTACCAATGCTGAGGATTTGGCTCAATATTGGAAAAATTTGGATAAAACTTCGGGAGCATTTTTAATGATGAGTTCGGGGAATTTCGGAGGATTAGATTTAACAAAATAATAAATTGATTATCAGTTTGATATAAAATATATGGAATACAATACAGCAAGAACACCTCTTTTAATGCCCGAATACGGAAGGCATATTCAACAAATGGTAGAATATTGTAAATCAATATCTTGCAAGGAAGAAAGAAACGAGGTAGCAAAAACGATTATAGAGTTTATGGGGCAAAGAAATCCGCATCTTCGCGATGAGGAAAATTACACGCATAAACTCTGGGACCATCTCTATATTTTAGCCAATTATGATTTGGATGTAGATGCTCCGTATCCCTTTCCTACAAAGGAAGAACTCAACCAAAAGCCTCGCAAAGTGCAGTATCCATCTTTGGATAATGAGTATAAATTTTACGGAAAAAGTATTTTGCAACTGATAGACAGGGCGATAGAGCTAGAGCAAGGAGAAGAGAAAGAGGCTCTTATTCAGGTGATTGCAAACAATATGAAAAAGTCTTACAATGTTTATAATAAAGAACATGTGAAAGATGAAGTGATTTTTAGACATTTAAAAGAATTATCCGAAGATAGATTAGACCTTACAGGGATAGAAAGTTTGGAAAAAAGCAAGATTTATCATTCTTCTAATAAGAATAAAAATCATCATCATAGAAAGAAAAATCATAATAATTCCCATAAAAATAAAAGAAAATAATGACAGAGGCTTTTAGAATATGTGGTGGAAAAAAGCTGAAAGGCGAAATCACTCCACAAGGAGCCAAAAATGAAGCGTTGCAAATTTTGTGTGCAGTGCTTTTAACGGCTGAACCTGTGAGAATTAGCAATATCCCTGATATTAAAGATGTTAATCGTTTGATAGAAATTTTGCAAGATTTTGGAGTGAAAGTGATCAAAAACGGCAAAGGAGATTTTACTTTTCAAGCAGATCATATCAATTTTGATTATATCAAATCAAAGGAGTTTAAACAAAATGGAGCTAAATTAAGAGGTTCTATTATGCTTTTAGGACCGATGCTCGCTCGTTTTGGGGAGGCTTATATGCCTACACCAGGAGGTGATAAAATTGGTAGAAGAAGGTTGGATACTCATTTTCAGGGTTTTGTAGAACTTGGGGCAGATTTCCATTTTTGTGAAGAAGAAAATTTTTATAGCCTTACAGCGAAAAACTTGCAAGGAAAATATATCTTATTGGAGGAGGCTTCCGTGACGGGAACGGCAAATATTGTGATGGCAGCCGTTTTGGCAAAAGGAACTACTCAAATTTACAATGCTGCTTGTGAGCCTTATCTCCAGCAATTGTGTAATATGCTCAATAGAATGGGAGCGAAAATTCAAGGGATAGGCTCTAACCTTTTGACCATTGAGGGCGTAGAAAAATTAGGCGGAACAGAGCATAAAATGCTTCCAGATATGGTTGAAATAGGCTCTTGGATTGGTCTTGCAGCGATGACGAAATCCGAAATTACCATTAAAAATGTGAATTGGGAAATGCTCGGAATTATTCCTAATACATTCCAAAAGTTGGGGATAAAATTAGAGCGTAGGGGAGATGATATATACATTCCAGCACAGGAAAGTTATGAAATTCAGAAGTTTATAGATGGTTCTATTTTAACGATTTCTGATGCTCCTTGGCCAGGTTTTACCCCTGATTTATTGTCCATTATTTTAGTGGTGGCTACTCAGGCAAAAGGAAGCTTGTTGATTCATCAAAAAATGTTTGAGAGTCGCTTGTTCTTCGTTGATAAACTGATAGATATGGGGGCTCAAATCATCCTTTGCGACCCGCATCGTGCCGTGGTGATTGGACTAAATCATTCTGCTCCACTTAGAGGAACGACATTGATTTCACCTGACATTAGAGCTGGAAACGCTTTATTAATAGCGGCTCTTTCGGCAGAAGGGAAAAGCACCATTCAGAACATTGAACAAATAGACCGAGGCTATGAAAATATTGAGATAAGACTCAAAAATATCGGTGCAAATATTGAAAGAATTCAGATTTAAAATAAATAGTTATAGAATGAGAACATACGCAGGTATTCCAGAGGAGAATGCACAGTTAGAAAACTCCAAAGTGATGTTGGTTACAGTTCCTTACGATGGAACCTCAACTTGGGGAAAGGGAGCAGATAAAGGACCAGAATTGTTCCTCAACGCTTCCGAAAATATGGAACTTTATGATATTGAAACCAATACAGAACCTTATTTGGAGGGGGTGTATATGGTAGGCGATATTACGGAGGATTCTTCGCCAGAGGCAATGACAGAAGCCGTTTATCAAAAAACTAAAGAGTTATTGAAACACGAAGATAAATTATTTACGCTTATCGGTGGGGAACATTCGGTTTCTATTGGTTCGCTTCGTGCGGTGGGGGAGAAGTACGAAAATCTTACGGTATTGCAGTTAGATGCTCACACGGATTTGCGACCAGAATTTCACGGCTCTACTTCCAATCACGCTTGTGCGGTTTTTGAGGCAAATCAAAAGCATAATTTGGTGCAGGTTGGGATTCGTTCTTGCGATATTGAGGAAATGCAATATGTGCCAAAAGGACAATGTTTTTGGGCTCACGAAATTGCTGAAAATCCAAGTTGGATAGATGATGTATTAGCGAAAGTTTCTGGTAATGTTTATATTACGATAGATTTGGATGCCTTTGACCCATCTTTGGCACCATCTACAGGAACGCCAGAACCAGGAGGTCTGCAGTGGTATCCTACGCTAAAATTACTGAAAAAAGTTTTTGAAAAATGTAATGTAGTAGCGTTTGATATTGTGGAATTAATGGACTCTGCCAACCCAAAGCCATCGGCATTTTTAGCAGCTAAATTATATTATAAAATGTTGGCTTATTATCATTTAAATAAAAAATAATTAGGAAATTAGGTTATTGAAAAACTTAATGCACAGATTTTTCTGTGCATTTTTTATTTAAATTGATGTTGATAATTCCAAGCGGAAACGAAAATTCCAGCCGTTTCAGTTCTTAATCTTTGATGCCCCAAAGATACTGCTTTAATGCCTTTTTCTGCGATGAGTTGAATTTCTCTTGGGCTAAAATCCCCTTCTGGTCCAATGAGAAAGGTGGTGGATTTTTCGGGGGAAATTTCTTTGAGTTCAATTCTTTCAAAAGCCGTATTGCAGTGAGCAACAAAGGTGTTTTCAGCTGAAATGTTTTGAATGAAATCAGAAAATTTCGTTAAATCATTAATGATAGGAAAATGAAATCTCAAACTTTGTTTAGATGCCGAAATGGCTTGTTTTCGGATTTTTTCAATGTTGATGTTTTTTCGTTCGGATTTTTCGGACAAAAGAAAAGTGATTTCTGAAATGCCCATTTCGGTGGCTTTCTCTACGAAAAACTCTGTTCGGTCAATATTTTTTGTTGGAGCAATGGCGATGTGCAATTTTGGAAAAAAATCAGGGGTATTGTATTGAATTTCCATAATTTGAACTTGAGCTTTTTTACCCTCAAAAAACAAATTTCCTTTGGTTAAATTTCCTTTGCCATCAGTGATGAAAATTTCTTCCCCCTCACGAAGGCGAAGCACTTTCGCGATGTGTTGTTGTTCTTCTTCGTTAATGCTGACTTGCTGTCCTGTGATTTCTCCGTAAAATAATTTCATTGCTAAAAAAATGAGATTACAAAATTAAAAATTTGAGATAATCTTACAAATATTGCGTTTTACCATTCGTATCGTGCGGTAGCGGTGGTTTTGAGGTCGGTAAACTCGCCTCTTTTGTATTTTAGTTGTGCCACCATTGCAATCATTGCGGCGTTATCCGTTGTGTATTCAAATTTTGGAATGAAAATATTCCAGCCTAATTTTTCGGCATTTTCTTGCATACTTTTTCTGAGGAGCGAATTAGCTGAAACGCCTCCTGCTATGGCTATTTCTTTAATGTTTAGCTCTTTTGCTGCCTTTTGGAGTTTATTCATTAAAACATCAATAATGGTTTTTTGAACTGAGGCACAAAGGTCGTTTAGGTTTTCATTAATGAAATTCGGATTTTTTTGTAATTCTTTCTGCACAAAATAGAGAACAGAAGTTTTTATTCCGCTAAAAGAATAATCGTAATTTTCTAATTTTGGTTTCCCAAACTGGAAGGTATCAGGGTTGCCATTTTGTGCAATTTTATCAATAATAGCTCCAGCGGGATAATCTAAGCCTAAAACTTTTCCGATTTTATCAAACGCTTCCCCAGCGGCATCGTCTATACTTTTTCCGATGATTTCCATATCAAAATAATCTTTCACTAAAACTATCATCGTATGTCCGCCACTTACGGTAAGGCAAAGGAAAGGGAATTTTGGAGGCGTAGGATTGGCATCTTCAATGAAATGAGCCAAAATATGTGCTTGTAAATGATTGACTTCTATTAATGGAACATCGAGAGCCATTGCCAAAGATTTCGCAAAGGATGTTCCCACCAAAAGAGAACCTAAAAGTCCAGGACCTCTTGTAAAACCTATTGCTGAAATATCATTTTGTTGTATATTTGCTGAAATAAGAGATTTTTGAACTACAGGAATAATATTCTGCTGATGAGCCCGAGATGCCAATTCTGGAACTACACCGCCGTATTCTTTATGAATGGCTTGTGTGTTGGCAATATTAGACAAGATTTGATTGCCTCGGATAACCGCCGAAGAGGTATCATCGCAAGAAGATTCTATTCCTAAAATAATCGGTTTTTTCATACAATGGCAAATATAGAGAAAAATATAGAAAAAAAAGAAGAGGAACTGAGCAAAGAGAACCAAACTCCTAAAACGAAAAAACGCCCTTTGTGGTTGCGTGTGATGTTGTATTTTCTATTGGGAGTTTTTACTGTTTTTGTTGCTCTTTTAGTAGTGATTAATCTTCCTTCAGTGAAGAATAGAATAGCAAATTACGCCATTGATTTGCTGAATAAAGAGTTTAAGATAGACCTTAAAACTGAAAATGTAAAGATTGATTTTTTTGGAGATGTTGTCATTTCTGGATTAGTAGTGAAAGACCACCATCAATTTGAGTTTATTAAGGCAAAAAAACTAGTTGGGCATTCCGATTGGTGGGCGATAATTAGCAATTCCCGTGATTTGAAATTTCAAAAATTGAGCTTGGAAGAGCTTGATTTAAAGGTAATTACTTATAAAGGCGAGGAGCAGGATAATTTTACGCTTTTCATAGAGAAATTTGATTCGCCAAAAGACCCGAAAAAACCGCCTTTCAAATTTACTTCAAGGATTGAAATTGAGAATAGTAAAGTTTCTATTGTTAATGAAAATCAGGGGGAAGATGGCAAATGGCTGAAAGCAGAAAAATTTAACGCCTATATTTCCGAACTGAAAACGGAAGGAACCAATGTTAATTTGAAATTCAATAAAATGTCCTTCATTACGGAAAGATGGGGGAAAAAACACTTTTTGGAAACCCTTTCTGGGGATTTGAAAATTACCAAAGAAATATTTGCTTTCAAGAATTTGACTTTTAATACGGACCATTCTTTGCTTCAGGGAGATTTGATTTTTAACCTTGATAAAAAAACGGGTTGGCAAGATTTTAATGACAAAGTGGTTTGGGATATGGTGGTGAAAAATGGTAGTTATCTGCACGGCTATGATATTAGCTATTTCGTTAATGATTGGGATAACTACCAGAGATATAATCTTTTAGGGGAGATGAAGGGAGCTTTGAATGATTTCAAACTTACAGATTTTTCTATTCAAGTTAATGAAAACAAGTTTCAAACTCCGAAAATTGAGTTTTCACAATTATTGGCAGGTAATTTTCACCTTAAAACAGAAAAATTGTTGGCAGACCTTAATTATATTGGTTTAAAGGCTTCTCTGCCGACTTTTATTTCTAAAAAAATGGGTGGTTTTGCTGATGAATTTGGAAGAGTACAATATGATGGTTTGGCAGATGTGAATAAAGAGCGAGTAATTGCTCAAGGTAGCTTAAATACAGGAATTGGCAAGGCAGAGATTGAGGATTTCACATTGAGCGAATATTCTTCTCAGTTTCCTCAATATGATGGAAATCTTGAACTTAAAGATTTTAATATCAAAGCGATTACTAAAAAAGATGAAGTGGGTTTAATTTCTGGAAATTTTAATTTTGATGGGAAAGGTTTTGACCTTAATACTCTGTTTTTGAATACAAAATCCGACATAACAAGCATTGAAATTTTAGGTAAAAAAATGCATAATTTGCATATTGACGGTGATTTAGTGGCGAAGCAATTTAATGGAGTAATGAAGGCCGATGACCGCCATTTGAATGGAACTATTAATGGCAAGATTGATTTTAGTCAGCCCAGATTTTTTGCAGATTTAGATGGAGATATTCAGCATTTGGATTTGGCATATTGGGGAATTACAAAGGACAAATCTACTTTTAGGGGTAGGTTTGATGGGCGATTATCAATGACGAATGTAAATGATTTGATACTGGAAACACAGCTTCAAAATGTGTTCTTAAATGGAGAGACGGAAGTGAAAATCCCCAACGGAGCTATAAAACTGACTTTTGATGATGGAAAAAGAAACATTAAAGTAGATGTGCCAAATATAGCTCAGGGACAGATTGTTGGGAATTTTGATTTGGGGAATATCGGTGGAATGTTCCAAGAGGCGATGAACAAAGTATTTGTTGGCAATAAAACCAAAAAAATCTATAAAGGACAAAACTTTGAAATGAATTTTGATATTCAGCAAGAGTTAATCAATTATTTTGCTCCGAATCTGAAAGTTCCTAATGGTGTGAAGGTCGTTGGAAATTTTTTTGGAAATACTAATGATTTTATCTTTGATGTAAATACTCCTTCTTTGAAATATATAATGACGGAAAAAGAAGAGATTTCGGAGGCAGATAGGCTATTGGTAAAAACCAACCCTGAGTACAAAATCAGTGAAGTGGTAAGAAAAGACAGCCTAATGGCAGAAAATATTGCATTGAAAATTAATACATCGGTTCCGAAAGAATATTGGGCGACTCGTGTGGAAAGAGTGAGCTATAAAGGCTCTTTATTAAAGGATATTAAAATAAATGCTGAAAAACGGGCGGAAAAATTACATATTTCTACAAATTTGCAAGTGGGAACTTTGGAGAAGGAGAAGAAAAACCAAATGGTGGATTATGTAGCCAATATAGAACAATCTATTGATGAAAATGGAGATTACGCCTTCCGATTTGACCCTACTGATTTGAAAATAAGCAAATTTCTTTGGAGAGTGGATACTTCCCCAGAACTGAATCATTCCATTACTTACCGTAGGAAAAAAGGCGATTTTCTTATCCAAAATTTAAAATTGTATTCTGATGATAGCGAGGCTTTGGTAAATGGTGTCTTTAAAAATGGAAAGGATTTTGACTTGGAAGGGAAAATTAAAAATATGGATATTTCCAGAGTTTGGGCCATTGCGTTTCAAGACAGCAAAGTGGATTTGCAAGGCACTGCCAATGGAGAAATCAAATTGAGAATGGACGCTACGCATTTAGAGCCAGATATTCGCATAAATGTTGAAGACATTCAAGTTAATGACAATTCAATAGGAAATTTATCTATTATCGCCGAAGAAATTGGGGAAAGAAATATTTACGATGTAAATGTTAAAATCAAAGACACTGAATTTTTAGGAAAGGAAAGATTGAGCTTAAAAGGAACAATTGACAACAATCCTAAATCTCCTAAATTAGATTTACAGGCTCATTTAGAGCAGTTTAATATGGCTTTTGTTCAGCCTTTCGTCAAAGATGTGTTTAGTAATTTTAGAGGAAATGCTACGGGAGATATTGCCATTAATGGAACAATGAACGATATTAACTATGGAGGAGATGTCGCAATGAAAAATTTTGGTTTAACCTTAAATTTCTCGGGGGTGGATTACGCTTTTGATGATACAGTAGTGCCTTTATCTAATGGAAATATGATTTTTAATTTCGTTGGCGTAAAGGATAGTAGAAGCAACTCCAAGGGAATGATTTCTTTGGGACAACTCAATTTATCGAACTTTTCTAATATAGGTGCCAATCTTATTATCCGTATGGACGATTTAATGCTTCTTAATACCACACAGAGAGATTTTGATATTTTCTGGGGGAAAATCTATGCCAAAGGAGATATGATTGTCGGTTTTCAAAACAATAATTTAGATATTAATGCTACGGCAGATGTGCTTCAAAATAGTGTATTTACCCTCAATAGCAATTCTACTTCTTCGGTAGATGAGTTTAAAATGTTGAGATTTTTAGAAGTAAATAAAGAAGGAAATATAGCGGTAGCCGAAAGAAAAAAATCAGGTGTAGGACTTAATATTAATTTAGACATTTCAGCGGATAGAAGTTCTACGGTAAATGTTTTGGTGGGCGATGAAGTAGGAGATATTAGCGTGAGAGGAAACACTCAAAATATGAAATTCTCAATGAACCGAGCAGGGAATATAAGAATGCAGGGAAGTTATGAAGTAGAGTCGGGGACTTATATTTCAAAGGCAATTTTGGAAAAACAATTTCATATTAAGAAAGGAAGTAATCTGCAATGGAATGGCGATGTGATGAACCCCGAACTTAATATCACCGCGTCTTATAACGCTGTTGTTTCTAATGCGAGTGAATATCTCGGCGTAGGAGCATTACCCGCTCTAAATGTAGAATTACAAACTAAAATTTCTAATAAACTGACCAGTCCAGAGGTAAAACCTTACATTATAGCTTCGGAGGTTTCTTCTCAAATTAGAGAAGTAATGGCAACCAAGTTGGCAACCGAAGAAGAAAAAGTTTTGCAATTCGCCTCCATTCTTGCTATAGGTAATTTTAATGTAGCCAATACCAATGCCTCATCAGCAATTGGGTCAGGGGTTAATATTTTCTTTAAACAGTTGAGCTCTGCCTTTAATTCTATTAGTGATGATTTTCAGATTGATTTAGATTACATTAGAGGCTCTGAGAGTATTAACACAGGGGATAGAGCAACCACTAGTTTGAATTATAAGGTTTCTCCAAGATTGAAAATTAAAACAGGGTTGGGTGTACCGCTTTCTAATAATGTTAATACGCAAAATAATTATCTCTCTGGTGAAGGCATTGTGGAGTATGATTGGTCTAAAACCATAGATGGTTCAGGGATTTTCCGAGTTTATTCAAAACCTTCTAATGTGGGCTTAGTGACGGGAAGTAACGCTGGAGCAAACCAAACCTATGGTGCCGGGGTAGCCATTGCCTATGAGTTTGATAGATTTTTCCCTAAAAAAACTCAAAAGAAAAAAAACACTCAAATATCCCCAAAAGATAGCATTGTAAAAGATAGCGTAAAATAATCATAAAAATATTTATAAAAGTCTTTTTTGAATTTGAAAAAAAATAGTATTTTCGCAAAAGATTTTGAGATTAATTAATAAATTCATAATAATATGCACAATTCACAATTAGATGAAGTAGATAAAAAGATTTTAGATTTCTTAGTAGAAAATACCAGAATGCCTTTTACTGAAATTGCCCATAAAATGGGAGTTTCTGCAGGGACTATCCATGTGAGGGTAAAGAAAATGGAAGATGCTGGAGTGATTAAAGGTTCTTCTTTGGTGATTGATTACAAGAAATTAGGATATAATTTTATTACTTATGTTGGTATCTTATTGGGGAAATCTAATAGAACACAAGATGTATTAAAAATATTGGAGAAAATTCCAAATGTGACGGAGCTAAGCGTGACTTCTGGGAAATACAATATTTTCTGCAAAATCAGAGCAAAAGATACCGATGATGCGAAGAGAATCATCTATAATATTAGTGATATAGAAGATGTTATGAGAACAGAGAGTATGATTTCTATGGAAGAATATTTTAGTGATAAGAATAGATTAATCAAAGCAGTTGTAGTATAAATTTACAACTGCTTTGTTATTTTATAGCATAATAATTCCTTCTATTTTACCTGCTTCTTTATAAATCTTGATGACTTGGTCGGCACTCAAAACAAAGCAAGAAATACTAATACTAATGTATTTTCCGTTGCTACTTTCTTTGGTGTTAAGACTATATTTTAGTCCGTCAAAAACCTTATAAAGTTCGCTTAATTTCTCACCTTCACCATTGGGCAAAATAAATTTATAAAGATAATTTTCAGGAAAATTATGATGTTCTTCTAATTGGTTTTTTAACTTTTTGTAAAACTCTTCTACTTTCATTTCTAATTAAATCCCAAAACTATTGATTAATTTAAGCAAATTTCCTAAAAACATTTTAATAGAAATTGCCAAGAGTATAATTCCAAATACTTTTTTTAGCACCATTAAAGCACCTCCTTTGATGATTTTAGAAAGGAAATCAGAGGATTTTAAAACCAAATAAACCACCAATGCGTTGAGTAAAATAGCAATAACGATATTAATCACATGAAACTCTGCACGGAGAGAAAGGGAGGTAGTAAGTGTCCCAGCCCCAGCTACCAAAGGGAACGCAATAGGGATAATAGAAGCTGAAGTCATCTCATCTTGTTTATGGATTTCAATTCCTAAAATCATTTCCAAGGCAATAATAAAAATAATAAAAGCCCCTACTATTGCAAAAGTATAAACATCTAAACCGATAAATTCCAGCATTTTATCACCCATAAAAAGAAAGGTAAGCATAATGATAGCGGAAACGATGGTGGCTTTTTCGGATTCTATTTTTCCAAATCTCCTTCGTAAATCAATAATAACAGGAACGGAACCAATAATATCAATAATAGCAAATAAAATCATAAAACTCGTTATGGTTTCATGAAAAGAAAAGGATTCAAACATTGTTTATTAAATTTTGCCCAAAAGTAGAAATAAAATTTAATTATTCCATTATTTTAGAATAAAATTTTTCTGTTTTTTGATAAATTTCTTGTAAATTTTGACTTACAGGGGCGTATTTTTCTATTTGTATTTTTTTATTTAAATCTTCATACTCCTCCCAAAGACCATTTCCAAGACTCAATAAATATTCTTTAAAATTTTGATTTTCAATCAAATGTACTCTCTTTTCTATTTCATTATGAAACTCCTCATAATGTTCAAAAAATAAATTTTTGTCTTTTCGCTCTATAGCAGATTTCAACATGCGGAAATAATAATCCTTGCCTATAAATAAGGTGTTTTTTATCATTTCCTCCGTTTCAGAAATATTGGTAATCCCTCCGTTTTCTTGTAGATTTTGAGTCGCAGTAATTTTT
Organism: Flavobacteriaceae bacterium; assembly: GCA_030529185.1. GTDB lineage: Bacteria > Bacteroidota > Bacteroidia > Flavobacteriales > Weeksellaceae > JABCPE02. The sequence goes on from JAUMXI010000023.1 coordinate 19,284, forward strand.
TGTTTTTTCTTTCTAAAAACCATTAAAAAAATTCCTAATAAAGCTATTAAAATAAATAAAATCAGCAAAATAACATATTGTTGAATTTTAGATTTTTCTTGCTTTGGAGAGATGGGCAAAAGCTCTGTTTTTTTCAAGAGATGACCTACTTCTTCGGTTCTTATTAGGGGATTTTCTTTTGCTGTAATATTGATTGCGTGAGTTTTGTTTATAAGATGATATTGCTTGTCTTTTGGGTTAAAAAATGAAAATTCTTCTAAATTTATATTAATATCACCTTCTTTTTGAGGAATGAGAACATAATGTTCCGTGATTTCGCCTTTTAGCCCATAATCTGTTGCAATAAAATTTGTTTTCCTTGTAGGTTTGAAAAATTTATAATCTATTGATTTAATGATTTTTGGCAAATTAATGTGAGATAAATTTCCCTCCCCAGAAAGTTTTACTATTACATCAAAGCCTTGGTCTTTTTCTATATGTGTTGAAGGAATTATAATCTCTAAGGCGAAATTCCCAACGGCATTATCGAAGCTTTTTGGAGCGTTTTGTGGAAAGGGTTTTATATTGATTCTTAAAGAGTTAGAGTGTATTTTTTCGTTTTCAAATTTTACCAGCACCGAAGGTATCTCAAAGTTGCCTATATTTTCTGGGAAAACTAAAAATGAAGAAATAATTTGCGAGGTCCAAAAATCATCATATTCTTCCACTTCATCACGATGAGAGAGCTTAAAATAAGAATTTTGCTGTTTGGAAAAATTAATTTGATGTAATTTTCTGAAAAGGTGAGGCGTTTTGGAATAAGCTTTTACAAGTACTTTAATAGGCTCATAAGGATAAAACGAGCTGTTGTTTTCAGTTTCTAAGGTTAAATAAATGTTTTTTAAAGCGTTGATATCCAAAGATTTTTTGCTTTTTTCTTTTACTGAAATATCAAAAGGTTCAGATTTATATAATTTTCCATTGATTTGAACCAAAGCACTTCCGATTTTAATTTTCCCCGCCTGTTTTGGCTCTAAAATAATCTGATGAACGATTTGCTTTACCTGCATTCCAGAATTATTAATGTAGGAAAATTCTTCAAAAGCATTCCCTAAAATCTCAAATTTAGACAAATCAGGAAGCTTTATTGGAGATTCTTGTTCTAAATTTCCAGTAATTTCTAATCCAATATTAAGTCTGAAAGCCTCTGTGGTTTCGTATTCTTTGGTGTTAGTTTCAGAGAAAATTAGCACTTGCCCCCACGCGAATAAAGGGGAAAGAATTAAAAACAATATGTGAAAGTTATTTCTCATTTACCAATCTTTTTGGTTGCCTTGAGGAGTATAATAATCACGATTTTGTAAGGCTCTTTTAGCAGTATGTTTTTCCTTTGCCTCTATTCTTTTGAGTAAATTTTCCTCATACTCGTTTCGTTTTTTTTCAGGTTGAGATTTTTTTTCTTGATTTTTATTAAATTCTTGGTTTTTATTATTTTGATCGTCAGAATTTTGTTGATTTAGTTTTTTTGCAATTCTTAAATTGGTTAGGATTTTTTCGTTTTTAGGATCTAATTTTAGGGCTTCTTGGTAGGCTTTAATAGCAGAGTTTTTATCTTTATTTTGAAAATGAGCATTTCCGATATTATATAAAGTTTTTATTTTTTCATCGTCATTTGGAGTATTTTGTAATGCTTTATTATATTGTGCTACGGCATCGCGATACATTTCCTTTTTATAAAGGCTGTTGGCTAAATTATAATGAGCGTCAAAATTTTTATTTTCTTTTTCTATAGCGTTTAGATAATGCGTAGAAGCTTCATCAAAGTCTTGATTTTTAAAACTTTGGTTTCCTTTGTAGAGAGAAATTTTTTCATTTCCTTGCCCAGAAATAAAAATCCCAACCAATGAAAAAATTAAAGTATAATAGTATTTCATAACCCCTGCAAAAATATCTTTTAATTTGTTAAAAACAAGGCTTAAAACTGTTAAAAAAAACTAAAATTTAGAAAGTTCAGAATTAAAACTCAAGGTTTCTTTTAGGATTAAATAGGTAAATCATCAAAAAAATGAAAAGTGCAATGCCTAAAAACCATTGATAATGATAATGAGTTATAAGGAGATAAGAAGTATTTTTATTGGTTATTTTATCAAAATTTCTAATTTGTTTAATAAGTTCATTTACAGCATTATGAGAGTTTCCGTCAATATATTTTCCGTTGGTTTTTTCAGCGATGGATTTTAGTGCAGAAATCTCCCTTTTAGTAATAATGATTTGCCCGTATTCATCGCGTTTGTAATCTTGATAATAATTGTATAAATCTGGTATTGGAGCACCTTGCTCTGTCCCAACACCAATGCTAATAATATTGATTCCTAATTTATTAGCCTCTCTAATAGCCTCATTATGATGCCCCTCATTATCTTCGCCATCGCTGATGAGAATTACTTTTTTTGCTCCCAAAATTTTATCTAATTTTTTCCCTGCTTCTTGTATGGCGGCTAAAAAATCTGTGCCTTGCCTTTGAATTATATCAGAATAAATGTTTTCCAAATACAATTCTACCGATGAATAATCCATAGTCAAAGGCATTATACTTCTCGAATCTCCTGCAAATACAATAACTCCAACTTTTTCATTTTCAAGATAATACAAGGATTGTTTTAAAATTTCTTTGGCTTTTTCTAATCGTGAAGGCTCTACATCTTGAGCATTCATTGAGTTAGAAACATCTACTAAAAATAAAATATTACTGAATTTTTGATTTAGTTCAACGCCTTCCTTTTCCTTACTAGTAAAATCAATTAAAGCTAAAATAAGAAACGAAAAGCCCAACAAATAAAGAATTGGAAGCAATTTGCCAAAAAAATGAGATTTATCAAATAAAATATGGTGAAATTCCTTCTCTGCAAAAACTTCTTTTTTCGCTTTTTTCCATTTCTGAAAACGATACAATAGAAAAACAAGCATTGGGATAAGCCCAAGCAAAAGCAGATTCCAATAATTTTCTATTTGCCAATTCATTAATGATAAATTCAAAAAGCCAAAAATAATAAAATTTATTAAATCAAATGATGGAATAATGAATTTCCGAATTTTCTCAGTTTATCATATCTTTGCAACTTTTAAGAAATATTATGTCAGATTTAATCAAAGAAATACAAAAGAGAAAAACTTTCGGCATCATCTCTCACCCCGATGCTGGAAAAACCACACTTACTGAAAAACTTTTGCTTTTCGGGGGGGCAATTCAAGAGGCGGGTGCGGTAAAATCCAACAAGATAAAAAAAGGTGCCACTTCCGACTTTATGGAAATCGAAAGACAGAGAGGAATTTCCGTGGCGACTTCTGTTTTGGCTTTTGAGTATAAAAATCATAAAATCAATATTTTAGATACGCCTGGTCATAAAGATTTTGCCGAAGATACCTACCGAACGCTTACGGCGGTGGATTCTGTGATTGTGGTCATCGATGTGGCAAAAGGGGTGGAGGAACAAACCGAAAAATTGGTGCAGGTTTGCCGAATGAGAAATATCCCTATGTTGGTGTTTATCAATAAGTTGGATAGAGAGGGGAAAGATACCTTTGACCTTTTGGATGAAGTGGAGCAAAAATTAGGACTCAGCGTGGTTCCTTTGTCGTTGCCTATCGGAATGGGAAGTGATTTCCAAGGGATTTATAATATTTGGGAAAATAATATTCAACTTTTCCTTGAAGAGAAAAAACAAAAAGTAGGCGAAACGATTACCTTTAATGATATTAATGATGCTTCGATAGATGAAATTATTGGCGAGAAAGCGGCAGCAACTTTGAGAGACGAATTAGAATTAGTGCAGTCCGTTTATCCAGAATTTGACCGCGAACTTTATATGAAAGGCGAACAACAGCCTGTTTTCTTCGGTTCGGCATTGAATAATTTTGGAGTGCGTGAGTTATTAGACGCATTTATTGACATTGCTCCGATGCCTCAACCGAAGGAATCAGACTTAAGAATCGTAAAACCCGAAGAAAAGAATTTCACTGGTTTTGTCTTTAAAATTCACGCTAATATGGACCCTAAACATCGCGACCGATTGGCATTCGTGAAAATAGTATCGGGAACTTTTAAGCGAAATGAAAATTACCTGCTGGTAAGAGAGGGAAAAAAAATGAAATTTTCATCACCCAATGCCTTTTTTGCGGATAAAAAAGAAGTAGTAGACGAGTCTTTCCCCGGGGACATCGTAGGGCTTCATGATACAGGAAACTTCCGAATAGGTGATACTTTAACGGCGGGCGAAAAATTGCAGTTCAAGGGAATTCCAAGTTTCTCTCCAGAGCATTTTAGGTATATCAATAACGATGACCCACTGAAAGCGAAACAATTAGCAAAAGGCATAGACCAGCTCATGGATGAGGGCGTGGCTCAGCTTTTCACTTTGGAAATGAACGGAAGAAAAATCATCGGAACGGTAGGTGCTTTACAATATGAAGTGATACAATACCGTTTGGAGCACGAATACGGAGCCAAATGCACCTATGAACCTATTGGTATTCATAAGGCTTGTTGGGTAGAAGCCGATGAAAAATCGGAGGAATTTAAGGAATTTGCGAGATTAAAACAACGATTTTTAGCAAGGGATAAATACAATCAGTTGGTATTCTTGGCGGATTCTGCTTTTACCATCACTATGACCCAAGAAAAATTCCCAAATGTGAAACTGCATTTTATCAGTGAGTTTGAAAGAACAAAATAAAGGAGAAATTTAAATTTCTCCTTTTTAATAATAAAAAATCCTCAATTAAAATTGAGGATTTTTTTGTGGTCCCACCTGGGCTCGAACCAGGGACCACCTGATTATGAGTCAGGTGCT
>JAUMXI010000064.1 GCA_030529185.1 Flavobacteriaceae bacterium
GTACTTCACCTCGCCGTTGAGCGGGTTCTTCTTTTCCTGAATCACGTATTTAATCGTTTTGCAGCTTGGCGAAGTGGCGGAAATCGAAGCGCGAATGTCCTGTTTTGCACAAAAGTTCAATCGAAGAAATATCATTGAATTTAGCACTAAACCCGCCATTTTGCCAAACTGCTGTTATGTACAGTGCTTTTTTTCTTCTATGCAAACAATTCAAGTTGTCCGCTTTCTATTGGTATCATTTCGTTTATGAAGTCGCACCAAAAGTCTAAAGTCAAATTAAAATTGTATGCTTTGTTTATATAATTTAGTTCTTTTTGCAGTTCAGTTTTTTCAATCGTTTGAGCTAGTTTCAAAAGGTCAATTCGCATTAAAACGTCTTTTGTAAAAGTGCGTTTTGCATCTGCAAAAGTAATGGATTGAAGAAATTGCTTTGTTGTTGTGAAATTCAAAAGAAGTAGTGAATAAACAGCAAGCTCCAATTTGTCAAAACCCAACATATAACATGTATCATCAAGCATTACAGGCTTGTCATTTTGCGGTATAACAAGTGTAAAATGAAATGTTTTGTAAAGCCCTGAAATAGCAACTTTGTATGGTTTGAACGAATAGTCGCCGATGCCAAAAATAGAAAAAGGAGGTTTATTTTTATAAATACTCGATTTTCTCGAATTAAAAATGTCTTGATGTTTACTTAAATACTGATAAGTTTTTGGGCAATAGTATTTGATGTAATTGGTTTCTTGTCCAACCTTTTTTTGTGTTACAATCGTGTATTTTCTTGTTTCCTTAACAACAGTATTTTTCAAGTCAGAACTTTTTAGCAATCCGTAAACGAGATCATTCTCCAATTCGATTTCTTCTTTCAGGCCATTTACAAAATGTCCGTTCACTTTGTCCAACTCCATAATTGAAGAACAATCGTGTTTTATGCCTTGTCGCCACTCAAACGGACATTTTCCGTCAATTTGTTCAGTGTTTGAATAAATCTTAATGTTTGAAACGAATTTGTTAGATAACCATCCAAAATTTAACTTTGGATTAGAGCTGTTGTAAAAATCGAACTCTGTACAATAGAATGTAGGATTTGAATTGAGTTTACAATAAAACAAAGCTGCTTCAACAGAGACATTAAATTCCTTTTTGCTGTCAATGCAATGTTTTTCTAAATTAGAAATGGTGTATTTCTTTGTGAATTGATCAAAAACGATATTTTTAATTACCGTGTTTTTAACCAACAAGGCAATATTGCCTTTATGATGTTCAAAGGTTTCAATCATCATCAAGGTTATATATTCAGCAATATCAAAATTGCTTTTCCCTGTCATTGCATCCAATCCATTGTGGTTTTTAAAGTTCGTTTTCTTAGGAAGATTAGATGAGTTTAAACTGCCTAATTTTGAGTTTGTAACCCAAGGTGGATTGCCAATAATTAAAATTTCCTTTATGGTGTTTTCTATAGTAATAGTTTTAAAATCAAAATCAAAAACACTACTATGAATGATTGAAATTTCGGGGCTGTTTTCTGTTGGATTATTTAAATAATAATCAATGATATTGAATTTACATTCCCAAGCATAAGGTTTGTAAATTTCAATACCAAATACTTTTTTTATACTACTGAAATGCTTCAAAGAAGTAACAATAAAATTACCTTTTCCACAAGTTGGCTCAATGATGATTTCTGGCGAAACATTTTTAGTTGTAAGGTGAAAAGCAACTTTGTTTGCTAGTTTTGTATTGGTCTGAAAATCGCCATATTCTGTTCTGTCGGGTTCTGAAACTATATTTTGAAAAATAGAAATTGAATCTTTAAGTATTTGCAGTTCTTCAGCATTATCAAAAAAATGTATGAAGCCGAAGGCTTCATACATTTTTTGATTAGCCTTTTTAAATGACATAACATTTTTCAGATAATCATTCAAATAATCCGAAACTTGATGAGTGATATTTGCTTCAAATACTTTCATTATTGTGGTTTATTGTAGCTAATAATTTTTTCAATTCCAGGAATATCCTCATTCAAGGCAACGATTCTCTGATATTGTAATCGCCATTGCAAAGCATTAGAAATTGTTAAGTAGCCTTGTTCTGGTGGTGTTTGTAAAATCTGTTCAGCAACTTTTGCTAACGTGATTTCGTCCGCAGGAATATTTTTGTCTTGCAAATAAGCAACTATGTCGGCTTGATTTGCACCGTCTTTTACCATTTCTCGTAAACGGTAAGTTGTTGTATAATCCGCAGTTCTTTCTTTATGGACAAATGAGGAACTTACAAAATTCAATGTTGCTGTTTGAGTATTTACATCGTCTGTCTTATCATAAACAAATACAAGAAGATTGTAGCCAAGTCCGAATATCTTTTGTTTAGCATCTTTGAAAGGGCAAGATGATTGTGGTTGTTTTATGGAAGTTACTTTTATGTCTGTCAATATATCCTCAGACGGCAAGTCAATTCCTTTAGCAGAAGAACCTACCAAAACCTCATATTTTTCGTTTAGATGTGATTGAAATATGTGTTCAATAAGTGTTCCAACCGCTTTTCCGTCTGTTACGCCATAAAGTTCGCTATGTTGAATTTTTGATTGTTCAACACAAAAAAATTGAGCTTCTTCTATTAGTTTCTCTATCGTTAATTTCTCTTTTATTCCCATTTAGCAAAGTTTCAATTTTTACTCTTGCATTAGTTTTGTTTGTTGTCCATTTTTGTCCGTCTATTGATGTGAGGATCGTCGCTTGAAGCATTGTGCCTAACATATCTTTTACGTTTTTGAGGGTTAAACAACATCACAAAGTTATACTTTTTCTTTATAAGAAAACTATTCCGTGCGTTTTTTTTCAAAAA
>JAUMXI010000065.1 GCA_030529185.1 Flavobacteriaceae bacterium
CGTTGGAATTAATGCCAGTATCAGAATCATTAACCCGAAGAAATTACGAAAAAATGATTTTGTTTCCAATCAGACAATTACAGAAACCATGTTCAATTTTCTTACAGATGTGCTAAGTTATGGAAGCAGTGTACTTTTTGCCGGAGATACCGGCAGCGGAAAAACTACGATACTTGGCGGCATTTTATATGACTTAATCGAAAAGCACCCGAACAAGCGTATTATAACCATAGAACAGGATATGCGTGAATTTGACCTTGATCAATATAACGAAGAAAAAGAAAAAATAAGCAATGTCATCTATCTTAAGACAAGAATGTCAAAAGAAGGACAAGTGATAGACAATATCACACAAGAACGCTTACTCCAAGTAAGCTTAACAATGAATCCGGACATTATCACTGTAGGCGAGATGAAAAGTGCGGAAGCCAATTCTGCCCAAGAAGCGGCGCGCACAGGACATAGTGTGACCGGAACAATTCACTCTAACAGTTGCAGAGCCACATACTCCAGAATCTGTACACTGTGTCAGATGAAATATAATTTAGATTATAACATTTTGTACAACCTTGTAACAGAGGCTTTTCCGGTTATTGTTTATTGTGAGAAACTTGCCGACAACAAAACAAGAAAAATCATGGAGATCACAGAGTGTGTAATTGATGAGCAAGGAAATAGAACGATAAATACTCTGTTTAGGTACGATATTGAAAAATATATTAAAAATGATAAAGGAGAAATCATTGATATCACCGGAAAATTTGTAAAGGTACATCCGATATCAGAGAATTTAAGAAACTTGTTCTATAAAAAAGGAATCAGCGAAGAACGACTAAAAGCGTATTTAGAGGTGTGATATGTTAGATAAAATAATATATATCATTTCTTTTTTTCTTTTGCTTTGTGCTATTTTTTTACTCTTGGATCTTGCAATACCGCAAATCGATCTGAAAAAAATGAGAAAAATCAATTTTTCAAATGGTGCAAAAAAAGTAGAAGAAATTATTTCAAATGCAACGATGAAGAAAAAGAAGATGTATGAAATTGTGAAAAACCATCAAAAGAAAAAGAAACAAAATCAGTTTCTGCTTTTTATAGAAGATGTAAGATTGGCACTTTCCTTTCAAAAAAGAGCAAATGCACTTGGAAAGTTGATCTTAGCATCGATGATTTGGTTTACAATCGGCAGTATATTTTCTATTTTACTAAATAATATTTTTCTAATACCTACGATGGGGGGGTTATTTGGTTTTATCCCAATCATTGCAACTATACTAAAGCATAATAAAAGAAAACACGAGTTAAATATTGAGTTGGAATCATCTCTTAGTATTATTACATCGAGCTATTTTCGAACAAATAATATTGTTTTAGCAGTAAAAGAAAATGCGGATTACTTAAATGAACCGATTCGAAGTATTTTTTTGAAATTTTTAGTAAATGCAAACTACATCGATTCGGATATAAAAAAATGTATTTACAAAATGAAATACGAATTAAATCATTATATCTTTCATGAATGGATTGATACTATGATCCTTTGCCAAGAAGACAAAGAATTAAAAACAACACTCCTTCCTGTTGTCGCCAAGTTAGGCGACACAAGGATAATAGGGCAACAATTGGACACTCTTATTTATAATCCTTTAAAAGAATTTATCATCGTAATAATAGCTTATATCGCTTCCATTTTTGGAGTGTATTTTATAAATGCAAATTGGTGGAATATTCTGATCACTACAAATGTGGGAAAAATTTATCTATCTATTTCTTTTATTGCTGTTATTATATGCCTAATTTGTGTAGTAAATCTTACAAGACCGGTAGAATACAAGAGGTAGACTATGAAATTATATTATTTTTTTCTTTTCGTCATATTTCTCCTTGCTTTTTTTGAACTGTTTTCTGAAGTTTTTCAGACAATCAGCTTTAAAAAATTTAAAAGCATTAAAAATATAACGAAAAAAAAATCTGAAGCTTTTAGCATAAGTGATACAATCATTAAAAAAATTGCTTATGTAATAAAAAGATTTGTGAAAATTGAAGATGAATATGATAGAAGCAAGCTTTTAACAAAGCTAAGGCTGGCTTCTATTCATGAAACACCTGAAGAGTTTCTTGCAATTGCTTTTGCAAATGCTGTTTTTACAATTTTATTGGCTATTCTTTTTTCGACTTTGCATTTTTTGTTTTTTCCTATAGGTGTAATTGCATCCATTTTTGTGTATTTTGACAAAATGTCACAGCCGGATAAGATTATTGAAAAGAAGAAAGAGAAAATTGAAGAAGAACTCCCTCGCTTTACAAATCAGATATCACAAGAATTACAAACAACTGTAGATGTTGTGTACATGATAGAGAAATACATGAAAACTTCTGAGGGAGAGTTTAAAAATGAGCTACAAATCACACTTTCTGATATGCGAACCGGAAATATTTCTCTTGCTCTTACAAGACTTGAGTCAAGAATCAACTCAAGCATGATGAGTGAAATTGTGAAGGGGCTTATCGGCGTGTTAAGAGGAGATGACAGTAGATCTTATTTTAACAATCTTTCTTATAATTTCAGGCAAGAAGAAATAGAGAAATTGAAAAAAAGAGCATTACAAATTCCTGAAAAAATAAATAAATATTCAGTCATTATTGCTGTTTTAGTCATGATTATGTTTATGATACTTTTAATGATTGACGGCTTAAACTCTTTCAAGGAGGCTTTATGAAAAAAAAGAAAAAAGGTGTAGCGGCAATGGAAACGATTTTTATTACTTTAGCTATTTTTATTATGATTTCCTTATTCATCAAAATCCTTCCAATTTACGTCGTTAAAGGTAAAGTGGATGC
>JAUMXI010000066.1 GCA_030529185.1 Flavobacteriaceae bacterium
AACAAGCGGAAAAAGAACGCCATGCTCAAGAATTAGCCAAGCAACAGGCAGAAGCAAAACGCCAACAGCAGAAAGTCCAAAAGCAAGAAGCGGAAAACAGGGCGTTTGTTGAATATTTTGAGAGTCTGCCTCAAGACGAGCAGAATCGCATTATTGGCGAAGTTGGCAATGCGATAGCCCCATTGTTCAAGGAATATTTTGATGAGGCAGTTGCCAACGGTACAGCCCACAAAGATTTGATGTACCGCAGTTTTTTTAGACAAATTATGGACTTGTAAAAGTAAGCTACATTCTTTCTTTTGTCTTACTAACAAAACCGCCTTATGTTTTAGGCGGTTTTTTAAGGGGATTGCAAAGGGGGAACGACTTGCCGAACTTGACTTGATAAATATTTTAGCCATAGCAAAAATGTTTTTTAAGTCGTAAGTAAGTCTTTCTTAGTCAGAAGGGTATAAGCCACCTTATCAAATATTGTGAAAAAGGTTAATTTTTGATACGCTAGGGGACGATATTCATTTCTGATAAAAAGGTACTTATGCTCGCCATTGTGATTGTGGTAAGAAAATTTAAGGAGCTTTCAAATGCCTATTAGGTATGAAGAAGTAGTTAAAACTGTTGTTTTTGATGTAATTGATACTGATGATGACGGTTTAATTTATAGACTCGAAGTGCTTAAATCTAATAATGGCTTTAAAGGGCAGTTGTTTCGATTAGATACATTTTCTTTGCAATCTACTTTTACTGAAAATAAGCCTGATGAAAGTATTTATGTTTTAGACACTCATTCTCATTTAGTAGATTTAGATAATAAGTTTTTCGATGACCCCCAAAGTTGTATAGATTACGTTGCCAGTGCTTTGGAAGAGAATTTTAATATAGCATTTTATTAACAATTAGTTTCAATAGCGTTGGTTTTGTCTAAACCAATGCTGTTAGAGTTTTTATTCTCTGAACTAGGACTAATTAATGGATGAAATAGTAACTGCAATAGCAAGTTTTATTGCTGGAAAAAATCATAACTCCAATAAGAGGGTTAAATTTTATATAAGTTTTTTTCTAGGTTTTATGTTTTTTTTTATTAATATTTTTTCAGATATTATACAAAAAAATGAAATACCATTAAATAACATTTTAGTGTTATTTGGATTATCTTTGTTTGTAAGTTTGGCAACATATCTACTTCTTGTTTTTTCCAAAAATTAAAATTTTTGACAACTGTTAATTGGTGACTTGTTTGGTTTTATATGCAGGTAAAAACTATCACATCTTGGCATTAAACAAACACAAACTAAAACCTCAAAGTGAATCAGTAATTTTTTAGTCCATCATCAACAGGAGTTCTCATGAAAATATCAAAAATCCTAGTCGCTAGTTTGGGCTTCTACTTGCCTAACTGTATCTGCAATAGCAGAAGTTACTCAGCCTGCTATCGCAACACCAAGCATAGAAGCTGTTGTTTTTAACAACCATCTAGACACTGCTGATTTAAACTATGCCTTTGGCGGTAACCAAGACTTGCAAGTACAAGCGATGACAAGTCAAGAGATGGATAATACGGAAGGCGCAGTGGCTCCTATAGCTGCGTACGGTATCCGTATGGGAGTTATGGGAACAATTGGGGCAGGTGCAAATGCTTGGAATCATTATAGCAACACTGGAAAATTTTTTTGGGGAGCTACTGGTCGTGGTTTTGTAGCTGGTGCAATTGGTGGCGGAGCAGCTAAATATCTAGGTGGGAGAGGATGGTAATATTTTGCAATTGATAAAAGGTTTTATTATTTATTTTTGCATTATGCTTCCAACAATATTTATTACAGTTGGTTTATTAGAAGATTTTACCTTGTCAATATTTATCGAATCATTGATTATATCCGTTATAGGAAGCGCAGCATTTATTATTTTTGATTTACTAAAAATTGGATAACTATCTTTACCTTCTAGGATTGACTTCCTCCCATCTCTAAAGTGAGGGGGAGGAAGTCAATCAAAAAAATTCACCTTAATAAAAAACATCATCAATTTATGAATAGATTATTTTCTTATTTATTTTGTATTTATATTTCAACATCTATTTATGCTTCTCCTTTTAATCTAAATCCACAAATACTAAAAACCCAAAATATTACTATTCAGTCATGGAAAGAACGAAAAGATAGCAATTTTATCAAACAAGACTTGGATTATTCTTGTGGTGCTTCATCGCTTGCCACCATCTTAACTTACTTTTATCAAAAACCTACTTCCGAAAGCCAAATACTAGATGACATGGCTTTATCTGATGTGATGGCTTCTTTTAGCGATTTGGCGACCGTCAGCCAAAAATATGGATTTGTCGCCAAAGGTATTACCACCAACTACGATACACTATCAAAATTAAAAATCCCTGCTATCGTTTATCTTAACCACAAGCGTAGCGACCATTTTAGCGTTGTGCGTGCTATTGATAATGACAGGGTTTATTTGGCAGATTCAAGTTGGGGTAATCGAGTATTAAGCAAAAAACAATTTGAACAAATGTGGCATACCAACAATGACCCTAACTTACAAGGTCGTGTTTTGCTCATACTACCTAGCAATGAACAGCAAAAACAATTATTTGACGCTGATTTTACCAAGATACAAGACTCCCAAAAACTGCTAAGAGAAACGCCTATGTTATTTCGTGATTTTTTATAGGCAATTAAACAATCACCTCAAATCCGCCACACGATATCTATCGCCATTACTATCGTAATTGAATTTGCTTTCAATGACTTTGACACATAACCGCTTATCACAGTAACTGGTTTGTAGCCGTTGTAAGTTGTAA
>JAUMXI010000067.1 GCA_030529185.1 Flavobacteriaceae bacterium
CATAACAATCCTTTATACATAGAATGAAGAGAGTCGTTATTCTAGCAAAAAGGGGAGGAACATTATAGGGTATGGCAACGAAGCATAAACATAGTGAAAAAATCATACAGTAGCAGGGTTCTTTCTCTATCGTTTTTCTTGTATTTTGCTAGAATACGTAGCACTTTTTCTTATGGACTAGAGAGTTATGGTGTTAAAGCGATTTTTGTCATATCTAAATTACAGACTGTTCTATATTTGGTTATTATTTTTCTCTTTTTTGTCAAGTATTATGTATCCAGAAAATTTACTAGGATACAGTATAGCTAGCACTTTTATTTTATATTATTTACTTTATTCGCTTAATGCTTTATTTTTTAGCGTGGTTATTGTATTTGTTACAATAACATTGTCTATCTATTTTCCTATCTTATTAAATTATGGCTCATTACATTCTGGGATTATTGCAGCTTTTTTAGAAACCAATGTCGGTGAATCTTTGGATTTCTTGAAAAATTTATCAACATCTGATTTTTTGATCTCTTTTCTTTTCTTACTCTCAAGCATTATTCTTCTTCGCTTAAAAAAATATAACAAAAAGTCACCTTGTAATGGAAAGAAAAAAATTCTTTATTGTTTTTTAACGGTGACGTTTTTATTTTCACTTTTGTATTCACCTACCAAATATTATTTAGGGGATGAAAATGATGATGAAATACGTCGTTGGACTTTGGCAAATACACCAGTTACGATTGTTTCATTTTATTTTAAAATATATGAAAGTATTATTGATTATTATATTGAAAAAAATGAATTGGAAATAGCCTCAAAAAAAGTAAGCCCATGGAAGGTGACGGCATCATCACCTAGATATAAAAATTATGTGCTTATTATTGGTGAAAGTGCACGTAGAGACTATTTATCAACATATGGTTTCCATTTACCAACCACACCTTTTTTAGATTCAACTAATGGATATATTAATGCTGGTTATATTTCTGCGGCACCTGCGACATACCACTCTTTATTAAAAACATTATATTTTAAAAAAAATGAAAAAATAGATTATTCTTACCATATCGTTAATTTGGCTAAAAGTGCGAAATTTGAAACCTATTGGTTTTCTAATCAAGGTAGCATAGGAAAATATGATACGGTTGCGAGTAGAGTTGGTTCCAGTTCTGATTTTTATTATTTTACCAAGAAAGCTGGATTTAATATTGGAGATGAAGATGATTTCATATTGGTTGATGAATTAAAAAAACAATTGAGTAAAAATAGTAAAAATGATAACTCTCGTTTATTTGTTTTACATTTGATGGGGTCTCACCAGAACTTTTGTCATAGAATTAAAGAGAATGAAAAACAATTAACATTTGTGAATCATAAAATGTCTTGTTATGTGAATACTATTTTAAAAACAGATAAACTCATTGCTTCAGTAATAGAAGCCTTAAAATTAAAAAAGGAAAGCTATTCTTTAATTTATTTTTCTGATCATGGTTTGAGTCATGAGGATAAAGATAAAGTTAACGATATGAACTTAGATTATAGTGCTGAATTTAAATCAAATTATGAGGTGCCTTTTTTTAAATTATCAAGTGATGATGAGCAGAGAAAAGTGGTCGACACAAAACGTAGCGCATTTAATTTTATTTATGGTTTCAGCCAATGGTTAGGTATTAAAGCTGAAGAGCTAAAAGAGGATTATGATTTTTTCTCAGAAATAGATGATGAGGAAATTAAAGTGTTTAATTTTGATAAAAATATTGAATTTAACAGTTTGAAAAATGATGCAATTCCCATAATTCAAGGAGCGGAGTAAAGTATTATGAATAAATGGCATTTAAATACAATTAGGGCAATCTTTTTTATCTCAGGATTTGCTGCATTAATCTATCAGATCGCATGGCAGAGAATGCTATTTACTGCATTTGGTGTAGATTTAGAATCGATCACGGTGATTATTGCTGTATTCATGGCAGGTCTTGGTATTGGTGCCTATTTTGGCGGAAGACTCGCTGATAAATTTCCTCAAAAAATCATTCTTCTTTTTGCGTTAACAGAAGTTGGAATTGGAGTGTTTGGTTTCTTCAGCCCTATTTTAATTGATCTTACTAAGTTAACTTTTTTACATTCCAGTGGCGTTGTTGTTGCAGTCTCTAATTTCATTTTATTATTATTTCCTACCTTCTTAATGGGAAGTACACTGCCTTTATTAACGAAATATTTAAATGAATATATTGATAATATTGGGAATAATATTGGTTGGCTTTATTTTGTTAATACGTTAGGCGCATCAAGTGCCTGTATTATCACTGGCTTTATGTTATTTAATCATTTGGAATTAGATCAGGTGATTTATCTAGCTGCAACATTAAATTGTTTTGTTGCTTTTATTGTTTTCATACTTTATAGAAATACAAAAAAAGGCTCAATTGTTGTTTCAAATGAACTTAGCCATTTTAAAGTAGACAATCGTATCGTGAAAAAGGCTATTTTACTTTCTTTTTTAGGTGGTTTTCTTAGCTTAGGGTTAGAAGTTATCTGGATTAGATTATTTTCACTGTATTCTTCCTCGATACCTCAGGCTTTTTCTTTAATCCTTGCATTATTTTTATTGGGAATTTCCTTTGGTTCACTAATTGGTAAGAAAGTTTGCCAAGAAGGAAAAGCAAATTTAGATTATGTTGGAAAGATTTTTTTACTCTCTGCATTACTTGATGTTGTTGCAATCTTGGCTTTAATTTATTTTACAAGTTTATTTGTCTTTATTTTTTCTGTCGTACTTTTAGCTTTGCTTCGTGGCATTATTTTCCCT
>JAUMXI010000068.1 GCA_030529185.1 Flavobacteriaceae bacterium
AGGCCGCCGGAGTGCGGCCCGTCTTTGAAGCGGTATTTCGGCATCCACAAGCGCAAGTGGTCGGATACCGTCCGGGCACGGGCCAATTTTCTGGCCCTCTGCCCGCTGGATGATATGGATGGGAACACGAAGTCCACATGGTTGCGGGCTTTGGCAAGAGGATCAGGCGTATGCTCGGCGGCAGACCTGAACGCTCGCGGCCGCTGGGTGGAAATAACCCGGCGGGTGCCGAGGTCCCAATGCCCGTGCATACTCGTGAAGGAATATGACTACGAATATCTGAAGCCGATTCAGGGAGACACCTGGACGATCACATGCCGCTATGAATCCGGTGACAAGCCTTGGCAGGACTGGTGCGTACTGGAAATCCGGTACTGGGAAGTTGATGAAACTCCGCCGGATTACTGCGAGGCATACTGGGCGCATGAGTATATTTTCATTGATCGGCCGCGCCTGATCCGTGGCAGCGAGCCGTGGCATACCAAGTGGGTGGATTGAAATGCCAGATGAAGAAATTCTGCGGCATTTCGGTTCGGCCTCTTACGGGGCAAGGAGCCTTTCCGGAAGATGGTGACATGGAGTTCGGAAGGCTCCGTTAATATCATAAGGTTTCCTTGGAAGGTTCGGCGAGTATAGGAAATTACTTTTTTGAGTTAAGCAAAGAGGAATATCATGTTGCTTGATAAAAAATATCAATCTGAAAAGAAGCGTATTCTTGAT
Organism: Flavobacteriaceae bacterium; assembly: GCA_030529185.1. Taxonomy (GTDB): domain Bacteria; phylum Bacteroidota; class Bacteroidia; order Flavobacteriales; family Weeksellaceae; genus JABCPE02. The sequence continues at coordinate 721 of JAUMXI010000068.1, forward strand.
GAAGTCAATAGAATTATATATAAAAATAATATATTAAAATTCTGTGAATATACAGAGTATGATAATATAAAGGAGATTATTATACTCGGATGCTATCGAATAAAGAAAGAAAATAATACTATTTATATGTATGAAAAGGATATTATAGATGGTGAGTGGATTATTGTTCCGGCAAAACGAAAAAAATATAATTATAATTTTTTTTATGATTTTATATTTTTCCCTATTGGAATACATGGAAAAAGACACATAATAAATATGGTTATAGATAAAGTATTATCTATATACGAAATTAATTCTTGTTTTGTCAAAAGTTTTTATAAAGAAATATCAAAAAATATTTATAGTAAATATTTTTATCGCATATCTAAAAACCATGAATATGGATTTATGTTTTTCAAAAAGAAACTATGGGGTGATATTCTGGATAGAGAAATACTTAAGCTAATTTCAGCAATAAAATTTAATCAAACAATATCTGATCATGCTTTTTTTTCTCAAAATTTTGATGGATTCATGAAGGTAGCGAGAGAGCATAAGAATCTAACTCCATTGCTATTCTGTATAAAGCCTGAATACTGGGCATATGATAATCTTTTTTCAAGGAAATTATGGGTCAAAAATGGACGAAAAACAACAAAGCTATCCAGAGATATTAAATCCGTAAAAAAATTAAATCCATTTGAAGAATCAAGGGCATGGAATTTTATGCGTACTGCGCCTATAAGTCTCATTCGTATTATATCGGAAAAAATATGTAAAAATTTTGATGGGATGAAACTTGTAGATATCCTTTCAAGATGCTCTCTGAACACAAACCCATATATAATAGCATATTCTGTTGTTGCAAAAAAAATAAGCCCAATTAGATATAATAATATACACATCCATAGAGTTTTGGGTGCGTTCTTTTTTTATTGTGATAAAATCACTAAAAAAAATAAGTACAAAGACGCATATAGAATTATTGATTTTGAATCGGAAAAATTGCCTGATATATTTGATTTTTTGGACGAAAATCCAGATTTTGTAATGCATAAAAACATGAGTTGGGAGAGATTAAATTATAAATGTACATGTTGGCATCAATCATTTATGCATATAATTAAAGACATGTATGAATGGGAAGATGCGTTAGGAGAAATAAAAATAAATAACTGCACATTTATTCCGCTTACGTCATCTGAAAGTCTTATGGATGAAGGCGAAAAAATGAATCATTGCGTAATGTCTTATAATGAAATGTGCAGTAGGGGTTTATATAGAGTTTTTTCAGTTTTTGATGGAAAAGAATACTCTACTCTTGGGATACATATTGATGGAAAAAGTATTTCATTTGATCAACATAAGGGAGTGTATAACAGCGAACCATCTACAAATTCAAAGTTGGCTATCAAAGAATTTATGAGGATTTATGAAAATAAAATGGCAGTGAAGTAACTTTTAATCAATGAGGCATGGAATAATGACTCCAGAAGAAGAGAAGCTTTTGGCCCTTTACCGGGCGGCAAGCCCCAAGATTCAAGCGGCGGTAATGGATGCACTTACTTCTGGCAAAACCCCTTCGGTAAAATATGCCGGACCTGTTGGAGCAGTCATCGTTGGCGATCTTTCTGCGGCTAGCCTCAATGTCGTCGTTAGCTCGACATCCAAAAAAAGCCCAGAGAAGCCTTGATTGCTGGACACCATAGACGTTTTTGGCTATGCTGCCTGGCAGCATAGCCATCTCTGTCTATTACGGCCGCCATAGATAATGCTGGCTATGCCGGATCTCGGTGGGAGAAACGTGGACTGTCTTGGGAAAAACAGACTAACTTAATTTCTGGGAACACATATGAAGGTTTTATTATCTATTAAACCTGAGTTCGTGAGGAAAATTTTTTTCAGATCAAAAAAATATGAATTTAGAAAGGTTTTATTTAGAAAAGAAGTTGAAAGTGTTATTATCTATTCTACAATGCCAGTAGGGCGTATTGTAGGTGAATTTACGATTTCTAATATCATTTCTGGGAAACCAAATATCATATGGGAACAAACTAAA
>JAUMXI010000024.1 GCA_030529185.1 Flavobacteriaceae bacterium
ATTAGCTTTTGGCTATTAGCTATTAGCAAACATCAAACGATAAGAGTTTTTCTCTGTAGTACTGGAATTGTTTTTCCCGTGCGTGTATTTCTGCGGGTATTCCCTCGCTGATGTCGTTAATAAGCTTGTCAAACTGGTCTAATATCCCTACAATGCGTTGTTGCTCTTCTAATGGGGGGAGGGGGATTTTTATTTCATTTAAAATAGCTTGTGTTAAACTTGGTCGCCCAGAACCTGTATCTAAAGCCATCAAATCAATTGTTTTCATAAAATAATAAAAGTATTTTGGAATGATTTGATTTGTATCTATTTCTGTATAATAAATTGTATCTACATTCCAAAAAGGTTGTTCAAGATAAAAAAGATTTGTTATAGAACCTTTTCTTGGAATAAGAACAGAGGGTTTGTCGTAAGCAAATGTATCAACATATCCCATTACACCTCCTGAACCATATACAGGAATATTTCCTGAATTTAGCTTTTTCCAATCTTTTCCATTTTTTATCTTCGCCACCTCCCTCAGCGTTTTCCGTGGGGTGTTTTGGTCAAAGGTGAGGAGTTTTTCGCGGTAGTAGGCGTATTGCTTTTTGCGGAGTCCTAACTCTTTATTTAATTCCATATTAAGGTTGTCTTTTAGTTCGGTAAATTTATCTAAAATATCGGCAATCTTACGCTGTACAGATAGCGGAGGGAGGGGGATTTTTAGGGTTTTTAAGTTTGATGCATTTAACGCTGGTATTCCGACAAAAGTGCATAAAGATTGTATTTCTCTTTGATATTCAAGTAAAATATGATAAAGAAACCTTGTATTTACTTCTTCTTTATTATGAGTAACGGAATAATTTAAATTTCCTCTAAAATATTTTCCTTCCTGCCAAGTAATTGAGCCAACTCCTGCCCCTCGTGAGGTTATTCCGATAGGGTCATCATCTGTATTCCATTTATTAATAAATCCTAAAGGCTCACGACCACTATTTATCACGGGATAATTTCCAATATTATTAGAAATTACTCTTTTGTTTATAGACTGCCCCGTTCCTATTTCACACACCTCCCCCAGTGTTTTCCATTCTACGGCTTGTCCGTTCAGTAGTTTTTTTACAAATTCTATCATAGTTTTTTTATTAGTTGTTGGCTGATGGCTTTTGGCAAATGTCAAATCTCAAATCTCAAACTGCCTCCTGCTTACCGCTCATTAATCATTGATAATTATTTTCACACCATTGAGGAAATCTTTTATAGGCATTCGTTTTTTTCCTTCCAGTTGTAATTCTTCTGGGAAATAGACTCCATTTTGGGCATAAATTTTAAATTCGCTTTTGGAGACTTCCAAACTTCCTGGTGTTTTTTGGTGTTCCATTTTTTGGAAATTTCCTTTAAAAATTTTCAGGTTTTTTTCTTCATCACCGATTTTCAAAGTAGTGAAAGCAGCGGGATAAGGCGACATTCCTCTCACGAAATTATGAATTTCTTCTATGTTTTTGTTCCAGTTTATCCTCGTGTCTTCCTTAAAGATTTTATATGCCGTTTTAGGGTTTTCCACCTGTGGCTGAGGCTTTTCTTCCACTTTCCCACTTGCCAAATCATCTAATGTTTTGACCACCAATTCAGCCCCGATTTTCATTAATTTATCATGCAAACTTCCTGCATTATCCTCTGGCAAGATTTGCGTTTCCTCTTGAAGCAAAATATTTCCTTCATCTATTTTTTCATTAATGAAAAAGGTAGTCACGCCCGTTTTTTTCTCTCCATTTAAGACGGCGTAATTAATCGGAGCGGCACCTCTATAATCGGGCAACAGGGAGGCATGCAGGTTGAAAGTTCCCATTTTCGGCATTGAGAAAAGAACCTTGGGCATCATTCTAAACGCCACTACTACAAAAATATCTGCATTGAGTTTTTTGATTTGTTCTAAAAATTCTTCGCTTCTCAATTTTTCTGGCTGAAATATTGGTAAATTTTGCTCCACTGCATAAGTTTTCACGGGGGATTGATTGATTTTTTGCCCTCTCCCACTGGCTTTATCTGCTACCGTCACCACGCCCACTATTTGGTGATTAGAGCGATGAATAGCCTCTAACGAAGCTTTTGCAAAATCTGGCGTTCCAAAAAAAACAACTCTCAGTTTATTCATTTATCATATAAGTTTTATAATTCCACATTTTAATTTTACCTAAATTCAATAATGAAATCAAGGTTTCATAAACTTCCTCTTTATCATATTGGTAGAGTTTAATTCTCAATTCATCAAAGCCCAAAGGTGAGTTTTTTAACACCTCCAAAATCTCATCAGTCAAACTTTTTTGCATCTCTGTTGAAGGCTTACAAATATAGCATTTATGACAATTTTGTGCATATTTTTCTCCAAAATAAGCCAAAATCATCTTCATTTTGCAGAAATCTTTATTCCTAAGGAAGTATTTCATTTCTTCCCATTTTTGGAGCTTATTCCTTTGGATTTTCTCAAATAGTTTCCAGTTTTTGCCCTGCATCTCTCTATCATTTCTATGAGATAAAAATATTATACTATCCTGACTTCCATCTATATACTCCAAATATCCTTTTTCCTGCAGTTTCAATATTTTGTTCTTCACATCTTCTGCGTTGATTTTAAATTTTTCACTCAATGCCCTTTCGCTAAACCTCACCTTTCCCCCTGCCAAACCTGCTAAATTTCTAAATAAAAGCTCTACAAAATAAGCCTCTTGAGGGGGTAAAAAATCCAAATCATCGGGGGAGAGTCTAAGCAAAAGCGTGGATAAAGATTCAAAATGATTCCAATATACAATCTCTTGATTATGAAGAAACTTCAAAATATTTTTGATTTTGGTATAGGAAATTTTTGTGAATTGATTGATTTTCTTCAAATCCAGCTGATATGCCGATTCGGGTCTTTCGCCCTCTGCAATTTGAAGTTTAGAATAAAGCGAGGAAATTAGCTTTAAAAACTCTATTTTATTTGGAACTTGAGAATATAAAATATCATCTATCTCGCTTATTTCCTGTTCATTCCACAGCAAAAACACTTTACTTTCTTGCCCATCTCTCCCCGCTCTCCCTATTTCTTGATAATAATTTTCCAAAGAACCCGAAGGTGAAAAATGTACTACAAACCTTACATTATCCTTATCAATCCCCATACCAAAGGCATTGGTAGAAATCAGCACTTCGTTATTGCTTTTTTGCCATTTCTTTTGTTTTTTATTCTTCTCAGATACAGGCAAACCTGCGTGATAAAAATCAGCATTATTAATTCCCTCTCTTCTTAAAAAATTATATAGATTTTCGGCATCTTTCCTCGTTCTCACATAAATAATCCCCGAAATTGGATTTGTTTTAATAAAATTCAAAATCCATTGATATTTATCCGAAATCTCTTCAATAAAGATACTGAGATTGTTTCTTTTATAACTTTTCTGAAAAATTTGTGCCGATTTTAGGTCTAATTTTTCTTGAATATCAGACACTACTTTGGGCGTAGCAGTTGCCGTAAGAGCTAAACAAGGCAGTTTATCAAACATTTTCCTAAACTCCCGAATATGCCCATAGCTCGGTCTAAAATCTTGTCCCCATTCCGAAATACAATGTGCCTCATCTACCGCAATAAAAGACAATTTCACCTCCATTATTTTCCTTAAAAACAATGTGTTGGAGAGCCTTTCAGGGGAAACATATAACAATTTAACATCTCCACGAATTGCTTTTTCATAAATGCTTTCTTGTTCATACTCATCTAATTCGGAACTTAAATATTCCGCTTCTATACCAAGAGACTTTAAATTACCAACCTGATCTTTCATCAGTGCCAGTAAAGGCGAAACAACCAAGCAAACACCCTCCATACACAATGCAGGAAGCTGATAGCAAAGAGATTTTCCTCCACCAGTAGGCAAAAGTGCCAAAGTGTCTTTTTGTTCAATAACAGAAAAAATAATTTCTTTTTGAGAGTCTCTAAACGAAGTATATCCCCAAAAGTTATTTAAAGTTTCTAATAAAATGCGTTGTATTTCTTCCCTTGATTGCATAACAAAATTTCAGAGTATAAAAATAAAAAAGAGGCTGTATAAATACAACCTCTTTTTATGAAAAATTATAAATTATTTTCTTTTCTTAACTACTTTTTTAGTAGCTTTTTTTACTGGAGCTACCACATCACTCTTTGGCAAAGCCTCCCACTCTGAACCAGAAATGTGTCTTACAGTCACTTTTCTATCTTGTAATCTTTCTTCATTAGAAGCAGTTTCTGGCACTACTGCAAATTGCTCTCCTACTCCGATAGATTTCAATTGATCTGGATTAACTCCTCTTTTTTCTAACTGGCGAACAACTTCTCTTGCTCTTCCTTTTGATAAATTCAAGTTGTAATTGTCATTACCTTTTTTATCTGTATGACCAACCAAAACAAAAGTTCCTCCATTAGATGCTTTAATTACTTCAGCAGCCAAATCTAATTTAGGGAAAGACTCTGGTCTTATTTCTGTTTTATCAAAAACGAATAAAATATCTTTCAGAGCTAACTCTACCTCCCCCGCTACTACAGAATGTTCTATAACAGGCTCTGCCTCAATAGGACATCCGTTATTATGAGCAGGACCAGGAACAGTCACACATTTGTCGTATAGGTCTATTACACCATCTAAATCAGCATCCAATGCTACACCTGCACCATCTACTCTTGCTCCCTCTGGAGTATCCAACTGTCTATCCCAATCATCACAAACTCCATCATTATCTTTGTCTCCATTTTTGCAAACTTCTAAATCAGCTGTAGGAACATTCTCTAATTTATAATAGATTTCCTGTAGTGGATCGTGCCACATTAAGTGAGACGGATGTCTTCCTATTTTATAGGTTAATCCTAAATTAAAGTTAAAGAAATTATCTGAGCTTTGCTCTTCAGTCATATTAATATGGCTGTATTGATTTCCTCCTCCATCAAAAGAATCTGTGTGCGTCAATACATACATAGCTCTAAGACCTAAATCTAGCTTTCTGCTGATTTTATACTTCACTCCAGCACCTGCTTGAAAAGCCAAAGAAGCTGTAGTAAAAGGCTTCACTTCGTTTTGAAGGATATACTCTTCACTTCTTGCGTCTTTTCTATAAGCTTGGTATGCCAAAAGCCCTACACCTGCATACCCGTGAAACGCCCATCTATAAGGAGATTTGTTATCAACTCTTCTAAAAATATTAGAAAAATTAATGTCTCCTAATATAGACAATGCATCAAAAGATGTTTTTGCTTTTACAATATTTTTTCCGTCGGATTGTTGAGTTTCACCTTTATCATACTGCAAACTCAATCCAAAAGTGTGTGTAATAGCTTTGTTAATACTTGCATAGAAAGAATATCCTATATTCATACGGCCATTACCATTCACAATTGATGTCATATCAGAAGACTGTAATAAAGGAACACCCCCTCCAGCAGATATAGACCAATCGTTAAATTTTCTTGTTTTATTATTAAAAGGAACTACTTTATCAGATCCTGATTCAAAAAGGATTGGCTCGTATTTTTTCACCTCTTGTGCAAATAAAGAAGATGATACTACTGTTAAAGCCAAAGCTGTAATATTACTTATTTTCATAACTTTTTTATTTTCAAATTTTAATTATTTTTTTGTTCAAAATACACCCTTCTATTTGCTTCATTTTTCCATTCAGGACATTTTGACGCAGGGTCACACTCTGGAAATTTCAAATCTTTTTCTCCTCTCCCCACTGGTATAAGTTTGCTTTTAGGAATATCTCCTTTAGAAGTTAAATAATTTACCACACTATTTGCTCTTTTTTGAGATAGTGCTTGGTTATAAACTTCTGTACCTCTAGTATCTGTTGCGCCTATAACCAAGAAAGTAGGCATTGGATCTAATGATTTAATAAGCTTTATGGTTTCGTTTAGCTTATTAATCGCAGTGTTATTGATTTTATATTTATTCAAATCAAAAACTACCCCTTCAAAATTTTTATTTAGCATATCTACTGTAGCATTTTCTTCAGTATCTATGTTTTTTTTCTCTGGGCAACCGTGATTATGTGCCGGACCTGGTACCGTTACACACTTATCCTCCAAATCTATTACTCCATCTAAATCAATATCTAAAGCCACTCCTGCCCCATCTACTCTTGCTCCCGCAGGTGTATTTAATTGTCTATCCCAATCATCACATACTCCATCATCATCCTTATCTCCATTTTCGCAAACAGTAGTTCTTGGAGTTTTTATTGACTCAGCTCTATAGTAAATTTCCTGCAAAGGATCATACCAAGATAAATGTTCAGCACCTTTTTTACCTAATTTAAATGTTAATCCTAAATTAGCTGTAAGCATATTATCTGAATCATTTTTCTTAATCATATTATAGCCAGGGCTTGAGTTTGGATAATCTCCTCCTCCATCAAACTCATCATCTCCCGTAATGATATACATAATTCTTGACTCAATATCCACAGATTTGCTTATTCTATATTTAAGCCCTATTCCCGTTTGATAAAAGAACGAACTTATACCCAAATCTTGCTTAAGTTCAAGAGTACTTCTCAAATCTTTAAGTTGAGTTTCAAAACCTTGTACTCCAAGCCCCAAATATGTATGGAGAGCCCATCTATATGGTGATCTATTATCAACTCTCCTTAAAAGGTTGGATAGGTTCAAATCTCCCAATATAGACACTTGTTGATATTTAGTTGTAGCAGTAGCAATCCCTCTTGTATCTGGCTGAGCTTCTGCAACACGATACATTTTTCTATTGTTTGGATAATCTACATCATAAGACAGCAATCTTCCTCTTTGAGTAGTTTCTCCCATTTGGTATTGTAAGCTAATTCCAAATGTATGTGTCATTTGCTTATCTAAACTAATATAAGCATTGTACCCAGGCGTAATTTGAGAATCATAGAAAGAAGTCAAATCTGCTCTTTGCATAAAAGAAACCCCACCTCCTAAAGAGATAGCCCAATCTTTGAAGGTTCTTTCTTTGTTGTCAAACTTACGCAAGCTACCATTTCCAGAAGAATAAGTGTTATATTTAAACTCTTCTCCAGCTCGAGTTTTGTACACTCTCTCATCTCTTTTGTAAAGATCAGTCGTGTTTTCTAAAACTCCTAATCTACTAACTTCTAAACCTTTACCCTCACCGTTTTCTTGTGCAGAAAGCGCATCAGGAAGAGATAGTCCCAAAGTTAGTAATGTTAATAATTTTAAATTCATATTTCTAATTTATTTCTAAACAATTTAATTCCTTTAATAGTTCTTTTGAAAAATCCCTATCATATAAATGCTTATAATGTGGTATATCTAGCCTTTTTGATTTAAAAACAATTCCATCATATACCACTATATCTATATCTATCACTCTGTCTTTATACTCTCCAAACGCCTTAGAATCCTCATTTCTACCCATTTCCTCCTCTATTTTTTTTAATCTGTCTAACAGTCGCATAGGAGAATATTCCGTCTCAAAAATTATTGCAATATTACAAAAAACATATGAACTGACAAATTCTACAGGTAAAGTTTTTATTTTTTTACTTTTTTTTATTACTTTGCCCACATCTTTTTCAAGTTTAATTATGGCTTCATCTATGTTTTTTTCTGTATCTCCCAAATTGCTCCCCAGTAATAAAATTACCTCTTTCATATATTAATAATAATATAACATTTAAAATTTAATTCAAATTTATGAAAAATTTTATTAAAAAACTTTTTATCACCGTACTTGCATTTTTCATTTCAAGCATTCTTGTTTTTGCTTTGTTCTTCATCCTTATTGTTTCACTCACCTCCAATCAACGAAACAAATATATTAAAATAAATGATAACTCTGTTTTGGCTTTATCTTTCAAAAGCAAAGTTATAGAATACGACACTGAAAATCAAATATCTGCGTTTCATTTTAATAAAGAAGAAAATTTAAAATTACAAGATATTCTCAATGCCATTCATCAAGCCAAAAACGATGATAGAATTAAAGGAATTAGCATAGAAATTGACGATATTGATGCAGGAATCACACAATTAAATGACATCCGAAAAAGCCTTGAAGATTTCAAAAAAAGCAAAAAATTTGTTTATGCTTACGGAAACAATGTATCTCAAGGCTCATATTATTTAAGTTCGGTTGCTGACCAATATTTTCTAAATCCTGTAGGAAAAATTGAACTAAAAGGACTCTCCGCTGAAGTCTTATTTTTCAAGGATTTTGTCGAAAAATACGGTATTAACATGAATATCATTCGCCACGGAAAATATAAAGCTGCCGTAGAACCTTTTTTAAGAAATGATATGTCTGCTGAAAATCGCAAACAAATCTCCACTATGCTCAACGACCTTTGGCGCGAAATTTCTACTCAAATAATGGAGTCTAGAAAATTAAACCAACAAATGTTCAACACCATCGTAGATAATCTTTATGGAATTTTACCCGATTTAAGTCTCAAGCACCAATTAGTGGATAAACTTCTTCAAAAATCCGAATATGAAAATTTCTTAAAAAGAAAATTAAACATTGACAAAGACGAACAACTCAATAAAATTTCAATATCACAATATATTGATTATCATAAAGAAAATAAATCTTTTAACAATAACAAAATCGCCGTGCTATACGCTTCGGGAACACTTTATGATGGAAATAAAACAATGGATATCCATTCCGAAAAATACATTAAATACATCAAAGATTTAGCCGATGATGAACAAATCAAAGCAGTGGTTCTTCGCGTAAATTCCCCTGGAGGAAGTGCCAATGCCTCTGATGCCATTCTGTTTGAACTTCAACAATTACAACAAAAAAAGCCTCTGGTTGTTTCTTTTGGTGACCACGCCGCCTCAGGAGGCTATTACATCTCTATGGCAGCTGATAAAATTTTTGCTCAAAACAACACCATTACAGGTTCTATAGGAGTTTTTGGAATGATTCCCGATGCTAAAAAATTAGCCAATAATCAAGGAATTTATTCGGAAATAGTTTCCACCAATGCTAATTCTAAAATGATGTCGCCTATCTCGGGTATTTCCTCTGGAACTGTGGCAATTATGCAAAAAAGCGTGGAGCAAACTTACGCAAGGTTTATCCATTTTGTTGCTCAAAATAGAAATATGACTTTGGAGCGAGTAGATGCCATAGGCGGTGGGCGTGTTTGGAGTGGTAAAAGAGCAAAAGATTTAGGCTTAGTTGATGAAATCGGAAATCTAAATGATGCTATCTCTTACGCCTCAAAAAAAGCTAAATTAACAGATTACGAAGTGGAAAACTACCCTACCAAAATTGATAAATTTGAACAAATCTTCGGAAGCATTGATGAAGAAAACATCTCAACAAAATACCTTAAAAAACAAGTTGGAGAAAATAATTATCAACTATTTAAACTCTTTGTATCTCCACAATCTCAAAGCAATATCCAAATGATGTCGCCTTATCAGGTTTCAATTAAATAAAAAAAGCTCCCAAATTTAGGAGCTTTTTTTATTTATGATTTTATCAGATAATATTAATAATTTTTAACTCTCTACCCAAAGAACCAGTAAGCCAACAGTACCGAAGTTGTAATCCCCACTAAATCAGACAATAACATCGCCCCCACTGTATAACGAGTATTTTTCACACCCACCGCCCCGAAATATACAGCGATTACATAAAAAGTCGTATCGGAACTTCCTTGCAATATCGCCGAAAGCCTTGCTGGGAAACTATCCACGCCAAAAGTCGTCATCGTATCAATCATCATTCCCCTTGCCCCCGAACCACTTAGAGGCTTAATCAAAGCTGTTGGAAGACCATCAACAAAACGAGTATCCAAACTCAATACTTCGGCTAAAAATTTCATTCCGCTGATAATCAAGTCAAAAACTCCACTCGTTCTCAAAAGAGAAATCGCAACCAACATTCCCACCAGATACGGAATAATTTTCACACAGGTATGAAAGCCCTCTTTTGCCCCTTCTATAAAAGCCTCAAAAATGTTGATTTTCTTGTAAATTCCTCCCAAAACAATCAGCAAGAAAATCAACAATATCAATCCATTAGAGATTAATTTGCTTACTCCGTCAAGCTCTTCTTTATTGAGCTGAACCAAAAAGAAAACCATCACGCCAATCAAAGCCGAAATTCCACCAATATAAGCCAAAACTATTGGCTGAAATAAGTTAATTTTCTGTTTTATAGCGACAATAATCATCGCTGCCATTGTGGCACAAAAAGTTGCCATCATCGTAGGAAGAAAAATATCCGTAGGAGAAGCCGAACCTAACGAAGAACGCACCGCAATGATACTCACAGGAATTAAAGTCAGCCCACTAGCATGAAGACACAAGAACATAACTTGTGCATTGGTTGCCTTTTCTTTATTTGGATTAAGGCTTTGCAAACTGTCCATTGCCTTCAAACCAAAAGGCGTTGCAGCATTGTCCAAGCCTAATAAATTCGCACTGAAATTCAGCATCATCAATCCAAAAGAAGAATGTCCTTTCGGCACTTCGGGGAATAATTTAGAGAAAAAAGGCTGAATTAATCGGCTCAAAAGGTTAATTCCACCTGCTTTTTCGGCAATGCTCATAAAACCCATAAAGAGCGTCATAATCCCTATCAAACCAATGCAAATTTCCACTGCAGTGTGAGCTGTACCGATAATTCCGTTCGTCTCCTGAATGCGATAAACTTTCACAAAATTTTCCGTTTCTTTGTATTGATAATGAATTTTAGCTTCCTGATATATAGGGTTTTCATTCAATTTTCCCGTAATATGTGGCGGAATTTCATTCAAAAGTTTTTGGGCAATAGCGATGGTATCCCCTCCTTTTCCGACCACCATATCATTATAAATTGCCTTATAATTATCCGAAAAAATATATTTGCCACTCGCCACCACGATAGCTAAAATAATGAACGCACTCCAAATTCTACTTAAAACCATTGTGAAAAATTTGGCGTAAATTTAGCAATTACGAATTAATAATTCTACATTAATTGAAAATATCGTATATTCGTGATTTGTAATTGAATAGAGATGATCAACCCGTATTCGGCACTGGCTCAGCATTTTTCGTTTATTTCGCCCACCATTTATAAAAGCAGATTTTATAAAAAACTCATTCAACTGAATAAAAACAATATTTTTGAACGAAATATAGAACCCGAACTGCTTTGGCTGAAAGATTTCCTGCCACAAAAAGCCATATTTTTTGATATTGGTGCAGGAAATGGGGATTACATTTATTTTTTAGATTACCTACTTTTTCCAGAGAACATTTATGCCTTTGAACCGAATAAAAAACTCTGCAAACGGCTCAAAAATCTCTTTTCTAAAATTAATTTTTTTCCAATTGCTCTATCCGATGAAAATCTTTCAGGGATACTATCTTTTCCTATCATTGATAAAGAAGAATTTCCCGAAAAAAGCACTTTAAATCCAATCTCTGCCGATGAAGACACCAAAGTTTTTACTCAAAAAGTGGAAGTTTGCAAATTAGACGATTGGGCAAACAAGCGAGAATTTTTAAGATTGGATTTTATTAAAATAGATGTAGTAGGACACGAGCTTAAAGTATTGGAAGGAGCAAAAGAAACTATCCAAAAATTTGAGCCAACTTTAATGGTAAAAATTGAGCAAAAGCATTATGAACAAGATATTTGGGAGGTGATTAAAGAAATAGAAAAATTGGATTATTCTGCTCATTACCTCTGCCGAGAAAATTTTATTTTAAAGCCACTTCAAGCCAATATTTTAGAAGAGAAAAACAAAGATTTAAACGAAGAAAATAGCCGATATATTAAAAACTTTATTTTTATAAAAAACTCAAAATGAGCGTAGTAGTAAAGCAAGGAATAAAATATTCTCTCGTAGGATATCTGGGGTTTGCGTTGGGAACTTTTTCCAATTTCTTTATTTTTCCGTATGATTTGGAATTTTACGGGAAGTTGAGATTTATTTTTCCAATGGCAGAAATGCTCGTGCCTATCGTGGTTTTTGGAATTTCTTTTGCCAATGTAAAATTCTTCGCTCAAACTCAAAAAGAGGGGAAACATCAAAATATGCTTTCGCTTTCGTTAATGGGCATTTGCATTAATTTTGTGATTTTCTCCCTATTTTACTTCCTCATATTCAATCTTTTTCCAGAATTGAAAAATAGTAAAAGTTGGGATTTGAAACATTTTATTTTACCTCTGATTTTATTTTTATCGGTTTCAGCGGTATTAAATAAATACATCTCCAATTATAAACGAATTGCCATTCCCAATATTTTTGAAAATCTTTTTCCCAAACTGGCTAATATAGGGGCTTTTTGTGTCTTTTTCTTTTTGGGAATTTCCGAAAACTGGTCGTTGACTTTTTTCCTTGCTTTCTTTTTGGTTTCAATGCTGGGATATTTTATTTATAATCATCGTTTATAGCCTTTTAAGTTTAATTTTCATTTTGATTATTTCCTACAAAACAAACTCTGGCATCAGATTTTAGCGTATAGTTTTTTCGGGTTTTTGGGAAATATTGGGAGCTTTTTAGCCTTAAAAATTGCCAATGTAATGATTAGCGAATACATTGGTTTTGAAGAAAATGGGCTGTATAGCAATATTTATTCTATCACAGCTTTGATAATGATTCCTCAAATGGGAATTTTCAATATTTCTGCTCCGATGATTAATCAATACCTTTCTGAAAATAAGATAAGCCCCCTCAATGAGTTTCATCAAAAAACTTCACTGAATTTATTTTTGCTTGGTTTGGTGTTATTTTCCTGTATTTTAGTGGGCTTCCCTTTTCTCACGCAGTTTATGAAAAATGGAATTTTGCTTCAAAAAGCCGAGCCTATCCTCTGGATTATCGGAGGGGCAATGCTGTTTGATTTGGCGACGGGATTTAATAGCCATATCATTTCCCTTTCTCCTCTTTACAAATACAATACAGCTTTTATGCTGGTTTTAGCCTTTCTGACTATCGGAATGAACGCGTTATTTCTCCATTATACCAATTTAGGAATTTTAGGAATTGCCATTTCCTATGCTACTTCTCTTACTTTATTTAATTTGATAAAAATTGTATTTAATTATCACCACTTCCGAGTCTTTCCTCTTTCTTGGACCATGCTCAAAGGCGTTTTCTTAAGTGCAGGAGCAATTTTCATCACCTCGTTTTTTCCTAATACAGACTATGTATTTATCAACTTGGTGTATAAGCCTACTTTATTAATAGGCATTATTCTGTTAGGAAATATAATTTTTAAGATTTACCCTCTATCTAAATTAAATTTAAAGAAATAAATTTACTCTTTTACAATCTCTCCATAAAGGTCAAAATCTTCGGCGGAAATAATTTTTACATTCACGAAATCACCGATAGAAATGTAAGTATTTTCGGCGGGAACCAATACGGTATTATCCACATCGGGGGAGTCAAACTCGGTTCTTCCCACGAAATATTTCCCTTCCTTTCGGTCAAAAATACAACGGAATGTTTTGCCTATTTTCTCTTGATTTTTCTCCCAAGAAATCTGCTGTTGAAGTTCCATAATTTCCTCTACTCTTGCCTCTTTCTCCTCTTGTGGAACATTATCTTCCAGCTCATAAGCGGTAGTATTTTCTTCGTGAGAGTAAGTAAAACACCCCAATCTATCAAATCTCTGTTCTTTTACCCAATTTTTAAGTTCTTCAAACTGCTCTCTCGTTTCACCAGGGAAACCTACTATTAAAGTAGTTCTAATCGCCATATTGGGTACTTTTTCTCGGAATTTGTTGAGCAAGGCGGTGGTCTTTTCATAGGTTGTCCCACGCTTCATTGCCTTTAGAATTTCGGTATTGATGTGCTGTAATGGTATATCTATATAATTACAAATTTTGGGTTCGTCTTTTATCAAATCCAAAACCTCTTCTGGGAAGCCCGTAGGGAAAGCGTAATGCAAACGAATCCACTCAATACCTTCCACTTTTACGAGTTCTTTTAATAAATCTGCCAAGGCTCTTTTTTTGTAAAGGTCAAGCCCGTAGAAAGTCAAATCTTGAGCAATGAGAATCAGCTCTTTTACTCCTTTTTTGGCTAATTTTTGAGTTTCTTTTACCAAATCTTCTATAGGTGTAGAGATATGCCCTCCTCTCATCAAAGGAATGGCACAAAAGGCACAAGGTCTATCGCAACCCTCCGAAATTTTAAGATAAGCGTAATGCCTTGGCGTGGTGGTCAATCGCTCCCCTACCAATTCGTGCTTATAGTCAGCTCCTAAATGTTTGAGCAAAACTGGCAAATCTCGTGTTCCGAAATACTCATCTACATCGGGGATTTCCTTTATCAAATCGGGTTTGTATCTCTCGGAAAGACAGCCCGTCACGAAAACCTGCTCCACCTCGCCACGCTTCTTTGCCTCCACGAAATGCAAAATCGTGTTGATGCTCTCCTCTTTGGCATTATCCACGAAACCACAGGTATTGATCACTACAATATCGCCCTGCCCTTCATGCACCACCTCCTTATTATTGGCTTTGAGTTGCCCCATCAGCACTTCGGAATCATACACATTTTTGGAACAGCCCAGCGTGACGATATTTATTCTCTTTCTATTGGAAGATTTGGTTCTCATTATCTCAAAAATTTTTAGGAAGGCAAATTTAACTCATTCCCCTGAAAACTCAACGAAATACGGCTTATATAGAACCAATCTAAATTAATGAAACAAAAAAGGACATCATTAAAATTAAGCTCCTTTATATTTTAAAATAAATAACCGAATACTAAATTCACGGCTGGGTATAGCATTTTGTCCTTATATGTCAGATTTTGAGTATAGCCTACGCCTAAATGATAACGGAAAACAAACTTCTCGCCCAATGGCAATTGTTGCCCAAAATGCACATCGCTAAGCCAAACATTACCCCAATATTCGCTATCGTTATTGAAATTCAACTTAGATTGCAAACCCACGAAAGTCCCCACATTATTCCCCAAAGACCTGCCTTTTTTTGCTCGTCTATCTCTGCTAATGTAATACCTCAACTGACCTTTAACGAAGATTCCGTAATAATTTATGCCGTTGTCCCTCCCCAATTTATAGCTCAGCACAGGAGCAATAACGATATTGGCACCTCCTACCCCTGCATTGACATCTAAAAGCACCTTTGACGAAAGCGGAACTTCATAGCCCAAACCTATCTTCTCAACGAAGGCTTCTATCTTAAAGTGTGGCGTGAGTTGAGCTTCCTTCTCCTGCGAAAACAAACCCGAAAACACGAACATATTGGCGAATAATAAAAATACTTTTTTCATATCGTGCAATTTTATTAAGGCAAATATATTAAAACTTTATCAAAATCTTTCTACAAAGATTATAATTTGGGCTGATTTAATGAAATTTTGTCATATTTTATGCCATCATTGGGCTAAGTTAGAGAAGTTTTGGGGTAATTTATGCCATCATTGGGGTAAGTTAGTAAAACAATGGGCTTCCGAAGAGGTCGTTTGCTCTATGGAAGCCCATCGCTGGGGTCTATTGTCCTAAAAATTGATTAAGCTAATCTATTGCTCAGGTTTTGCATCGGTTTTCTTCTTGGTGCGAGAGAAAAATTGCCCCAAATCTTGTGAAATATTGGTAATTCCAGGGAAATTTTCCTTCTCCAAAAACTTGATGTTTCGGTAAAAAGTGAGTGCCATCGTATAATTGTCATTATCCAAAAGCACTTTGGTATCTGCCAACTGCTCACGCAACCCGTCTAAACGAATGAGGCGAGTTTCTATCACCTCACGAGCTTTGTGGTCTTTATCAAACTCGGCTTTATCCACAAAACTTGGCACATACTGCGGGTACTGCTCCATATAGTTTTTGGCTTTATCTACAAAGAGTTTGTTCTGCTCTGCGATACGCCCAAACTGCTTGCGTTCTGCGGGAGTAAGGTTGTGGGTTTTGCCTTTTAAAACCTCTGCGATGGTGTTCAACGCCCCATCTAATCTCTGTAATTCTTCGGTAGTAAATTCTACACTTGCTAAATTGTTTTCCATATTACTAAAAATTTGATTGTTATTTGATTGTTATTTAAATATTTATGACAAATATAAGAATTTTCTAAATCTTCTCTATCAGCTCATTGGTGCCTTTATCTAAGCCAGATTTTAAGGGGATAAAGAACCTCAAAGGGTTTTTAAGAAAATACCTAAAAATCCCTTGGTAAATTTTTCCTACCTCACCTACATTAATCTCACGCGAACGGAAAGCCAAGAACATAGACAGCCCAAAACTCACAATGAAATTGAAAAAGCCAATGAGAAATACCGTACTCAAAGCCACCCAAAATTCATAAGGATAAACCTCAAAACCTTTACCATAAAGCCCCAAGGCGAAATTTCCCGCCGAGAATGTAATGTGGCGAATGTCCAAATCCAAGCCTAAGAACACGCCCAAAGGGGCAATCACTCCAAGGAAAACCCCAAACCAGAAGTTGGACACTATCCCTGCCCAATTTTTACTATAAAAACGAGCCAATTTTTGGGAAAATTTCACTCCAAAAACATCATTGAGGTAAGGATTTTGTGCAATTCTTTTTGGGATTTGGTGGAACATAGAATGATTGGCAATATTCCCGGAAATCACCCCAGAAATAAACAAAAACACACCCGCTATACAAGCGTGTAAAATTGCCTTAGACTGAAATGGGTCTAAATCCTTGAGCAATTTATCGGCTTTCGGAGTGGCTAAATTCTCGCCCAAGAGCCAATCTAAGCCATAAATCACCCCAAGAGCCACAGGGAAAGCCCAAAGCACATTCCCGACAAAGGCAATGAATTGAGTTCGGAATAATTTCGCCACCAAATTGGCAAATTCTTGGTAATTATTAGACTGGCTTCTTTCATCTGCCAAGACTCTTGCCATCGTGCTTGCCGTCATCGCTGGTTGTTTCGTCGCCAAAGTAAAATTCAGAAGATAAATCAAAATAAATCCCACGGCATAATTAGAAGCATACAAAAGAGCAAAGGTAAATTCGCTCCCTTGGCTATAGCTAAACAACATCTTGATGACACACAAGAAGCCAACGACCACGCCTCCCCCGCTGGATTTCCAAAACATTTTAAGGTATTGCTTCACAGAAATGGCGATATAGTGCGTTCCTGTATCGGCAGTGTGAGAAGTTATCAAGTGCGAGAGCAATTTGGTGCTATCATCTACCAGTTCTCTAATATTATTCCTATGAGATTTATAGCTCAGAATATTCATTACCAACTTTTTGGAGTTTTCCAGAGTATCCTCTTGCGTGTCTTTCACGAGCAAGGCGGTGGTTTCCTTTATCCTTTGTAGCTGTTGTCTTATTTTCAATAAAGATTGATTGATTTTACTGGAAATCCCGAATTTAGAAGCATTCTTAAAAGCTTTATCTACAAAACCGAGGGATTGCTCTAAGTAAATTTTAATCTGCTTATAGTCCGTGTCTTTAGAGTGTAAATTCAAAGCTTTATCCTCTTTAAATCTTTCGGTAATGAGGTCTAATTCCTTTTGCAATGCAACAAATGGATTATCAAACGATTGGTATTCGGGTACCATTCTGGCTATTTCATAGTCTAAAACAGTTCCCATTGCTCGTCTGGATAAGGTATTGACCGAAGCTATCAATTCTTTTTTTACCACTTCAAGGTCTATTAGGGCATCAAAACCTAATAGCTGAAACAACTCATCGCTCTCCTCTTTTTTGATTTTATCTATATATTGAAAATCAGATTTTGGATTAAGAAAAACTTTGGAAATGATATACGAAACGCTGTTTTCGTCTTCCACTGGAGGGAGAAATTTATAAGAAATTCTTTTTTTCAGCTCTGCAATAAAGGCATTTTCCGATAAAATATAAGCATCTGTAATGGCTTTATTAAAACTTTTCCCTGAAAAAATACGGAGTAAATATTCTTTTAAGTTCTGGGTTATTTCTTCATTGTTTTTGAGATATGCCAAGAAAACTTCAAAATGAACTTTTTTAACACTTTGGAAAAGCTCTGAAAGTGGTTCAATAGAATGGTTTTGGTTTTTACGGCTAAAATGTTTTTTAAGTATTATACTAAAATCTTCTTTCTTTTTGGAAAACATAAATTTTTTATTTTGAAAGAAACAAAAATAAAAAAATAAAAGAACTCACCAATTTTGATGAGTTCCAATTAATTCTATTTTTAAAAATTTCGTTCCTTAAATGTCGCTTGTATTTTATCTTTATCCGATAAAACAACTTCATTTTCAGGGAGTTTCCAATCAATATTCAATTCCTTATCATTCCAAATAATCCCTCCTTCAGATTCTTTGTTGTAAAAATTATCGCACTTATAAGCAAAAACTGCCGTTTCGCTCAATACTGCAAATCCGTGTGCAAATCCTCTCGGAATATAAAATTGCAACTTATTTTCCGCCGAAAGCTCCACGCCAAACCATTTACCAAAAGTTGGCGAAGCCTCTCGCACATCTACCGCAATATCCCAAACTCTTCCTTCCAAACAAGAGACCAATTTTGCCTGTGCATATTCCCCTTTTTGCAAGTGCAAACCACGAAGCACTCCATAAGTAGATTTAGAAATATTATCCTGAACGAAATGCCCATTCAAGCCGGTAAGTTCTTCAAATTTTTTCTCATTAAATTTTTCGTAAAAATAACCTCTATCATCTTCAAAAATAGTAGGTTCTATGATATAACAATCCTTTATTGGCGTATCTTTTATTTTCATAAAATACTATATACTAATGTTTTAATTCTATCTAAATCTTCCTTTGTAAGGTTTGATCCCGAAGGTAAGCACAATCCATTTTTAAATAAATTTTCAGCCACATTTCCCCCATAATAAGCAACATCAGCGAAAACTGGTTGAAGGTGCAAAGGCTTCCAAACGGGACGCGTTTCTATATTTTCTTCCAAAAATTTTTGCCTTAAATCCTCTCTGTCAAAACCTAATTTTTTCTTATCCAATTGAACCACCGAAAGCCAATGATTAGAGAAAAAATCATCATCTGGTTCTGAAAAAACCTCTATTCCATCAATCGGTTTAAATAATTCTTGATAAAACCTATGATTTCTTCTACGAGCAACAATTCTATCCTCTAAAACCTCCATTTGCCCTCGCCCAATCCCTGCACAAATATTGCTCATTCTATAATTATACCCAATTTCTGAATGCTGATAATGAGAGGCTTCATCTCTGGCTTGAGTTGATAGGAAAATCGCTTGTTTCTTTTCTTCCGAGGTTTTACAAACCAATGCTCCTCCCCCAGAAGTTGTAATGATTTTATTTCCATTAAAACTCAAAACAGAAAAATCTCCAAAAGTTCCGCATTTTCGCCCTTGATATTGGCTTCCTAAAGCCTCCGCTGTATCTTCTATGATTGGGATTTCATATTTTTTAGAAACTTCCAAAATCTCCTTTACTTTAGCAGGCATTCCGTAAATATGGACGATAATCATCGCCTTAGGTTTCTTCCCCTTTTTTAATCTATCTTTTATTGCTTCTTCTAAAATATTAGGGCAAATATTCCAAGTTTTTGGCTCACTATCCACCAAAATAGGCGTAGCTCCCTGATAAACAATAGGGTTTGCCGATGCACAAAAAGTTAAACTCTGGCAAAGTACCTCATCATTTTTGGAAACGCCCAACATTCTCAACGCCAAATGAATCCCTGCCGTGCCTGTATTAACTACTGCTACCTTTCTGTTTTCACTCAAATAATTCTCCAAATCTTGCTCAAAACCATCTACATTCGCCCCTAAAGGAGCCACCCAATTTTGGGCAAAAGCCTCTTGAATATATTTCATTTCCTCACATCCAAGATGTGGAGAAGAAAGCCAAATTTTAGCACTCATTTTTAGAAATTTCCTTTAAATTCTTCGCTTGTCGCCTGTCCTTCTTCATTAATTCCCTCCGATTTTAAAACTTTAACAATGGTTAAAATTAATATTTTTAAATCTAAAAAAAAACTGATATGGTCTATATACCAAACATCTAATTCAAATTTTTTAATCCACGAAATACGATTTCTCCCATTTACCTGAGCCCATCCCGTAATCCCTGGTTTCACTTCGTTTCTTCTCTTCTGAAAATCATTATACAAATCCCAATAAAAAGGCAACAGAGGTCGTGGTCCGATAAGGCTCATCTCCCCTTTGAGAACATTAATCAACTGGGGCAGTTCGTCCAAAGAAGTAGCACGAAGAAACTTCCCGATGGAGGTCAAACGCTTTTCATCAGGGAGTAAATTTCCTGCATCATCTTTCTTGTCATTCATTGTTTTAAACTTAATGATAGTGAATAATTTAGCATCTTTCCCTAATCTTTTTTGAACAAAAAATACTTTTCTATCATTAGCGAAAAACAAACCTATTGTAATAATTGTAAAAAGCGGAAAAAAGAAAATAAATGCCAAAAGTGCCAAAATAAAATCTAAAATTGGCTTCGCATAATGATAATATATTCCCTTTGTTTTCAATTAGTTAAAATCTTTCAAAATGGTTTTAAGATAATTTTTCCAATCTGTATTTTTTTCCTCGTGGAATTTCCTTTGGAATTCTTCTATAATGAATTTAATTTTCTCAAAATTTAAATTTAAACTATTGGAAAACATTATTTTATCTTGCGTAAAATCCACTTTTTCGGAAGCATTAAATAATTCTTCTTCTATTTTATCTCCATCTCTCAACCCAGTGAAAATCAGATCTATATCTTTTCCTATTTCCACTCCATAAGCTTGACCGATTTTTTTTGCCAAATCAACGATTTTAATCGGTTCGCCCATATCAAAAACGCAAATTTCTCCGCCCTTTCCTATCGCTACCGATTGAAGCACCAGCCTACACGATTCGGAAATACTCATAAAATATCGGGTAATTTCAGGGTGAGTAATGGTAATTGGTTGGCGATTTTCCACTTGCTCCATAAACCGAAAAACCACCGAACCGTTGGAACCTAAAACATTCCCAAATCTCGTCGTAATGAACTTGGTTTTATTTCCATTCTTCCTTTGGAAATATTGTATAATCAGCTCTGCCACACGCTTCGTAGCTCCCATTACACTCACGGGGTTTACGGCTTTATCCGTGGAAATCAATACAAATTTTTCCACTTCGTATTGAGAAGAAAATTCCGCTAAAATTTTTGTCCCTAAAATATTGACTTTCACTCCTTCATAAGGATTTTTCTCAATAATAGGCACATGTTTATAAGCCGCTGCGTGATAGACTATATCAAACCGATACTGCTGAAAAATCTGCTCCAAACGATTTGGATCTGAAACATCACTTAAAATATAATCAATTTCAACATTCGGAAAATCATTACTAAGGTTTAAACTCAACTGATGCAAAGGCGTTTCCCCTTGGTCTAAAACCACTATTTTTTTAGGCGAAAAAAGACAAATTTGGCGAACCAATTCGCTTCCTATAGACCCCGCACCACCCGTCACCAAAATATATTTTTGACGATGAAGTTGCTCAATCTCCTTACTTTTTACTAAAGCAGATTCCTTGTCTAACAATTTATTTATCTCCGAAACGCTTAGTTTTTTCATCATTTACAAAATTTCTTTTTCCTTCATTACTCTAATATTAACAAAGCGTATCAAAATCAATCCTATAAGGAAGAAGGCTCCCATAAAGAAAGCGGCAAATCGCATTCCTCCAGCATTCGGAAGCATCACTTCTATTTTAGCAAAAACCTGCTGAATTTCAA
The DNA here is from genome assembly GCA_030529185.1 of Flavobacteriaceae bacterium. Taxonomy (GTDB): domain Bacteria; phylum Bacteroidota; class Bacteroidia; order Flavobacteriales; family Weeksellaceae; genus JABCPE02. The sequence goes on from JAUMXI010000024.1 coordinate 21,664, forward strand.
TGTAATTATCAATGATATAAGAGAAAATAAAAGTCCCCACCATTATGGCAATTTTCTCCAAAACATCGTAGAAACTAAAATAAGTGGTGTTATCCATACTATTTTCGGGCAGAAGTCGGCTATAAGTAGAACGAGACATCGCTTGTAGCCCTCCCATTACCAAACCTACCAAACCAGCCACTGCATAAAAATGATACTCTACATTCGGATTGGCTTTGTTAAGGAAATAAGCCCAAACGCAAATCACCACCCAAAGAAATACCGTGATGCTAATCACATTTTTGTTACCGATTTTTTTAGACAAACGAGAGAAGAATACTGCTCCTATAATTGCCTCAATTTGAATCAATAACAAAGTTAAAATTAATTTATCTTGAGCCAAATTAATTTCACTTTTCCCGAAGAGCGTCGCCATCAAGAAAATGGTTTGCATTCCTACACTATAAAAGAAAAAACTTGATAGAAAATATTTTAAATTCGCAGTTTGGAAAAGTTCCTTCCCTACTTTGAAAAGTTCCTTAAAACTCTCTTTTACAATCTCTATATAAAATTTGATATTGCTCTTTAAAACATGTCCCCAGCCTCCTTTATCACTATGAGATTTGAAAATATTTTTAAAATTCAACAACACCAAATCCTTTGGCAATTGTTCTTTCACTTCTCCAAATTTCGGTAAATGTTTAAAGGTATATTGCGAAAAGCCAAACCACCAAGCTCCTGTCAATAAGAAACTTAACCTTGTATAAAGCAGAGCCTCTTTTGCATTTTTCGCCACTACTTGGATAAGCAACAAACAGATAATCACCAACACAACAGAGCCTAAATAACCATAAACATAACCTCTGGCAGATAAAGCATCTTGTTTGTCTTTCGTGGCAATATCAGGCAAAAACGAATTATAAAAGACCAAACTTCCCCAAAAACCAATACTTGCCGTAATGCTAAATAATAAGCCTAAATACACCGTATTCATATTGACGAACAAAGCCAAGCCCATACAAGAAGTCGCCCCAAGATAGCAGAAAAATTGCATAAAAGATTTCTTATTCCCGATAATATCCGCCAAAGACGACAGAATAGGCGTAAGCAATACCACAATAAAGAATGACACCGTGAGAGAATACCCATACACCGCATCTGGCTCATACTCTTTGCCAAAAAAACTTATCATATGGCGAACAGGCACTTTTATCCATCTCCCAGCCTCTTCCACATACTCATTTTTTTGATATGCTGTGGTAATAATAGAGTAATAAATAGGGAAAATGGTAGAAGTGACGACCAAAGAATATACCGAATTTGCCCAGTCATACGATGCCCACGCACGCATTATTGTAGGGTTATTTTTTATCTTTTCCATTGTTATTTTATTGTCTTTAAGACAAAAATTATCTTTAAAAAAGCAAATTTAAGAAATTATTGTTAATAATATAGGAATTGAATTGATAGCCGAATGAAACATAATACCCCAAACAAAACCTAATTTTAGCCGTAATACTGAACAAAAATAACCTATCAACATCTGAGGTAATACGAAAATAGGGTAAAGAAAAAA
>JAUMXI010000069.1 GCA_030529185.1 Flavobacteriaceae bacterium
GTCTTGAAACAAAAGTACCAAAAATTCAAGGCTGTGGATACTTCGCTAAAAATCAATTTATTCCACTGAAAATTTCTAAACTCGCTTACGCTCAAACAGTAGAAATTTCCTACGCTCCACTCATTGATTTTCTTAACACTTCGTCTCCAATGCCGACAGAAAACACAGAAAAACATTGAAAATCAATACTTAAAACATAAAAAAGATATGTAGTTAAGTATTGGACTCGGTTTAATTATTTAAAACAATAAATAAGACTTATAAAGGCACATTAATTTGTATCTTTGCAAGTCTTACTTTCTGACAGATTGTCATAAGTAACAACAAGGAGTATCTTCGTTACTTCTTCGTTGTTTCTTCGTTCAAGAGTCGTTGTTTATTTATTTTAAAACCTCTGTTTTTTCTGTCATATTGGCAGGAATATCAGAAGCCTGAATGATGATTTTATCTCCTGAAAGGTCTGGATTTTGGGCAGTGGCGGTATAAATCCAATCGATACCCTGTAAAACAGCCTGTCCTTCTTCCACTAATGAGCCGTCGGCGTTTTGGATAATCACTTTTACAGAAACTACTTTAAAATCATCTGTTGCACGAACAATAATCGTATCTCCTACATTTCCTTTGTAATTTGAAACGTTAATACTCTCAATTTTAGGTGCATTGAGCAGGTCGGCAACCGCTACGTTATAGGCTTTTTTGCCCTCTTTTTCGTACATTGCCTTCTGATTTTCATCTGCAAGGACAGCTTTCCCGTAGAGTACCGCCTGTTGAAACTTGGCTTGTTGCTGCTTTTGCTTTTCGGAATCTTCTCCCGTACGTTTTTTGGGAGCTTTGGATACGATGGTTTTCCCATTTCGTTGAGAGAAGACTAAAATATCTCCCACTTTCCCACTTAATCCGTGGGTTACGATGTTGTTCTTTGATTGTGCCATAATGATGTTATTTTTGTATTGGTTATAAAATATTTTTATTGTTTATAATTTTGTTTTTCTTTTTTAGCCCAAACCATAATAAGATAATTAATACCCACATTACAATACTTTCAGGAATTAGTATTGTTATATCACTGATATTGTTTGAGAGTATAGAATAAGTAATAATTATAATTACCCAACGTACCATTAACACAGCCATTACGAACCAAACTGTTAGTTTATCATTTACTACATTTTTGTTTATAGCTAAAATAAGTAAGACAATTCCAAATACAATATTTTCACCGGCGATAATGTGCCAAATGTAAGTAAAAACAACCTTAGTATTAGGTTCGATTGTGTTGAAGTTGTTAAATTGGGCAATACAGAACTTAAACCAGCTATTGTATGCGTAAAAGCTGATAGCAAACATATAAAACCAACGATTAGATAAAAGTAATTTCGTACCATTTATTTCATATTTTTAAAATTGTTATTAATTGAGAAATATATAACAATGAAAAGATAAACAATCAGGAGTAACATATTGACTCCTCCCAAAGTATCCTCCAGACTTTTCTCTATCAAATAGGCATTCCAATGTTGTTCCAAATAATTTTTATGGATAGTATAAGTATTTGCTTTATAGGCAGTAGGGACAATAAAAAATAGTCCATTGATACTTATTATTACCGATAAAAGGAATAATGTAATTGTCTTCTTTTTGGCACCTTTCAGAAAAACGAATAATCCGTTTCCTAATAAGAACAAAACCATAGCCAGAACTGTTACATAATTCATAATGGAAGAGATAAAGTATCGCTGCCAAATAACAAAATAATTGGGCAAAAGAGGTTGAGGGGCTACTACGTTCATTGCTATAAAAGAGGATATGCTTCCTAAGCTTAATGAAAAACCTATGATTGTCATAAATAGAGCAATGGTAATAAAAATTTTGTCTTTAGTTTCCATATTTTTCCTTTTTAGAGGCAAAATTATGATAACTAAAAACGATGGCAATTACCTTTGGGTAATAAATGCTTTTCAGGAAACCATTTTTCTGCGGATACGACTTAGCGATTGTGGAGTTACACCGATGTAGGAAGCAATGTAGTATTGGGGTATTCGTTGGCTTAATCCTTTAAATTGATGTAAAAAAGTCTCGTATCGTTTTGTGGGAGTTTGTTTTTGAAGATCATAGATATACAAAACAGTTTTATTGAAAGCTTCTTCTACGACCAAACGATTAAATCGTTCGCCGTGTTGCACTTTATTACAGAATTAGTGTAAATCATTATAAGAAATCCTAAATAAAATGCTGTTTTCCAAGGCTTCAAACGATTTTATAGAAGGAGTTTGTGTGGAAAAACTTGTCAGGTCACACATAAATGAATTTTCGCTACTAAAGTGTACTGTTTGGTCATCGATAAAATGACGAAACAATCCTTCTTTTATGAAATAGAGATATTTACAGATATTACCAGCTTCTAAAAGATGAGTGTTTTTGGAAATAGATATTTCGGAGAACAGACCTTTTATCAATTCTCTCTCTTTGAAAGAAAGAGGAACGTAATTCTGTATGGCGTTGAGAAGTGCTTCCATTTTGTCCTGTTTTTCTGACAGAATTATTGGTTTTCAATTTTTAAAATCTGATTTAAATTATTTATCCACATTATCATATTTTGATATTTCGGATTATTACTCTTTTTGGTCGTGTTTTCCAAAGTATGATGGTCAAATATACCCAAAATTGATATAAA
>JAUMXI010000070.1 GCA_030529185.1 Flavobacteriaceae bacterium
CTTTCAGCCCTTGGTTGGAAAATGGTTAACGGTTATTTTCCGGGCACCAAAAAAATATCAAAAAAACAAGCGAAATAGTTGCATCTTATCAAAAAAATATTTATACCTTTGTCGTACCATAACAAAAAAAGATAAAACTATGGAAAAAACAACCGATACGCCCCCCGACAAGCCGATGCGCCTTGCAAACCGCACCGGAGGCGCAGCGTAAAAGAAATATCCGGAATACGAAAAACAATTACGAACTTTTAAAAAACAGAAAAACATGAAACATCAAATCATTTTATGGACAGGTGCCCTGCTTTTGCTGATGGTAGGAGTGATGGGGTGCGAGAAAGAGAAAGAAACGAATGCGGAAGAAACCTTCTTCTCTAATTTACAAAAAGCACCTCATGATATTATGGCAAAAAAAGATTTTCCGGATTGGCTTTCAGAAAAAGTAAATCAAATGGAGAAAGAAAATGAAAAAGATATTGCTATCGTCAAAATCAGATTATATCAAGGTGAATGGAATGAAAAGACCGTTTATTTTGTAAAGAACTATTTAAGTTCATGTTTATTTTGCGAAGTGTATTATGACGGAGGAAAGCGAGTCGCTTGGAGTAAGGAAGACGTTTCGACAGATCATTTTTGCCATACAAGTAAAGACTGGAAATTAATTTACGAGTATGGGAATGGAGTTTATTAATTGATTAATAGTATAGATTATGAAAAAATATTTTATCTAATTTTATTGATGAGCGGGTTATATGCTAATGCTCAAACAACAGGAAACGATGTATATGACTTCCCTATTAAACAAGGAAGTAAACAATGGAGGACGATTGAAAATATTGATGAACGTATTATGGCATTACAAATACCTAACTCCATTTTATCATGGATATCAACGGAGGCATTGTTAGAAACATGCCTCAGATATCCATATCTAACTGACATTCTATTTTGTGACAATTATCAAAAAGGATTCGAAGTCTTAACAAATGAATTTAATGGATTTCAAGAACTTCTTATACGTCCCAACTTAATAGATGTTTTATTGAAAAAATACAAAGCTTTGGCTACTGATATGACAAAACTAAATTTTTTGGATGAAGTAGAAAAAGGACGATTTACATTTCGTCATTTTGTCGTGGAATTTATGTTAACTCAAGATGTGATTATAGATAATCTAAGTCCAGAGAAGGAAAAACAATTATTTCTATTAAGTTTTGAACATCATAAGTTAAAAAGTTATTATCAAGGTATTTTTAGCAACTTAAATACTATTCCTACAAATCTATTGTATGTAAAAAAAATCATAAATGACCCTGATTTTAAATATGAAAATAAAGATCAGAAAAAAATAATATATGATTTTGTACAGAATCCGACCCTAATTGACAAAAAAATAATGAGAAATGTTGAAAGTCATATCAATTCCATCTATAAATAATTTTATTATGAAATCGTTTATTATAATATTAATATTTTTGTCGTTTTGTGGGGAAGCTTTAAATGCTCAAACATATACCAAAGTTTCAAATGTAAAAACGCCAAATAATAGTATCGTTCAAGACACATGGAAACTCACAAGTAGCGACATAGTATATACACCTGCACAAATAGCAGCATTGGCAGCCGATTTAAATTCTAATTATAATGGTGCTGAACTTGTTGAAGCTCCATCATACAAATACAATTGCCATGCTTACGCGTGGCATGTCTCAGAAGGAGGAGACAAAGTATGGATGGGTCGTTATACAGATGATGCTGAAGATATCTATTGGACAGATGATAGTTATATTGAGGTGCCTGAAAAGATAGCAACAAAAGTATCTTATCACAGAGATGGAAATCATTCAGCAATCAGACTAAACAGTAATTTATATGAATCTAAATGGGGTTGGGGAGGGCCTCTGGTAAAACATGGTCCCAACGATGTTTTTTCTATATATCAACCTGCAAAGACAAAAAAATATTATGTCCGGAAGCCCTCCATTTCCGGCCCCACGTCGGTTTGCAATCAGGCAACCTACACAATAAAGAACCTTCCGCAGGGAGCAACGGTGCAGTGGAATTTTACTAATGACAGATTACAGTTGATTTCGGGACAGGGAACAGAAACAGCCGTATTCCGGAAAAACGGAAATGGAAAATGTATTTTAACAGCCAATGTACATATAAATAATAGCCTTATATCACAATTAGAAAAGGAATTATCAGTTGGTCTACCCGGTATATATATGTATGGCGATTATCTGTATGATCACAATGGAAATCCCAAAAGATTCTTTACTGAATCTCAACCTAATCCATGTGCTCTTGAATCGGATGAAGACGTCGATAGATGGGATTGGAAAATAACCAGTGGAAATATCTCTACCAGTGGAGATAAGAACCAGTATGCTACGATTTATCCCCTTCCATCGTCGTCACTGTCATTTATGGTTGAAATAAGAGCACTGAACAAGTGCGGATGGACAGGATGGAAAAGACTTAAAGTCAACATCCGATCATCTATGATTTCCGCTTTCTCCCTCTCGCCCAACCCGGCAACAGACGAAGTGACCTTGCAGCTGATGGAGACGGACGAGGTCAGCGGATTAAGCGTGCTCTCGACCGACAGAAGCACCTACGAAATCCAGCTCT
>JAUMXI010000071.1 GCA_030529185.1 Flavobacteriaceae bacterium
CACCGCCCAACAAGAATTTCTACAATCGATGGTTAATGTGTTGAATAAGAAAGAGGTGTTAAAGTCATTGCAGGCTAATCAAAAAAACTAAAAAGATTGAAAATTTGCAAAATGCTAAAACCTTGTTTGTCAGCAAAAAATAACAAATGTTTTTTTAAAGCACTCAAGATCAAAGAGAAAAAGATGAACAAAAAAACGCAAAATTACCTACGCATTTACGCCAATATCAACAAAGAAAATTATACCAAAACCGAAAAAGAGGCTTTGGTAAAAATGCTAATTACCATTGGGGAAGAGATTTTTGAACAGACAGACCTGCGAATGGACATTAACGGTTCGGGCTACGGCATTTCAAAAGGCGACCCGCTGGTAAAACAAACCACTTTTTGGAAGAAAATCAATAAAAAAGGATATAAAAATTTGTTCGGAATCAGTGCTTCACACAAAGATGATTACAGTTATAAGTCGCAATTCAATCTGTGGATGCAGTCGTATAACTTTTCTCGGTTGGATATTGAGTTTTTCTGGAAAGCCAATGATAGTTTTGACCACGAAAAAGCCAAAAAAATCATCGAAGCCTATTTGCTCATTGCTCGAATTGATTACGCTTACGGCTATCTTGCTGACAAAAACCTAACTTGGGGAGAATGGATAACAAAAGAAAATTTTTGGAGTTCCACCTCTTATATTCCTAAGGAAGAAGAGATTTGGGAAGAGCAAATTGGCGAAATACCAAACGGGAAAATCAAAAAAATGTACGCTTTTAATGTGTTGAACCAAAAACAAATCGAAAACATTCAAAAAGAATACAAAAATTTGGATATAAAGGTTATTCGGCTGGATAATGAACTTGAAATTTGGCAAAAAATCCTATCGTAATTATAATGAATTTTAAAAAACAAAAACTATGAATCAGAAAAAATTAAAAATCCCGAAACATTACTTTGAGTTAATTTCTGAACATCAAGATAACACAAATTCGGCACAAAAAGACCAATACGGCTTTGAACTGGACACCGAACTGAATATTTTTTATGAAACAAAAGAAGAAATTCTTGAAGAAAGCCAAGAATTGCCCAAACATTTTCCGTTAGAGGAAGCCGAAGATTATGCAGATTACGAAAAGGTAAATGAATATGATTTGGGTTACCTCACTGATTTTTCGAAGATTTTAACCTTCGGAATGGACGGTGCGGGTTGTCAGTTTTGTATGGATTTTAATAAAAACGAAACTGAACCGAGAATCATTTTTTGGGACGACAGAGATTTGCGTTGGCGAGTAATTGCCGATAATATCGAAAAGTTTTTCGCTTTATTTAAAGACGAACCCTATCCGTATCATCTAAATCAATAATTCAATATCTATTAGAAATCATCGTATCAGCAACCTACGGAAGTTTAAGACATTAGTAATTAACTATTTATAGGCACAAAAAAAATTATATCTCCCTAAAAAGAAGTATTAGAAAAATTGTTGTAAAAATCCAAAATTATAATTTTTTTAATTCATGGTAAAAAATAACAATCAAATCAAACGAGTTTTACAAAAGATGGCATCATTGGGCATTGCCCCAAATAGTACGCTTTCTTTGGTTGAAATTCGTGAAATTGAGGCAAAATTACAGATGGAACTCCCAGAAAGTTATGTCAATTTCCTAACCGAAATCCAAAACGGCTGTCAATCACATCAACTGCACCAAAACGCATCCTATTATGGTTTTTATTCTTTGCAAGAGGCTTTGAAAATGAATGAAGAATGGCAAATTACACTTAGCGAACCATTTCCTTACATTGATGATTTTGAGTTTGAAGACGTTATTAATTTTGGAGAAAATACAACTTATGACGATATCGAAAAGCGAATGGAAACAGACAATGATTTTGCCAATCTGATAAACAAATATAGTAGTACCGACAATCTAAACGGAACTATTCCCATTTGTGAATATGGCTGTAGTGATTTCTTTCGTTTGGTTATAAATGGAAAAAAGAAAGGAGAAATTTGGGTGGATTGTGGCTGTATCAATCTTACATGATATTACGCTATGAATGTGGATATTATTACATTTTATGAAAATTGGCTTGATAGGCAAATTCACTTAAGATTCTATCCTCAAGACAAAATGAAATATTTACAAGCCTACTACCCAATTTTGGAGTTTGGCAATAATCCGAAGTATAAATTAGAACAAAATTGATATATTAACCCAATAATTAAACAAAAAAATGGTGAACTTAAAAGAAATATTAAATTACCGTCGTGCGGTGCGTTTGTATGACGAAACTCAACCCATTGAAACGGAAAAAGTCCGCGAATGTTTGGAATTGGCACAACTGGCGCCTACAAGTTCCAATATGCAACTATGGGAGGCGTATCACGTTACCGACAAATCCGTTTTGGCGAAACTAACCGAAGCCTGTTTGTCGCAAAGTGCTGCAAAAACGGCTCAGCAAATGGTGGTTTTCGTCACTCGACAGGATTTACATCGCCAAAGAGCCAAAGCCATTTTGGAGTTTGAAAAAGGCAATGTACAACGCAACAGCCCTTCGGAAAGACAAGCCAAGAGAATAAAAGGTCGCGAAACTTACTACGGTAAATTGATGCCTTTTTTGTACAGC
>JAUMXI010000072.1 GCA_030529185.1 Flavobacteriaceae bacterium
CCTTTACGATGGAGCAATTTGCTACAAGTATCAACGAATTTTTGGCATTTAGAAAGTACCAAATTTTGGAAAGGAAAGGGCGAATTTCAAAAAAACAAGCCGAAACTAAAGCCAAAGCGGAGTATGATGAGTTTAATAAAACCCAAAAAATAATTTCTGATTTTGAAAAAAGTTTAAAATCATCACACCATTAGAAATTGTCTAACAAAAAAAATGAAAACAAAATTGCGTAACCAAATTGGTGAAATTATTTCACAATTAAAAACCATTAACCAATGAACTACATAAAAAAACTGCTGAACGGACAACCCGTAGAATGGAAAACGCTGGGGGAGGTGGCGGATTACCAACAGCCAACGCCTCATATTGTAAAATCAACCGAATACTCCGACAATTATAAAACGCCCGTTCTTACCGCTGGGCAAAGTTTTATTTTAGGCTACACTAATGAAGAAAACGGAATATATCAAGCCGATAAAAAAAATCCCGTTATTATTTTTGATGATTTTACGACTTCTTTTCATTGGGTTGATTTTCCTTTTAAAGTGAAATCGTCAGCGATGAAAATCATTACACCCAAAGAGGGAATTGATTTTCGGTTTGTGTATCACGCAATGAAAACGATAAAATACAAGCCCGAAGACCACGCAAGGCAGTGGATTTCAAAATATTCAAAAATCCCTATCCCCCTCCCTCCGTTATCTGTACAGCGTAAGATTGCCGATATTTTAGATAAATTTACCGAACTAAAAGACAACCTTAATATGGAATTAAATAAAGAGTTAGGACTCCGCAAAAAGCAATACGCCTACTACCGCGAAAAACTCCTCACCTTTGACCAAAACACCCCACGGAAAACGCTGGGGGAGGTGTGTGAATTAGCGAACAACAAAAGAAAACCAATCAGAGCGGACAAAAGAGTAGCAGGAAACACCCCGTATTATGGAGCAAACAACATTCAAGATTATGTTGAAGGATATACACACGACGGTGAATTTTTATTGATAGCGGAAGACGGCTCGGCAAGTCTTGAAAATTATTCCGTTCAGTATGTAAATGGAAAATTTTGGGCAAACAATCATATTCACATCATTACTGGTAAATCCGATTTAAATAATCGTTTTTTATTTCATTATTTAAGCCAGTTTAATTTCATTCCTTATCTTAACGGAGGAGAAAGAGCAAAATTAACAAAAGGCAATATTTTGCAAATCCCTATCCCCCTCCCGCCATTAGAGGAGCAACAACGCATTGCGGGGATATTAGACCAATTTGACAAGCTTATCAACGACATCAGCGAGGGAATACCCGCAGAAATCCACGCAAGGGAAAAGCAATATGAGTATTACCGCGAAAAATTACTATCATTTGATGCCGTAAGTCATTAAAAACAGAGTTTGTCCCATCTCGGACGGAGCTTGTCCCACCTCGGACGGAGTTTGTCCTTAAAAAATACATCTTCTTTCTTTAATGCTTTACAAAAAATCATCATCACCTGAGCAAACTGCTAAGTGCCGGTTCTTTTTTGTCTTTAAGCAATTTGGCTTTGAGTTTAAGGAAAGCCAAAGCCGTTAAAAGCGAATCACCTGCGGCATTATGTCTATCGTGCATTTTAATATTCAATTCATTACAGATATCATCTAATGAATAATTTCGGTCATTATGCAAAAGTGGGTTAATAATTTTGGTTCGTTTGAAAAGTGTATTGGTATCAATGGTTTTATTTTTAAGCACGGGTAAATTCATTCTTTCCAAAGCGGCGTTAATCATTTTCACATCAAAACCAATATGATGCCCCACCAGTACTGCATTTCCGATATAATTAACAAACAATTCGATTCCTTGCTCTTCTTTGTATTTGGTGTATTTATGATGTTTGATAATTCCGTGAATAGAAACGGCTTGTGGGTTAAAAGTTTCTTGTTCTAAAAAGATTTCAAACGCATTTTTTAAATCAATTCGATTATTGGTAATATCAACAGCTCCTATGGAGAGTATTCGGTCATTTGCGTAATTAAACCCTGTTGTTTCGGTATCAAACACAACAAATCTGACTTGTGAAATAGGCAAATTCTCTTTCACAAATAATGATTGATAGCTTTCCCAAAACTTCGGATAGCTTACTTGTTCTTTGGGTTTTCTTTTAAAAAAATGAAACATATCAATAGGCTTTAAAACGCATTTTGATTAACTCTTGTGCATTGCTGATGGCTTTAAAACAACGCTTAAGTTTTACTTTATCTTCCTTTTTTAAGTTTTTGATATTCAAATATCTTCCGTTATCATCGTTTTCAATACCACTTTTGATACGGAATTTAAGCAAAGTTTTCGCTGCGGAAGCACAAGCTAAAAACAATTCTTTATTTTGAGGCTCTAAAACGGCTAACTTCTCAAAGCGTTCGGCAGTATTGGTTATGCCTTTCACTTTATGCGACAAGATTAAAAGCCGCCCAATGTCGGTTAAAGTTGTTAATGCCCTTCCTTTAATGTCAAAATAGTCTTTATGCTCTCCGTTTTGCTCAACGATAAACTGGCGGAATATCCCCAAAGGAGAAGGATTCTCAAGGGTTGATTGCGTCATTA
>JAUMXI010000073.1 GCA_030529185.1 Flavobacteriaceae bacterium
CTGAATATGATTTTTGATTTAAGCTAGATAAGGCTGGCTTGAAAACAAAGTATTTGGCATCAACAACCTTATTTCATGAATGGTGAGACTCAACCAGTAAAGAAAAAAGCTGAAAAATTAATGCTATCTTACTTCATGACAGATATCAAATCTTCAAAAAAAGATACTGATTTTTTCTATCAATTATTTTATTTGTTCTGACAATACTCTTCAATCCTTACGTCCTAAAAAATCTAGTAGAAATTTTGACAATTTCCCTCAGCCTCAAGAAAGAAGTAGAAAATAATAAAAAAATATTAGCGAAGATCTAACATTGCAGACTGAAATCTTTTTTCAATAACTTCATAGTTATAAGATTTTAGGATGAATTTTTGGTTAAACTGAATCTTTTTATCTATTTTATTGTTACCTAATACTGATTGAATTTGATGTATGAGATCTAAAGGGGTATTGAAATAACTTGCATACTTAAAGACACTACGAAATGCCATAATTTGAGGTAAAAAAAGATAGCATCATGCTAAACTAGCTTCATATACAGCTAAGCATTGACCTTCAGAAATAGAGGTGTTCAAGTAATATTTTGATTCAAAAAGGATTTCTTTAATCTGGGCATGAGATAATACTCCTTTCATAATAAGAATCTCTTGAAGATGATTTCCTTGAATTAAGCTATCAAAAGTTTTCCCTTGAAAAGCTTTCATTCTATCTTCTCAGATGATAATAATTTGAAGTGGGATATTTTGTTTTTTTATGATTTTTGCAACCTCAATGAGGTAAAGAGGATTTTTAATGGGAGTAAGATTTCATATCCAAACAATTTGATTTTTCTTTTTTGTAAATGGCTTTTCGGAAAAAAAAGATGTTGATATACTCAGTGGAAGATAAAGAGCTAGATTTTTCTTAATACGATTGATTGCTTGCACTTCTTCTAAATTGTTCACTCTGATTTTTTTAAAAAAATAGTAAAAAAAAACGATAATGATTTTCTTTATCTTAGTATTTCAAAAAGGATAAGCATGAGGACAAAATACAGTATATTTCCCTATAAGACTAACAAGTAAGCTTTTTAAGGTAATGCTGTTGCTGTAAATGAGATGATTTCTATTTTTAAATAAGTAAAGAAGATAGTTCCACAAATTACTATAATAGACCACCTTTGTTCAGGAAATGAAATTAGGATCATCTTCAATGTTAACTTTTGCATCTAATGCATAAATTTCGCATGAATATCAGAGTTTTTTCATGGCTTCTATTGGAAGCATATGATAATTTTCTTCTTTATCAAAATTAAAAATTTGCTGATGATATCCTCGAATAACAGAAATAAATTTTTTCATACATACGGATAAAAAAGTATAAAAGTTATGGTATTCTTTTTTTTGCAGATATACCTATTGTGTAGATATTTTTAATATCAGATCGATTAAAAAGAGCTAATATAAAACAAAAAAGTATTCAAACAATAGCTATCACACATAAAGTTAGAAATCTTTGACTTCAATCTTGTATTAAAGTGTTTTTAAAATAATAAATTTGTATCATGATAGCAAAAATAAGGATGATATTTTTTATGATAAATTCCCAATTTACACTGATTCTAATATTTTTTCTTAGTAGAAATCGGGTAAATATCCAAAGAATAAAATAGGAAAATCAGAAAGATACTACGGAATAATAAATATCTCATTGTGTTAGCGCAAAAAAAGTTATTATGATCGTGAAAAGTGTTGTCGTTCAAATCATTATTACTCTTTCTTTTATTTTTCATAATCCTCCAAGGCAAGAAAAGTTGAACATACTAAGAATATTGAAAATCAGAAAGAATCAACCATAAACAAGCAACTTTCCTGAAATATAAAATTTTTCTCCAAAAATAATAGTTGCAAGTTCTGGTCAAAAAACAATAAATAATCCACTTATACTCAAGGAAAAAATAGAAAAATAATTATAAAAAAATGATGTTAATACATTTAGCATTTTAGAGTTTCCTTGTTCAGAGAGTTGACTTATCATTGGCAACATAATCCCCATAATCGGAGCAATCACAATATTCCCGATGAAAAACAAACTCAAGAAATTTGCATAATATCCAGCAGCTTCAGCTCAGAGAAAATACATCACCATCTGCTGAATTACCTGCCCAAAGAGATTCCCAATATTCGCTCCAAGGAAAGCCCATAAAGCATAGTTACGATATTGCTTGAGCATTGGTTTATCTCGTTCAAAGCTCCCTTGCATCAGTGGAGCACGATATTTTTTCCGGTAGAGGAGTCCAGCAAGCAAAATCCCGACTCCTAGTCCTAAAAGCCAATTCAGACTATACCATTCAATACTTCCTCTGTCAGTGAAGAAACAAAAAAAAGTAAATCAGACCGTAGCCCAGATTTTGACAAATTCCACGAATTGATAGTCAAAAGTCTTTTGAAAAGCGATAAAAATGCTCTGCAAAGTCTGAAACAGGTTAATTCCAAGAAAGTAAAAACAGAAATATTTCAATACTTTTGCAGCAACAGGACTCTGAAAATACTCTGCAGCAAGCCAATCACTTCCAA
>JAUMXI010000074.1 GCA_030529185.1 Flavobacteriaceae bacterium
CACAAGCATGAACTCAAAGTTGTCTAACATTTCCTTCAATTTTTAAAGCATTGTCTATAATCTCCCTGTATTTAGGATTGTTATCATAAGCATCTTTAAACTCTATACTATCTTCCAAAGCTCATTTCAATTTTGTACCAGGTTTTTCTGGAATAAGTTTTGCTAAATTATTCATTTCAGCAAAAGGAATTCACATAACTCTTCAGACATCTTTAACCGCAGCACGAGCAGCAAAAGTACCAAAAGTACAGATTTGAGCAACATGATCAGAACCATACTTATTTCTACAATACTCAACCACTCTATCCCTTCCATTATCAGCAAAATCCGTGTCTATATCAGGCATCGAAACTCTGGCTGGATTCAAAAATCTTTCAAAAAGCAGTTGATAAGGCAAAGGATCAATATCTGTAATTCAAGACAAAAAAGCCATCAAACTTCAAGCAGCAGAACCTCTTCAAGGTCAAACTGGGATATCATTATTTCTAGCCCAATTTATATAATCAGCAACTATCAAGAAATAAGCATCAAATCACATTTCATGAACTACAACGAGCTCATATTCAAGTCTTTCTATTTTATTTTGTAAATCTTCTGAAAAATTTTTTAAAATATTTTTTTTCTCATCAGAATAATAAGTCAAAGAAAGAGCTTTTAATTCTTCTGGAGAAGTTTCTGTCAATTTTTTATCCAAACTTGGTTTATCAAGTTTTTGAACAAGCTTAAAAATAATTTCCCTTGAAATTCACGCATCATATCTCCAATTTAATCAAGCAAAAGAAAGATACCTAAGATACCATTCATCTGAAGTCAATTTTTTTATTCAAAGTTTTTTATAGTCATCTTTTTCTATTTCCAAAGCTTCTTCATAAATTTTTTGATGATCTTCTGGAAGTTCAAAAGTTGGGATTAAAATTCATCAAGTTTCTATTTGAATATCTACCATATCAGCTATTTTTACAGTATTTTCCAAAGCTTCTGGTATAAATCAAAACAAAGCTTGCATTTCCTCTTCTGTCAAAAATGAATAATCACCATTTATCATTGTTGGTCTATCTGGATTTTCTATTTCATGTCCTGTTCAAAGAGCCATAATTACATCTTGTGTTTTTTTATCTTCTTTGTTTATATAATAACAATTATTACAAGCAACAACAGGAATAGAAAATTTTTTAGAAATATTTATAAGCTCATCTGTAACAAAATTTTGTTTTGGAATATCATCATGATACAAAAGCTCTAAAAAATAATTTTCTTCTCAAAAAATTTCCTGATAATCTTTTATTCTAGAAAATATTTCTTCCTCAGATTTTCATGATAAAACATAAAATGGTATTTCTCATGAAATAGGTCAAGATAAACAAATAATTTCCAAATCTCAGTTTATTTTTTTTAAATTCTCTATATCTGAAAAATAAATATTTGCCTGTTTTCAAGGATTATCTAAACTGGCTTTTGAAGTCAAAGCTATGATATTTTGATAACCTTTTAAAGATTTTGCCAACAAAACAAGTTTATGAGAAACTTTTTCATCTAAACTAGAAACAACATAAATTTCTGATCATAAAATAGCTTTTATACCTGCATATCAAGCCTCTTTATAAAATTCATGACATCAGTGAATATTTGAAGTGTCAGTTAAAGCTACAGCTTTCATTCACAATTCTTTTGCTCTAGCAATATAATCTTTTGGTTTTGGTAATCATTCTAAAATCGAATAATGTGAATGGTTATGCAGATGAACAAACATTTTTATTAAATTTTTAAGAAATATTTTTTCTATTTTATTTATTTTTTTTTATTTATCAATTTTGAAATTGTTATTTTTTTGACAATACAAAAATTTTATAGTATAATTTATTTACAAATATAAAATTTAATTTTTAAAAATAAAATATGGTTGAAAGACAAAATAATTATAGTCAAAATTTGGATAAAAAAGAAACAAAAACAAATAAAGAAGCAGGGATAAAATACAACAAAGAAAAAGATAAAATTTTATCAGATACAAAAAAATTACTAGAAGAAGAAAAAAATATAATATCTAGATTAGAAGTAGAAGGATATGAATATTATTATAATAATCCAAAAATTAGAAAACTAACTCAACAAATTTTAGATATATATGATAAAAAACATAAATGAAGAAAATTTTATGTAACAGAAAGTAATGTAACAAGATGAGATCATGAAGTAAATAATAATGCTGAAATGATTATAAAAATAGATAATAGAATATGAATTATTGATACAACTATTTTAAGTGATGGTGCATTTGAAAAAGTTTTCTGAAAAAATAACTGAAGAAATGATTATCAAGAAATGGAAGACTATGTTAAGTATTTAAATATTGTAAAAGATAAAAAATAATCCGAAATTTTGGATTATTTTTTTGTATAAAAATTCATCTAAAGTAAAAATTTTTACTCTTTATAAAAGTTTTGGAGTGTAATAAAGAAATTAGGGATAAAGATTAAATAAAGAAAATCAAAAAAAAACAAGCCTAAGCTTGTTTTTCTTCTTCATCTTTTTTTCCACTTATCATCAAAG
>JAUMXI010000075.1:0-1007 GCA_030529185.1 Flavobacteriaceae bacterium
AAATCGACTTTATTTTAAATCAAAAAATGCAAAACTTGATTTTTGAGGAAGAAGTTGCAAAATCAAAGATAAAAATTTATGTGGAAAAAAATAAAAATTTTTCTTATATAAAAAATAAAATGTTTCAAAAATATTTTCAAAAAGATTTAGTTTTAAAGATTTTAAAGGAAGAATTTGATTTTGAAAATGAAAGTTTGCTAAATGAAGAAAAACTTAGAAAACAGATTTTTTCTTTGAAACAAAAATGAAAATCAAAACTTTATATAAAACAAAAATTTTTGGAAAGAAAGCAAGACAAAGATTTAGTTGAAAATATTTTGAGTGAAATTTTTGAAAACTGAGAAGAAGAAAATATAAAAAAAGAATATGAAAAAATAAAAAATAAAGGTTTTGATAAGCAAAAAATATTTCAAAAACTTTTTTCAAAAGGATTTAGTTATGATGATATAAAGAAAATTTTAGATATATAAATAAAAAATATGAAAAAAATAATATCTTGATTAAAAATAAAAACAACAAACAAAAACAATAAATCTCAAACTGAAATTTGAGAAGTTTGGTGAAAATTTTTTGGAAATTGATATTTTGATAATCTTTCAAAATATTGTTTAAATGCTAAAATATTTGCTGTTTACACAAATTATAAATGAGATTTTTTGTCTTGAGAATATGATTTTTATCTTTGAGTTGAAACAGAAAAATTTTTGGAAGATTTTGAAAACATTGAAATAAAATTAGAAAAATTTCAAGTTTTTGAATTTGATTATGCTAAACCAGAAGATACAATAAATGCTTGGGAACAAATTTGGTGAAATAAAAATTTACAAAGAAATTATAAATTTGATTTGGAAGAATATGATTTTGATAATTGAAAGTTAAAAATATATATAAGTATTGATTAATAAAGAAAGTTTTTAGACTTTCTTTTTAACAAAATTTTTACTTTTTTTACAAATTTGTTAAAATATTGTGAATTTTTTTAGATCCTGAATCAAGTTCAGGATGAT
>JAUMXI010000075.1:1017-2535 GCA_030529185.1 Flavobacteriaceae bacterium
AAAGATAGATAAAAAATATTTTTTAATAAAAATTTTATGAGCCAACATATAACTTGTCCAAATTGTAAAACAGAGATTGATTTGGAAAAACTTGCTGATGAAAAATATTTGGAAAAACTTAGAGAGCAGGAAGAAAAGCTGAAAAAAGAACAAGAAATTCAAAGAGAAAAATTTGAAAAAGAAATGGAGGAAAAAACGAAAGAAATGAGAGAAAAAGCAAAAATATTTGCTGAAGAACAAGTTCAAAAAGCTAAGAAAGAAGTAGAACTTGAGATGAAAGATATGCAAGCTCAACTGAAAAAAGCAGAAGAAGAAAAATTTGAAGCAAAGAAAAAAGAAATAGAATTTCTAAAAAAACAAAGGGAAATCGAAGAAAAAGAAAAAAATTTCGAGCTTGAAATGGAGAAAAAAATTCTTGAAGAAAGAAAAAAAATAGAAGACAATTTAGCTGAAAAAATAAAGGAAAATGCAAGCAAAGATTTTGCTGAAAAACTTGAAAAATATCAAGAAGAATTTAGAAAAAAAGAGCTTGAATATCAAAAACAACAAGAACAGTTGAAAAAATCTCTTGATGATGCTCAAAGAAAGGCAGAACAAGGAAGTCAGCAAATTCAAGGAGATATTTCTGAAAATGATTTGAAAGAGGCTTTGACTCAGGCTTTTCCGATTGATTCGATTGATGATGTGCCAACTTGAGTAAAATGAGCAGATTTGATTCAATCTGTAAAAAATAATTTCGGGCAAGTTGTTGGAACAATTGTTTGGGAAAGTAAAAATACAAAAGCTTGGTCAGAAAGCTGGATTATGAAGCTGAAAGAAGACACTTTGAAAGTTTGAGGAAATATTTCAATTTTGGTTACAAATGTGCTTCCAAAAGAAATAAAAAATTTTGGTATTTATGATGAAGTTATGCTTTGTAATCCAGAATTTGCTGTTGCAGTAGTTACAATTTTGAGAGACAAAATTTTGTCAATTTCAAAAGTAGAAAAATCTCTTGAATGAAAAGATTTAAAAATGGAACTTTTGTATAAATATCTGACTTCTCAAGAATTTTCTAGCAAAATTTCTATGATGCTTCAAGTTTTTTCAAATTTAAAAGCTGGAATTGATGCAGAAAGAAGAGCTATGGAAAAAAACTGGAAAAAAAGGGAAAAAGACCTTGAAAGAGCAACTTTTGCTATAACTTGAATGTATGGAGAGCTGGAAAGTTTGATGTGACAAGCCTTGCCTGGAGCTGAAGTTTTGGAGCTTTGAGCTGGGGAAGATTTTGATGATGAAGAATAAAAATTTATAATTTGCTTTTTATTTAAAATTTTTTATAATTTTAGTGAATTTATTATTTAAAAAAATAAAAATATGTTTGATGATTTATTAGAAGATTTTTTTGAAAAGAAAAAGAAAAAAAATCATTATTGAGAAAAACATTATGATGATAAAAGTCATAAAGAAAAAAATTATAGCTCTTATGAAGAAAATAGAAGTTTTTCTGATTCAAAAGAAACTGAACTTTTAAGACAA
>JAUMXI010000025.1 GCA_030529185.1 Flavobacteriaceae bacterium
AGGTGGTAAAAATGACCTAATAAGGTCTTCCGAAGCATTAAAAAGGTGGTTGGAATTATCAAAAAAATCTTTTGAAAGGAGAAAAAAATCATTTAAACCATTCATTTTTAGCTATTATCAATAGTAAAAACTTTATTTTAAAATAAATTAAACAAAAGGCGGAACCCGAAAAGCCTTATCAGAGTAGGGGTAATGTTAATTTTTATATAATGAAAAAAATAGTAACTTTAGGTGTAGCATTGGCTACCGTATTGGGAACTGTTGCATCTTGCGACAAAGTAAAGGACGCTACAAGTGCAATACAATCTGTAGCGGAAGGTGTAAAGGAGATTGACTACCAATTCTTGTCAAATCCAGAAGAGGTAAATAAATGGCTTGATGAGGTAAGAGCCAAAGCGGGGGATAATGCCAAAGTAATGGACGAAGTGGGTTTCACTATTCATAGACCATCTATGGAAGGAACCATCAAAAGAGAGGGGGAGAAAGATTATCTTTTTGCTAATATCGTTTATCAAGACCCTACGGACAAGAGAAGAGTAGAAGAAATCAACTACCACGGAAATATTTCTGGCTGGACTCAACCTGAGAAAAAGGAAATCCAAGTGATGGGCATTGGTGCTGAAAATTTTAGATTAGAAGATGAGTTGTTTGATTTCAACCAAGTTTCAAACGAAACCATTAACAAAGTCATAAAAGATGCTTTCGCAAAACACAAAGATGAAGCTAAGTATGAATATCAATATGTGAAAGGTTTTGAGGTAAGTATAAAAGGAATTGAGGTGACAATTCACGGAAAAATCCAAGCCAATGGTGTGGAAAAATCTCAATACTACAAAGCAGACCTACAAGGAAACGCTAAAAAATAATCCTAAACACCCCACTTTGGTGGGGCGTTTTTTTATATCCAATAAATTCCTTACTTTTACTCTAAAATTTTAAGGAAGATGTTAGTTAAAGTTTTCGGAAGTGCTATTCACGGAGTTTCTGCCCAGACTATTACCATTGAAGTAAATGTAGATAATGGCGTGGGCTATCATTTGGTTGGTTTGCCCGATAATGCCATTAAAGAAAGTAGCCATCGTATTTCTGCGGCTCTCAAAAATGTAGGATACAAACTCCCTGGCAAGAAAATTACCATCAATATGGCTCCTGCCGACCTTCGCAAAGAAGGTTCTGCCTATGATTTAAGCCTTGCCATTGGGATTTTGGCAGCATCTGATAAAATTCTCGCCGAAGATTTAGACCGATACATCATTATGGGCGAACTCTCCTTAGACGGCGGACTTCAACCGATAAAAGGCGTTCTCCCCATCGCCATAAAAGCACGAGAAGAAGGTTTTAAAGGCATTATCTTACCGAAACAAAACACTCAAGAGGCTGCGATTGTTAATAACCTTGATGTCTATGGCGTGGAAAACATCAAAGAAGTGATAGATTTCTTTAATGGAGAAAAAACTTTAACGAAAACCGAAGTAGATACGCGTGCCGAATTTCAGAATAAAATCAATTCTTTCCCTTATGATTTCTCGGAAGTAAAAGGTCAAGAAACCGCTAAAAGAGCAATGGAAGTTGCTGCCGCAGGAGGGCATAATATTATCCTTATCGGTCCACCAGGGAGTGGAAAAACAATGTTAGCCAAAAGAGTTCCGAGCATACTTCCTCCCCTTACGATGAAAGAAGCATTGGAAACCACTAAAATCCATTCCGTAGCGGGAAAAATGGGTTCTAATACTTCATTGATGAGCGTTCGTCCGTTTCGTTCGCCTCACCATACCATTTCCGATGTGGCTTTGGTAGGCGGTGGAGTTTATCCTCAACCTGGGGAAATCTCTCTCGCTCACAACGGCGTTTTGTTTTTAGATGAACTCCCTGAATTTAAAAGAAGCGTTTTGGAAGTGATGCGACAACCTTTGGAAGACAGAGAAGTTTCCATTTCTCGGGCAAGATTTTCGGTAAATTACCCTGCGAGTTTTATGCTCGTGGCAAGTATGAACCCCAGCCCTTCGGGATATTTCCCCGATGACCCCAACAATACCTCTTCCCTTACCGAAATGCAACGCTATATGAACAAACTTTCGGGACCACTTTTAGACCGAATTGATATTCATATAGAAGTTCAAAAGGTAGAGTTTGAACAACTTTCCGAAAAAAGAAAAGGAGAATCCAGCCTTGAAATTCGCAACCGAGTGCTAAAAGCCAGAGAAATTCAAGCCAAGAGATATCAAAATTTGGACATCAACTACAACTCCCAAATGGGACCAAAAGAAATTGAAAAATTCTGCGATTTGAACGAGGTAAGCAAAAACCTCATCAAAAGGGCAATGGAAAAACTTAACCTATCGGCTCGTGCTTATGATAGAATTTTAAAAGTTGCCAGAACCATCGCCGACCTTGACCAATCCGAAAACATCAGCTCCACCCACATCTCCGAAGCCATTCAATACCGAAGTCTGGACAGAGATTTTTGGAGAATGTGAAAATAAAACGCTATCTTATGATGAGATAGCGTTTATTTGTTTTCTTTATACTTTTAATAATTATTTTTCTGTTTTAATAATTCATTTCTCTCTCTAACTGTCTTATTTTTTCCTCCAATAACGCATCTTTTTCTTTTCTACTTAACTCCTTATGATATTCTCCTTTTGCTCTCTATTTTGCTATTTTCCAAATTATTCTCACAATGAAGAAAATAATAATACATACTATTAATCCACCTATCGCTGCCATATTATAAATTTTTATTATCACAAATTTACAGCAGAAAAATAAGATTAATCATTATTTTTAAGAATATTTTATTGTATTTGCGAATAAATAATTCTAATTATGAATAATGATATGATTGGTAAAAATATCCGAAAATTTAGAGAATTAAAAGGATATAGTCAAGAATATATGGCTCACGAGTTGGATATTACCCAAGCCTCTTATGCTAAATTGGAGAGCAATTCCACCAAAATCAATGTAGAGAGAATATTTACTATTGCCAAAATATTGGAAACCGATGTAGCAGATATTTTAGAATTAAATAAACAAACGATTTTTAATCAATCTAATAATATTACAGCCAATGCTTTTGGTAATGTTGAAAAACTTACCCAAGACAATAAAGAAACTTACGAGAAACTGATTCAAGCCAAAGATGAACAAATAGCTTTGTTAAAAGCCCTATTAAAACAATACAATCCTAATATTTAATTTTTCTTATGGCGAATCAAAACGCCTTTTTGCAGAAGTTGGTTATTAGGATAGGAAATTCTTTCGCCATCATCATTTCTTAAAAGCGTGTAGAAAGATTTAATGTCAATAATTTCGGCTTCTATCGGCTCGTCTTTATCCAAAACTTTAATTCTGTCCCCTATTCTAAAGGGAAAAGAGAAGAAAATGATAATCCCCGCCGTGATATTGCTCAAAATAGACCACTGGGCAAACATCGCCACGCCAATCACGGTAAAAACAGAGGAAATCACCAAAAAAGCCTGTCTCTTCTCCACGCCCCACGCCGTGATGAGCATTACTGTTGCTAAAACGAAAAGTAAAAAATCAAGGTATTTCAACACCATTTTTATTCTCGGACGCGACAGACCTGATTTTCTGGCAAATTTCGTGGTAAGTGATTTTAGCACAAAACGAATAAATAGAAAAAAGAATATAATGATAATAGTCCCTATCATCTCTTTATAATAACCTTCAAACATATTTAATTTTTATTTGGCAAAAATACACTTCCCAGAGATAATTTCTATTTATTTTGGATTAAATATTTTCAAAAATCCAATAAACGCCTACCAAAATAGCCGCCAAAGCACTTATAACCCTGAGAGTTTTGAATGTTTTTTCGTTTTTATCGGCATTGGTAAAAATAGCAAAATGTCCTACCAAAAAGGCAAAAAAAGTCATCGCGAAAAGCGTCCCAATTCCAAAACCTACCAAATATTTTCCAGCCTCAAAATTAGAAGCAAAACCAATTACCGGCAAGAAAAGAATTAAATGAGAAACTCCCGCTAATCCATGTATTGTTCCCAACAAAAAGGTGGTCCAAAGCCCCTGCCCTTTTTCGGAATGATAATGCGGATGAGTATGCGAATGGCTATGCACATCTCTTACCGAATGTGCGTGAGCGTGTCCGTGGCTTTTCGGAGGATAAAAAGCTTTGTATAATATCCAAACTCCCAAAAGCACCAAAATACCTCCTACCGACATCTCGCTGTTCCTTGAAATGGCTTCATAGGGAATCATATCCTTAAAAAGCAATACCAGAACTCCAATTGCTAACATTCCCGCCAAATGCCCAATACCCCACATTAAGCCTATTTTCCAAGCTTTTTTCTTTTCTTCAATGGCAAATGGAGCTACGGCTACCAAGTGGTCTGGTCCTGAAACTACATGGAGCATTGCTCCTATTGTTCCTGCTAAAAGAGGAAAATCTAATTCATTTATCATATCAATAATTTTAAAAAGATAACACCTTAAATTCAAAAAACAAGAACCACTAACGGCTCTTATTTTTTCTTATTTTTCCACTGGTGGAAACGGCTCTATAATTTCATCTAAAATACTGTATTCGAATCTTTTAGAAATATCATAAAGTTTTTCGCCTCCATCTCCTACTATTCTTACCACTACGGCATCTCCTACGGTAGTTGTAATTCCGTATTCTATACCCTCTACTCCTTCCAAAGCCTTTTCTAAAAGCTCTAACAAATGGTCTTCGTCCAACTGCTGGTCATAGATAAAAATGGTTGCTTGGTGGGTATAGCCTTCCCATTGCCCCATCGTGGTTAAATCCATCTCCTTCGGGTCCATATACAATCTATCTTTGAAAATCAATTTTCCATCAAGATAAATTTTGGTATAGTTAGAGAGTTTATTAAATTCAAATACTTCTCCTTCTCCGTATAGTTTTCTACCACAAGTGATAACTTCCCCCCAAATCACACGCGATGTTTTTGCAATGTTGATGATATTGGTAGATTCAAAAACAGAATCTTTGTGAGGTGATGTAGGGTGAGGAATATATTGGAACATCGCATCTTCCTCCACATCTATGGTAGTGGTTTGTCTGGCAAATCCCCCAGGTTTCATCGAGTGAATTCTGGAATACGCCTGACTTTCCAGCCCTAAATTCGTTCCCTTAACCACCTTGAACGAGATTTCATAAATATCCCCTGCCATAATCCCAGGCGTGGAGCTTCTAATCATATACCTCAACCAAGGGTCGTGCGGGTGCCTTTTATCAAATCTCATCAACCCAAACGGATTGGTGTAGAACATATCAGCCAAGTGATGGAATCCATCTCGGATTTCCGTTCTCAGACTGAGCTTACTTGTATATTCTCCGATAATTCCATTCATAATTACTTGATGATTGCAGGTTCTTCAATATCTTCTAACAAAGCGTATTTCTTAATCCAACCAATAACAGCCTCTACTCCTTCTTCTGTTTTCAAATTGGTAAATACAAACGGACGCCCTTGTCTCATTCTCTTCGCATCACTTTCCATAATTGCCAAATCCGCCCCTACAAGCGGTGCCAAATCAAATTTATTAATCATCAATAAATCTGACCTTGTGATACCAGGCCCACCTTTTCTTGGGATTTTTTCTCCTGCCGCTACATCAATTACGAAGATGGTTAAATCCACCAACTCTGGGCTAAATGTAGCCGAAAGGTTATCTCCTCCACTCTCCACGAAAAGAATTTCCATATCTGGGTGTCTTGCCGCCATTTCATCAACTGCTTCCAAGTTCATACTTGCATCTTCTCTAATCGCTGTATGAGGGCAACCACCTGTTTCTACCCCTGCAATTCTATCTTTTGGTAATTTACTATTTTTTTGAAGGAATTTTTCGTCTTCATTGGTATAAACATCGTTTGTAATCACACACACATAGTAGTCCTCCATCATTTTTCTTGATAAAACCTCTATCAAAGCTGTTTTACCTGCACCAACAGGACCTGCTACACCAATTTTAATATATTTTCTTTCTGCCATTTTCGTTTAATTTAAATTATTATACTTTTTTAACTCATATATAGTCTTGAATACAATCTTTCGTGTTGCATTGACCTTAAATCAAAACCTACATTGGAAAGACCGATTTTTTCTTCTTCAAGTTTCATTGTTTCTTTTACCCACTTGTCAATATTCTTTTTTACTTCAAAAAGAATTTTTTGTCCGTCCAACTGCCCAAGGGGAACGAGTTTCACGGCATTCGTCACCATACCCGTAGCCGTAGAGAAATAGAATGCAGCAAGTGCTTCTTTTAGTGGAATATCCATTAAATAACACAACACTCCATATACCACGGGGTAATTCCCTACGCTGATGTTTTTCGTCACATACTCACCGAACTGAGTAAGAAAATCACACTTATTTCCTTCTTCAATGAAAATTTTAAGCAATCTTGTTCCCAATTTATGACTCGCTTCGCGGATTTCTCTTGGGCTTTTCATTGCACTACATTCTTCATCTAAGATAAGAATTTGAGTATAATTGTCCTCTTGCTTCATAGCCTCATAGGCTAACCTCACATAAGCAGCGTCATTATGCAAAACACTGCTTGACAGCATATTATTTAAAAATAAAGCTGCTGTTTCTACGCTATTCACAAGTCCTTTTTGCACATAGGTTTCCAAACCATTGGAGTGCGAGTATCCTCCAATGGGCAAGGTAGGATCTGCAATATGCAACAGACTTATCAACGAATTAATCTTCATCTTTTACTTGGTTTTATCTATTATAATTTTAGTCTAATCT
This sequence comes from Flavobacteriaceae bacterium, assembly GCA_030529185.1. Lineage (GTDB taxonomy): Bacteria > Bacteroidota > Bacteroidia > Flavobacteriales > Weeksellaceae > JABCPE02. The sequence continues at coordinate 6,762 of JAUMXI010000025.1, forward strand.
TTACTTGGAAATACTTTTGAAAATAATTGTTGTGTATCTATTTTATGGTCTTTAGTAGGTGTTTCGTGGTCGGAAGAAGCCTTCAGCATATCCTCAAAAATCCTTTTCCCCTTAAATGGCTGATAGCCTCCATTTTTCAACAAGTTGAAAATAGGGTCTTCGTAAGGAATAATTACCTCATCATTTTCAATAAAAATAGGGATATGTTGGTTGCCTATTTCAAAGCAAATGGTTCCCATTTCTCTCATCGTTTTAGGCTGAACAACCACGGCATCAGCTGGGAGAACATTCACTAACAAAACCTCATCATCACTCTCCCACAAGACATCATAATGCTTCAGTCTAAAATTCTCTTTTAGAATTCTCATTCCTACCTCTTTGCCTTTATGGCTAACTTTTCTAAGGAGTTTTCTTGTAGATTCAAACCATTCTATATCAAAAAAATCTACTTTTTTACCTGATAAATCTTCCTCTTTGGCATTACGAATGATTTCGGAAACAACTATCATATCTAATCTTTTTTGATTTTAACACTCTTCTTTACACAACACAAAAAGCTCTTTTAATCATCACGACTAAACGAGTTCAAAATTACAACAAAAAAGACGAATAAAAAATATTATTTATATGATATATAGCAGTTTTTTAAATTTTTATACAAACCAAAAAATAACCCGACAAGATATAACTATAAAATTTCTAAAAACACTTTTTAATAAAAACAGATTACACTAAAAACTTATCTATCGGGTTATTATTGGCTATCATGACTAAATTATAATAGATTCTAAAACCAAGTGTGTTATTTATTTTAATTTTATAACACAAAGGTAAGTATATTTTTTTTATAAAAAAAATATTTTGTTATTTTTTTTCAATAAAATAACAAAAAAAAATAGAAGCATCTAACTTAGACGCTTCTATAATTATAAATTTAGAACAAATTATTCTTAGAATAAAAAATACAACTGCCCTATTGAAACTTTATCTATCGGATCACAAGTCGCAGGAACTCCATCAATTCTCACCTCATGAGTTTGAGCATTTACTTCAAGATGTGGCATCGCACTATTGTGTATCATATCTGATTTTCCTACACTTCTACATCCAATTGCAGGAAGTAATTTTTTACCTAAACCATAAGATTGAACGATTCCTTTCTCTAATGAAACTTTAGATACGAAGAATGCGGAACATTCTGTATTTGCCTTACCAAGGCTACCGAACATTGGTCTCCACAAGATTGGCTGTGGTGTTGGGATAGATGCGTTAGGGTCTCCCATCTTAGCATAAGATGCAAATCCTCCTTTGATAATCATCTCTGGTTTAGCACCGAACATATCTGGTCTCCACATTACCAAGTCAGCCATTTTTCCTACTTCAATAGAACCAATATAATGCTGAATACCGTGTGCGATTGCAGGGTTGATAGTCACCTTAGCAATATATCTCTTAATTCTGTAGTTATCGTTTCCTGTTCCTTCATCTTCTGGTAGTGGCCCAAACTGTTTCTTCATCTTGTCTGCTGTTTGGAAGGTTCTCATCAATACCTCACCTGGCCTTCCCATCGCTTGAGAGTCGGAAGACATCACGGAGAAAATTCCTTTATCATGAAGAATATCCTCAGCCGCAATGGTTTCTCTTCTAATACGAGAGTCAGCAAATGATACATCTTCTTTTACACTCTTATCCAAGTGGTGGCACACCATCAACATGTCCAAGTGCTCGTCAATAGTATTTACTGTAAATGGTTTTGTTGGGTTGGTTGATGCTGGTAATACATTCGGGTAAGATGCTACGGTGATAATGTCAGGTGCGTGTCCTCCTCCTGCTCCCTCGGTGTGGAAGGTATGGATTGTTCTACCATTGATGGCTCTCATTGTATCTTCCACGAATCCACCTTCGTTCAGCGTATCCGTGTGGATAGTTGCTTGAACATCGTATTTATCACACACTCTCAAACAAGTATCAATCGCCGCTGGTGTAGAACCCCAGTCTTCGTGTAATTTCAAACCGAAAACTCCCGCTTCAATCTGCTCAATAATAGCATCTTCGGAAGAAGAGTTTCCTTTACCAAAAATACCAAAGTTCATTGGCAATGTATCTAAACCTTCAAAAATTTTACGGATATTCCAAGCACCTGGTGTAATAGTTGTTGCCAATGTTCCGTGGTTCGGTCCTGTTCCTCCACCTACGAAAGTAGTTGTTCCACCTGCCAAGGCTGTTTCAATTTGATCAGGACAAATATAGTGAATATGCGTATCAATAGCTCCTGCCGTGAAGATGTGTCCTTCTCCTCCTAATGCCTCGGTAGATGCACCGATCGTCATTCCTGATGTAACTCCTGGCATTGTATTAGGGTTTCCTGCCTTACCGATACCTGCTATTTTTCCGTCTTTGATACCGATATCTGCTTTTACGATTCCCCAATAGTCAATAATTGTAGCGTTAGTAATTACTAAGTCTAATACTCCTTCATCTCTAAGGTGAGTTGCAGACTGAGCCATACCATCTCTCAAAGTCTTACCTCCACCGAATTTGTTTTCTTCACCATACACAGTGAAGTCTCTTTCAATTTCTGCAAATAATTCGGTATTTGCTAATCTAATTTTATCCCCAACTGTAGGACCATACATTGAGGCATACTTCTGTCTATCAATTTTTGCCATAATAATTACTTTTATTTATATTTTAATATCACTTTTCTTAATTTAATAACACCTTATTGGAAATATAAAAATACGACCCATTTTTCAACAGGGATATTTGGCAAATATATCATTTTGAATTGATTTAAAAAAACTATACTATATGATTTTTATTATGTTTTTAATATTTTAAATTTTTACTTTCTCTTTTGAAAAATTAAAAAATAAAAAATCAGCCACAGGTGTGACTGATTTGATATTAAAATATACTCACTCTCAATTAGAACATAAAGTACAGCTGTCCCATTGGAACTTTACTTATCGGCTCACAAGATGCAGTTTTGCCATCAATTTTAACCTCGTGAGTTTGAGAATCAACCTCGATTTTCGGCATTGCATTATTGTGAATCATATCGGCTTTTCCGATGAATCTACATCCGATAACTGGTAGTATTTTTTTGCCTAATCCATAAGAAGGGACAATTCCTTTTTCAATAGATACCTTAGATACGAAGAATGCCGTACACTCAGTATTTGCTTTACCATAACTGCCGAACATTGGTCTCCACAAGATTGGCTGCGGTGTCGGGATAGATGCGTTAGGGTCTCCCATCTTAGCATAAGACACAAACCCTCCTTTGATAATCATCTCTGGTTTAGCACCGAACATATCTGGTCTCCACATTACCAAATCAGCCATTTTTCCAACTTCAATAGAACCAATGTATCTTTGAATACCATGTGCGATTGCAGGGTTGATAGTGAATTTAGATACATATCTCTTAATTCTGTAGTTATCGTTTCCTGTTCCCTCATCCTCTGGTAGTGGTCCAAATTGTTCTTTCATTTTAGAAGCAGTTTGGAAAGTTCTCGTGATTACCTCTCCTGGTCTTCCCATCGCCTGAGAGTCGGAAGACATAATTGAGAATACACCCATATCGTGAAGAATATCCTCTGCTGCAATGGTTTCTCTTCTAATACGAGAGTCAGCAAATGATACATCTTCTTTTACACTCTTATCCAAGTGGTGGCACACCATCAACATGTCCAAGTGCTCGTCAATAGTATTTACTGTAAATGGTTTTGTTGGGTTGGTTGATGCTGGTAATACATTCGGGTAAGATGCTACGGTGATAATGTCAGGTGCGTGTCCTCCTCCTGCTCCCTCGGTGTGGAAGGTATGGATTGTTCTACCATTGATGGCTCTCATTGTATCTTCTACGAAACCAGCTTCGTTCAATGTATCCGTGTGGATAGTTGCTTGAACATCTAACTGGTCGCAAACAGTAAGACAAGCGTCAATAGCAGATGGAGTAGAACCCCAGTCTTCGTGCAATTTCATTCCCATAGCTCCCGCCTCAATTTGTTCTACAAGAGCTTCTTCAGAAGAAGAGTTTCCTTTACCGAACAAACCGAAGTTCATTGGAAGACCATCTAATGCTTCAAACATTTTTCTTAAGTTGAAAGCACCTGGTGTAATAGTTGTTGCCAATGTTCCGTGGTTCGGTCCTGTTCCCCCTCCAATGAAGGTAGTCACCCCTCCTGCTAATGCAGTCTCAACTTGCTGAGGACAAATATAGTGAATATGCGTATCAATACCTCCTGCTGTAAAGATGTGTCCTTCTCCTCCTAATGCCTCGGTAGATGCACCGATAACCATTCCTGAAGTCACACCGTCCATTGTATTAGGGTTTCCTGCCTTACCGATACCTGAGATTTTTCCGTCTTTGATACCAATATCAGCTTTTACGATTCCCCAATAGTCAATGATAGTAGCGTTAGTGATCACCATATCAAGAACCCCTTCATCTCTAAGGTGAGTTGCAGACTGAGCCATACCATCTCTCAAAGTCTTACCTCCACCGAATTTATTTTCTTCACCATATACCGTGAAGTCTCTTTCAATTTCTGCAAACAGTTCAGTATCTGCAAGTCTGATTTTATCTCCAACTGTAGGTCCATACATTGAAGCATATTTTTGTCTATCTAATTTAGCCATGATATTAAAATTTAGTCAGTTAGTCAATTATTTATTTTTTTAGTGCTTGTAGAGCTTCGTCTCTTCTTTCCAAGTGTCTTAAGCTGAAGCCCCTTACAGATCTAGCCCCTCCGAAAGGTACCAATTCAACTTCTTTACTTTCACCTGGTTCAAATCTTTGAGCAAGACCTGCTGGTACATTCAACCTGTGAGCTTCTGCTGCTACTCTATCAAACTCCAACGCAGAGTTGGTTTCAGCGAAGTGGTAGTGAGAACCTACCTGAATTGGTCTATCACCAGTATTGGTCACTTGAAGTTTAAGAACTTTTCTACCAGCGTTGATTTCAATGTCTTCTGGACGCAGGATATATTCTCCTGGTACTATATACTTATTACTCATAACTTTAATTTTTTTAGTGGATTGGGTGGTGTACTGTTACTAATTTTGTTCCATCAGGGAAAGTTGCTTCGATTTGAACATCGTGAATCATTTCTGCAACTCCGTCCATTACATCTTGACGAGTAAGGTAAGTAGTTCCTTCTTGCATCAACTGTGCAACTGATTTTCCTTCTCTCGCTCCTTCGATAAGTTTGTGAGCGATGTAAGCTACTGTCTCAGGGTGATTCAATTTCAACCCTCTGTTTTTTCTGTCCTCAGCTACTTTACCAGCTAGGTAAAGCATAAGCTTTTCACTTTCTCTAGGTACTAAATGCATAATTAAAAATTTAAAATGTTAATATTTAATTTATCTCTATTAAATCCGAAGATTTGAATATTCATTTTATTTTAGATTGGAGACTTGAGATTTCTGATATTCAATCTTTCATCTCCAATCCTAATTCTTTTATCTACTTATGGGTTTAAAGATTTGATAGCATCTTCTGTATTCATATTTGCTTTATCTACCGCACCTTTTACCGCCAACATAATCCAGCTCGCTACGATAAATCCGATAGTATAAGTTGCCAATCCTATAGAAGCTACTCCGTAGTGAATCAATACTGCCAACACAATCCCCACAATGATATAAACAAAGTCTGCTCTCTTGATGTTTCCTCCTGCGAATGTCACAAATGCACACGCTACTAAAATTGGAGAGAAGCTATACAATCCGTTTGATAAAACATTCATATCAACTTGTTCGCCTAAAATGTAATGAGCAAACATTGGCCCTATTACTCCCGCTGCTGTTCCCCACATTGCTACTGATGGATTGCTAATAGCCAACGCCAAGAAAATAAGGATACCTGTAATTAAACTCGCTCCAAAATTTACCTCTGCCCAACCAAAGAATGGCGTTTGAATTGATTCAAGCGTTGCGGTATAGTCTGGCAATGCTGGTGTAGTTTGAGTTAATCCCAACACTCCATATTTCGCAAAAGCCCAACAAAGCACCCAACAAGTCACCACGAATGGGAATGTAAATGCTACTTTACCTGTTTTCACAAAAATGTGCATAACCACCGTTGCAATCACTGCTGCTACTGCTCCAAGCGCCCAAACTAATGCCATGTTGTTTAACTGCTCTCCACTAGATAGCCCAAATGTAAATAATACACACATATAAGCTAAACTCGCATTGAAGCCATAAAGCCCGAACTCTATATCAGCATCTTTTGCTTTTAAAACCTTGGCAGTAAGGGTTCCTATCAAAGCTCCTAAGAAGCAAGATACACCCAATGTCCAATCGCTAAAAAACATTGCAATGGTAATTAATAATCCAGACCATCCGTTGTCTTGTAGGAAGATTTGCCCTATCCCAACAAGTGTAGTTTTAATCAGTTTCATACTTCTCTGTTTTTAATTGTTATTTTTAGAATCCGTTATAATTTTCTGTTTTTTATTTTTTTGCTCTTTTTTCTTCGAGCTTTGTTAGAATCCAATTTATCCAATTCTCCATACCAATATCTGTAAGTGTTGATATTTCCATTACTTCAATATCTGGATTTACGCTTCTTGCGTCTTTAGTTACTGCATCTACTGAAAACGGCAGATAAGGAAGTAAATCTGTTTTAGAAACCAACATCAATTCGCTCGTTAAGAACATTTTTGGATATTTGCTTGGCTTGTCATCACCTTCCGTCACAGAGATAAGTGTCACTCTAAAATCCTCTCCCAAATCAAAAGAAGATGGACACATTAGGTTTCCTACATTTTCAATGAACAACACATCTGTTTCCTCCAAATTCATATATTCTAAAGCTTGGTGAATCATCTGTGCTTCTATGTGGCACATTCCTCCCGTTACGATTTGAAGAGCATTAATTCCCACATCTTTCATTCTCTGAGCATCTCTATCCGTCTCCGGATCTCCTACTAAAACAGACATTCTTGCTTTCCCTTTTAGTAATTCCCCTGTTTTTTGCATCAAGGTTGTCTTCCCACTTCCTGGTGAAGAACAGACATTGATTACCAAGATATCTTTTAATTTCTCGCGAATGGTATTCGCCATAAAATCATTCGCTTTTAGAAGGTTTAATGACACATGCTCTGTATCTATACTCCCTGCTGTAAGTCTTGATGACTTTGGTTTAACCTCACTCATTTTTCTTAAAATTTATTTCATTAATATATAATTCTTCTCCTTGTATAATATTTCTCGTAGGATTTCCGCAATGCCCACAGACAAATTTATTAAGCTTCACCTCTGTAGTTTCTCCACATTTTTCACACTTTATCAAAATAGGCAAAACCTCTACCTCTAATTTAGTGTGATAAAACTCAGGGCACTCCATCACATAAGCCTTATAAGCATTCTGTATCAAGATAGGTTGCACATTACTCAATAAGCCCACCTTTAAATGAACACTAGATACATCTTCGTACCTGTCTGGAAATTCCTCCTGTATTCTATCAAAAATATTTTTTACTAAATATATCTCGTGCATTTTTCTTCTTCTCTTTATTATTATATTTTTTTTCCTTTTTTATGATAACAAATGTAGGCATTATTTCTGTTTACTACCAAAAAATAGACATTTTTTATTATATGATTTTTAGCATATTTACTGACTTTTACAAAAATACTTATTTTCCGTGAAAAAGTAATAAAAAAAGAAAAAAAATAACACGATTTAAGTATTTTGATATTTTAGTAATACAAAACATCGCTTTTAACTCTACATTTCAAGTCAAAAGCGATGTTATTTTTCTATTTTTTAGCTCTTATAAGGAATAATTTGGAGCTTCTTGTGTAATAATTACATCGTGAGGGTGAGATTCTTTAAGTCCAGAACCTGTAATTCTGACCATTTTGGACTCCTGTTGTAGCGTGGTAATATCCTTCGCCCCACAATATCCCATTCCTGCGCGTAGCCCACCCGTTAGTTGGAAAATTACATCTTCTAATTTCCCTTTGTGTGGCACTCTTCCTTCAATTCCTTCTGGAACGAATTTTTTTGCCTCGGACTGGAAATAACGCTCTTTACCCCCTCGCTTCATCGCAGAAAGAGAACCCATCCCTTGATAAGATTTAAATTTTCTCCCTTGGAAAATGATTTCTTCGCCTGGTGCTTCATCCGTTCCTGCCAATAAAGAGCCTAACATTACCGCTCCTGCACCACTTGCAATTGCCTTTACAATATCCCCAGAAAGTTTAATTCCACCATCGGCAATTACCGCTACATTATGTTTTTGAGCTACTTGATACACATTATATATCGCAGAAAGCTGAGGAACTCCCACACCTGCTACCACTCTCGTAGTACAAATAGACCCTGGACCAACACCTACCTTTAGAACATTCGCTCCTGCTTTTATCAAATCTTCTGCTGCCTCTGCCGTTACGATATTTCCACCTACAATATCAAGATTTGGGAAATTTTGTCTAATTTCTTTGATTTTATCCAACACTCCCTTAGAATGTCCGTGAGCAGAATCCACCGCAATGATATCCACCCCCGCTTTTACCAACGCTGATACTCGCTCAATAGTATCCACGCCAATTCCTACTCCTGCCCCAACGATGAGCCTTCCGTTTTTATCTTTATTAGCATTTGGATATTCTAACTGATTGTCTATGTCCTTAATGGTAATCAACCCTACCAATTTATCATTTTCATCAATGATAGGGAGTTTCTCTACACGATTTTTAAGCAAAATTTCTTTGGCAGTTTCCAAATTGGTTTCTCTATCGGAAGTAATGAGATTGTCTTTCGTCATCAAATCTTCCACCTTTATATTCAAATCTTCTTGATATTTCACATCTCTATTGGTGATAATGCCAATGAGCTTGTTTTCCTCATCTACTACTGGAAGCCCCGAAATTCTAAAACGCTTCATCAAATCCTTTGCCTCCCCCAAAGTATGGTCTTTGGAAAGCGTGACAGGATCAGCAATCATTCCGTTTTCAGAACGCTTTACTTTATTTACTTGAGTTGCTTGTTCCTCTATACTCATATTCTTATGAATAAAGCCCAAGCCACCTACTCTAGCCAAAGCAATCGCCATATCGGCTTCCGTCACGGTATCCATAGCCGCAGAAACGATAGGAACATTTAAAGTAATTTTATCTGAAAGTCTTGATTTTAAAGAAACTTGACTTGGTAAAACCTCTGAATAGGCTGGAACTAAAAGGACATCATCAAAAGTGATGGCCGTTTCTACAATTTTATTATAAATAGACATAGCACTTTCTTTGCAAAATTAAAAAAATTAATTTAAAAAAGAAAATGCTATGTAAAAAACCTTTAAATAAAGCTAATTAATCATCTAATCTCAAGAAGTTTCCTCTTAGGTCAAACTCTAATTCTAAACCATTATTAAGCTCTACTTTTTGTTTGTTTCTCTCTTTTTCCCAATGCGTAATTACCGCTCCGGAATATTGTCTTTTCACATAAGCCAATATTTTTTTCGGAACAACATTGTCAGGAACTCTGTTGTAATTTTTCACTTCTTTAAGCTCTCCATTACTTGCAAACTCAGCTTCGGTTTGGTCTGCAAAATAAACATCATACACCACCTTCAAGCCTTCTCTATCCTTTACAATACTACTAATATTTTTATTCCCAAAATATTTTGTAATATTTTGTTGCACAACTTTTGGAAGTTGTGCCTTGCCAATCACTGTTTCTTGCGCATAAGAAACTACACTTACTAATACTGCTAATACTGCTGTAAAAAATCTTTTTTTCATATTTTTGATATTTAAAATTATGTCGCAAATATACTACTTGTTATTACATAATAGTGTTTTTTATAATAGATTTTTTCTATTAAGATTATTAAATTGCTGTATCGTATAGATGTTTCATTATTTCTCTATCTTCTTCTGTAAGATTTTTTTCTCTCCTTTGCATTACTTTTTCCATCACTTCAAAAATTTTATTCAAAAGATATTTTTCATCATCTTTCATTCCTCCCCAACTAAAACTCTTAATCAAATTCGGAGGAAAACCTTGTTTAAAAATATTCGCTGCAACGCCCACTACAGTTCCTGTATTGAATTGAGTGTTAATCGCAGATTTAGAATGATCACCCATGATTAAACCACAAAATTGCAAACCTGTATCTACAAATTTAGAATACTGATAATCCCAAAGTTTAACATTTGCATAATTATTTTTCAAGTTTGAAGAATTGGTATCCGCTCCCAAATTACACCATTCGCCAATCACTGAATTTCCTACAAAACCCTCGTGTCCTTTATTAGAGTAGCCAAAAACTACAATATTATTCACTTCACCGCCAATTTTGGAATAAGGACCGATAGTCGTTGCTCCATAAACTTTCGCCCCCATATTGATTTTTGAACCCTCGCAAAGTGCCAATGCCCCACGAATCATCGCACCCTCCATAATTTCAGCGTTTTTGCCAATATATATTTTCCCCGTTTTGCAATTTAAAGTTGCAAATTCCACCTCTGCACCCTCTTCTATAAAGAGATTTTCCTTGCTTCCTAAAAAGTTATTAGTAGGCGAAAGCTCCTGAGGTTTTCTGCCTTTGGTCAATAAATCAAAATCAAAATTAAGAAACTGCTCATTGTAAGTAAAAATATCCGTTGGTTTTTCCACCAATAAAATTTCACCCTCTACATCAATCATCTTATTGATTTGAGAAATAGGCGGTTGGGCGACATCTATTTTAGCAACAATCACTTCATCGCGATACACCAAAGCCTCACCCTCTTTTAAATCCAAAATTTGGGCTAAAATATTTTCAGTCGGTAAAAAATTAGGCGTGATGATTAAACTTAACCCATAATCACACAACTTGAACTTCCCTTGAAGATAATCTTCTGTAAGGTAAAAAATTTGAGGACTTTGCAACAATTTTTGCCAACGCTCTGCGAAAGTCAAAATTCCACATCGGATTTCTGCGACAGGTCTGGTATAAGTAAGCGGAAGAAAACTCTTCCAATATTGAGCATCTGAAAATATAATTTGCATTTTAATTTATTTTTTCAAAGTTATATATTTTAAATTTCTCTACAAAATAATAAAAAAACCTCCTAAAATATTAGGAGGCAATTGTTTAACCTTAAATCTTTCTTTATGAGCATTAAATTTAAGCCTATTTCGCGAACTTTTTGTATTTGTTCATAAATTTATCTACTCTACCTGCTGTATCTACTAATTTTACTTTACCAGTGTAGAATGGGTGAGAAGTAGAAGAGATTTCCATTTTTATCAACGGATACTCTACACCTTCATAAACGATAGTGTCTTTTGTTTCCGCAGTAGATTTGCAAAGGAACATTTCCTCATTACTCATATCCTTGAAAACTACCAATCTATAATTGCTTGGGTGAATATCTTTTTTCATAACTAAATTTATTAAAACTAATTTAACTAATTGAGTCGCTTAGTAATGGATCACGCCTCGTTTTTATTTTTCAGATGGCAAAATTAAAAATATTTTTCAAATATGCAAAATTCTCTATGAAAAAAATCTAGCTTTTTTATATTAAAAATTTGTAGCTTTGAAAATTAGAAAAAATTTATCTATGAATTTTAAATTATTTCTCGGAATTGGGCTTTGGTTTTCCATTCTTTTCGTAGCTTGTAGAAAAGACGAAATCGCTTTTAATACACCTTCTCAAAGGCTTTCGGTTTCAGCGGATACTATTATTATGGACACGGTTTATCATCAAATTCGTTCCGCTACTTATGTTGCCAAGATTTTTAATCGAGAGAATAAGAATGTTAAAATTCCGAGAATCTATTTAGGGCAAGGCGAAAATTCACAATACAAAATCAATGTAGATGGGAAATCTGGGCATCAATTTACCAATGTGCCTATTCGTGCGAAAGACAGCCTTTTTATTTTTGTGGAAATTTTCCCGAAAGCAAATGCCAAAGAATTGGTAGCAGAAGACCACATCTTCATAGAAACACCTCTCGTTCAGCAAAAAATCACATTATTATCTTTGGTTCAAGATGCTGAGTTTTTCATCAGTTCCGCCGATAAACCTAAAATCATTGACAAAGATACTTCTTGGGACACTGCCAAAGCCAAAATCATCCTCGGGGAAGTTCAATTGGCAGAAGGGAAAACTTTGTCAATTAATAAGGGAACTCGCATTTATTTTATGCCTAATAGTGGGCTGAAAATCAATAAAAACGCTACCCTAAACATCAATGGCGATTTAAACGAAGAAGTAATTTTGCGAGGCTACCGAAACGAGGCGAGATACGATACTTTGCCTAAAAATTGGGATAAAATTCTTTTAGAAGAAGGCTCAAAACTCAATATGAATTATGCAAAAATCTTTGGTGGAACTACGGGACTTCATCTTAATCATTCTAATGCGACCATTAAAAATAGTATTATTCATACTTTTCAAGATTACGGGATTTTTGCAATAAATAGCCAAATCAACGCTGAAAATATGGTCATTAACAACACGGGTATATCTAATATTAATATTGTAAAAGGTGGAAATTACCACATTCTCCACTCTACTTTGGCGAATTATTGGAGCTTTTCCCACAACTCATCTTTAGCTGTTTTTGCCCAAAATCACTATACAACAAACGAAAATAAAGAAGTTGCCCCTTTGGAATTTAGTTTTAAAAATTCCATCGCTTATACTCAAAAAAATAATGCCATTCAGTTTGATTTTTCAGAGCAAAACTTTAATTATCAAATAGAATCATCATTAATAAAATACGGAAATAATGCTGGTTATCAATGGGAAAACAATCCTGCCATCATCAATTCCATTAAAAATGAAGACCCTTTATTCGTATCAACTTTTATTTCTAAAATGAATTTAAGCTTAAAAGATAATTCCCCAGCGAAAGGAAAAGGCAACCCTCAAACGGCTCAATCTGTGCCTCTGGACATTAAGAAAATCAACCGAAGCAATACACCCAACATGGGAGCTTATCAATAATTTAAAACCCAAACAATGGAAATACAAAACCTTCAAAATCAAGTAGATGAATGGATAAAAAATTTTGGAGTTCGGTATTTTAATGAGCTGACCAATATGGCAATTCTAACCGAAGAAGTGGGCGAAGTGGCAAGAATTATCGCCAGAAGATACGGCGAACAATCCGAAAAAGAAAGCGATAAAACCAAAGATTTGGGCGAAGAACTTGCCGATGTGCTTTTCGTCACACTCTGCCTTGCCAATCAAACAGGGATAGATTTGCAATCCGCTTTTGACCACAAAATGAAACTCAAAACCCAACGAGATGCTCAAAGACACGCCAATAACGAGAAACTAAAAAATTATTAATTTCATTATTTGTAAATCTAACTTGCTTATAAACCCAATGCACTTGTCTAAACTCCAACTTTTGCCCAACCAATGCATTCAAATTTCTGGCTCTAAAAGTGAATCCAACAGATTGTTGATTTTACAGAAATTGTGGGGTGATTTTGAGGTTAAAAACCTTTCTAACTCGCAAGATACCCAACTTTTGAAAAAGGCATTAGAGTCAAAAGACGAAACAATTGATATACATCACGCAGGTACGGCAATGCGTTTCCTCACTTCATATTTTGCCATTCAGGAGGGAAAAACGACCATTCTCACAGGTTCAAAACGAATGAAAGAACGCCCAATTCACCACCTTGTTTCGGCACTTCGCAGTTTGGGGGCAGACATTCAATATTTGGAAAATGAGGGTTTTCCTCCACTTAAAATAAATGGGAAAAAATTAACTAAAAACTTCGTTAAAATTCCCGCCAATATTTCCAGTCAATTCATTTCATCGCTCATACTCATCGGTTCTCAGTTAGAAAATGGATTGACAATACAGCTCGAAGGCGAGATTACCTCACGCCCTTATTTAGAAATGACACTGAAACAACTTTCGGAACTTCGTGGCATTCATTTGAAGTGCAATTCAGAACAAATGATATGCATTCCGCCTTTGTCAAAAACTGAAAATCAAACGCCTAAAATCACTTTTGTTGTGGAAAGCGACTGGTCTTCTGCATCTTATTTTTATTCAATGGTTGCGATAGGTAGGGAAAATATTTATTTAAAACACTTTAAAGAAAACTCTCTTCAAGGCGATGCAATTTTGGTGGATATTTACCGAGGTTTTTTCGGCGTGGAAACGATTTTTAATGATAATGAAAGCATAGAGCTTCACCCAAAACAGCAATTTGAATTTCCTAAACGCATAGAGTTGAATATGAAGCATTGCCCAGACCTTGCACAGACGATTTGCATAACGGCTTCCGCTCTTAACATTCATTTTAAAATCAATGGCTTATCTACCTTAAAAATTAAAGAAACCGACCGACTTCTCGCTCTTCACAATGAACTCTTAAAAATCGGCGTTGAAACCAAAATTACAGAAAACTCTATTGAATCTATAACTTTTTCAAAACCTCAAAGCTCAATTTCCATTGCCACTTATAACGACCACCGAATGGCGATGAGCCTTGCTCCCTACGCACTTGTAGCACCTTTGGAAATTCAAAATCCAGAAGTGGTAGAAAAATCTTATCCCAATTTTTGGAGAGATTTTAAAGCGATTACCTTAGCATAAATTCATTAATTTTGTCTAAAATTTTCAAAATGAAACAGCAAAAAGTCATCATCATTACAGGAACATCATCAGGAATAGGATTAACTCTCGCTGAATATTTTGGCAAAAAAGGACACAAAGTCTATGGATTAAGCCGAAAACAAACCGAAAGCGACTTATTTACAAGTATTTCAACCGATATTACCGATAAACATCAAATAGATAACGCTATCCAAAAAATCCTTGAAAAGGAGCAAAAAATAGATATTCTTATCAATAATGCTGGAATGGGAATGGTGGGAGCTGTGGAAGATGCAACTAAAGAAGAAATTACGAAACTTTTCAATCTTAATCTTATCGGGGTTGTGCAAATGATGACTGCCGTAATGCCCAAAATGCGAGAACGAAAATCGGGACAAATCATCAATATTTCCAGTATCGGGTCAGAAATGGGACTTCCTTTTAGAGGGTTTTATTCTGCCTCAAAATCTGCCTTGGATAAAGTCACAGAAGCGATAAGATACGAGGTTTTTCATTGGAATATTCAAGTTTGTAGCCTACATTTGGGAGACATTAAAACCAATATTGCCGAGAATAGAGTTAAATCTAATATATCTCAGGCATATCAAGATATTTTTAATAAAGTTTATTCCACAATGAATGCTCATGTTAATTCAGGTGATGCCCCTGAAAAAGTCGCTGAATATATTGAAAAACTCCTTAACAAACCTCAATGGAAAGCTCACTATTATTTTGGCAAATTCGGACAAAAAATTGGCATTCCTCTCAAATGGTTCCTTCCCCAAAACTTCTATGAAAAATTGATGAAAAAATATAATAACATGGATTAATTATTTTTTTCTTTTCATAGTTAGTTAAAGA
>JAUMXI010000076.1 GCA_030529185.1 Flavobacteriaceae bacterium
TATTATTTCACAATTTCTATTATTTTTTAAATCTAAATAATTTTCTATATCATTACTAAAAATATAAAGTTTCCATCAATTTCTTGTGTTCTTATTATATCAAGCTCTTGTTATGGCCACATACATTTTTTTTGAAAAAAAATCTTCTTTTTGGAATCATGTTATTATTACAATTTCAAATTCAAGTCATTTATTATTTCATAAATGTAAGCAAAAATTATTGTATTTTTCTAAATCTATATAGTTTCTGTTATATACAACCTGTATTCATTTTATATTTTTATATTCTTTTTGTATATATTCATTTTTTGTTATTATTGCTATATTACTTCAAATATTATCTTCTATAATTTTATTTATTTTGTCTATTTCATGATATTTATCTTGTATTCATTTTATTATACTTACTTTTGATGATTTATTTACTATTTCAATATATTCTTCTTTAAATCAAGTTAATTTTGCAAAATCATATATCTCTATAGAGTTTCTAAAATTTATATTTAGAGAATATTGGTTAATTTTTTTTATATCTAAAATTTCTTTTAAATCTTTTATATTTGTTCAATCATTGATTTTTTGTTTATCATCTCAAAAAATATAAATTGTTCAAAATAATTCTTTTATTATTTCAAAATATATTTTTGGTAAATCTTGAGCTTCATCTATAAGTATTATTTTATTTTTATATCTATTTTTTAGGTTCTCATCTTTTTTTATTTTTTCTACTATACTTTTTAAATAATTATCTTTTATTTCAAAAAAATTTTTTGGTGGATAAGGGAATTTTTCATCATCATAATTTTCTTTTCAATTTGTTTCATTTATATATTTTATTATTTCAAACATAAATCATATTTGATCTTTATAATCACCAGGTTTTCTTGTTCACCAAGCATTTAAAATATATTTTTTATTTAAATCTCAAAAAGAGTATTTTAAAAAATTTTTTAAATTATTTTGAAGAGTTATTATTCTATAATCTTTTCATAAATTTCTAATTTTTTCAGCAATCAAAAATAATAAAATTGTTTTTCAAGTTCCAGGTCATCATTCTACAGACATATTTTCTCATAATTT
Source organism: Flavobacteriaceae bacterium (assembly GCA_030529185.1). Classification (GTDB taxonomy): domain Bacteria; phylum Bacteroidota; class Bacteroidia; order Flavobacteriales; family Weeksellaceae; genus JABCPE02. The sequence continues at coordinate 1,081 of JAUMXI010000076.1, forward strand.
TATTTCAGAATTGTATATTATTTTTTGATCTTCAGTTAAATCTTCAGTCTTTATATTTATTTTATGAATAGCCATAATCAACTTTTTACATATAAATAATTCAATTATAAAAAAAAAAATAGTCAAGATTTTTTTGAAAATCTTTTCAAAATCGCATTGACAAAAGTATAAAATATTTAATAAATAAAAAAACAAGAAAAATTTCTTGTTTTAGTAAGCAAAAGTTATCAAATCCAAACCATTTTCAACACAAAAATCAATATTTTCTTTTATTCATTTTATATGTTCAAAAGCATATCATTTTTCTTCATCTTCTTCAGTTTCAGAATTGTCTATCAAATCTTCTATTTCATCATCATTTAAATTTATTTTTGAAAAATATTTTTGCATTTCTTTAAGTTTTTCTAAGCTTAAGATTCAGTAAATTGGTAAATCTTTTTGTTCTGGTAAAAAATCTAAAAATTCTTTGAAAAACATATCTCCTTCTTTAAAAAAATCTATTCAAAAATCTTGTTTTAAATGTTTTTCAATGTAGTCAGTTTCAATTCAAAGTTTTATATCATTTTGGTAGGGAACTTTTTCTCAAACAACATTACAAATTGATTGTAGAGCATAAACAGCTTGATAATCTTTATCATCAATTTCTTTTCAATTTAAAATTTTTTCTAATCATTCTTGGTCTTCATCATCAAAATTTTCATAATTTTGAACTTTTTGTTCCAAATCTTTATCTTTACTTCCAAAAATTTTGTTTATTTCTTCTTTTTTTATTCAAACAAGATTAGTTATATATATTCACATAAATATTTAATTTAAGGGCTAAAATATCTAAAAATATTTTATAATATATTATAAAATTTGCAAATAATTTTTAAAAAAACAAAAAACTCTACAAAATTTGTAGAGTTTTTTGAAATTATTTAACTTCAACAGTAGCACCAGCTTCAGTTAATTTAGCTTTAATATCTTCAGCTTCATCTTTAGAAACACCTTCTTTTAATTTACCTCCGTTGTCAGCTAAATCTTTAGCTTCTTTCAATCCAAGTCCAGTAATTTCTCTGATAACTTTAATAACAGCTATTTTTGAAGCACCAGCATTTGTTAATTCAACATCAAAGCTAGTTTTTTCATCGTCACCACCAGCAGCAGCTCCAGCAGCAGCTACCATAACAGGAGCAGCAGCAGAAACTCCAAATTCTTCTTCCATAGCAGTAACTAAATCATTTAATTCAACTATAGTTAATTCTTTAACTAAGTCCATAATTTGTTGTGCATTTTTTGTTAATTCAGCCATTTTCCAAAAAATTATAAAAATAAAATATTAAATTTTTCATTATAGAAATTATTTTCAATATCTATAGATTTCAGCAATAGATACTGAAATCAAATTCTATAATGCTAGTTTTTAATAACTAGTAGTTGATTTTTGTTATTCTCAAAATT
>JAUMXI010000077.1 GCA_030529185.1 Flavobacteriaceae bacterium
GATTAATAATTTTTTAGTTGTTTAATCCTGTATCATTTTTTCAGGACGAGACATCATTTACTCTTTTTTCTTCTTGTGAAAAGGATACTTCATTACATTTTCATAATTCTTTAGATTCTCTTTCTTATCAGTATAAATATGTTTTAACTGTTGTTAATGATAGTTTTGGAGCTGGTGAAGAGGGGGTTTATGAGTTTGAAATCTTTAACGGTGAAGTTCTTATGTATTCTATTAAGTTGAAAAAAGGTGAATATTCAACTATCAGACTTAGAGAAAATGAAACTTATCGCTGGCTTGCTACTCAGCAGGATGGTTATGTTTTTAATCCTACTATTAGAACAGGTAAGTTTTATATGAATGAAGATAAAGTTTTGAGATTTCGATAAAAAAATATTCAAAAAGGTTTGTAAGGGTTCGGATTTTCCGAACTCTTTTTTTTTGCCGTTTACATTTGCCATTAAAAATATATATCTATATGAAATCTATAAATTATTTTTTAATTGCAATTTTAATTTTTGTTGTTATGAGTTTTCGTACATTAAAAAAAGCGTTTCGTTCGCTTGTAAGTGGCAAAGTTACTCCGAATTTCAAATGGTCTGAGTTTGATTGTAAGTGTGGAACTCCTGTTCCTGAACATTTAAAGCAAAATATTGCTTTATTGGCTCGAAATCTTGAAGTTATTAGAGCAGAAGCAGGAAATAAACCTGTTATTATTACTTCAGGTTATCGCACTGAAGCATATAATAAAAAGGTTGGCGGTGTGGTTCATTCACAGCATTTATTCGGGCGTGCAGCTGATATTAAGATTAAAGGTATGACCTCTAATGAAGTCTATGCACTCATATTACGATTAATGCAGGAGGGCAAAATATTAAGGGGCGGAGTTGGTTTGTATCCTACTTTCGTACATTATGATATTCGAGGACGTGAGGCATATTGGGATAAAACAGTAAAAGACGAGCGATAATGTGGTTTATAGTTAGGTTATTGGCTGGGCTTTATTTGTTAGCCCTTTTGGTTCAAATTATTAAAGATAAAAATGATTAAAATGAAAAATGTAAATAATATACTTGCGTCTATTTCGGATTTCATTCAGAAAAATCCGATGTTTGTTTTCTTCTTGGTTTTATTGTGGTTTGTTCGTTCTTGGCTGAGAAAATTATTTCCCTCAAGGACTGAACCGATTCTTCCGCAAGGTGCAAAGGATTATGAAGTAAAACAGAAAGAAGTTTCGGGGGCTGGTATCTCGGAAGCAGAAGCAACCACAAAAGCGGAACAGTTGTTCCAAGCAATGAACGTTTTAAGTGGTACAGATGAGGAGGTTATATATAACACGCTTCGGGGCATTTCAAAGGCGGATTATAATATGATATACAATGCTTTTGGGTTGCGTTATTATAATACTCTTCTTGGTGAGGGGGCTCCTTCTTGGTTTGGTTCGCTATTTGATTTGAATATGTGGCTTGTGCACGAATTGACTGTAAAGGAGTTGGAGGAGTTGAAACGGTTAAATCCTCAATTACCATTGTAAAATAAAAACTACTACTATGCTTTTAAAATTGTTGTACTATTTAAAGAAGTTTAAATTTTTTATTGGTTTTTTGTTAATTTTTTTTTTATTGCCTGCTTTGTTTATTTGTCTGTTATTGTCGTACTTAGTATTTTCATTAATGTATCCATTTATCAGATGTAAAACAATGCATCTTCTGAACCGCTGAAATACGCGGTTCTTTTTCATTTAATCACAAAACAACACAACTGTTTTTTCTTTTTTTTATTTTTGTGCTATGAAAGGAAAGAATAATGATTTTTCAATTTATTTCTATCATCAGGGGGCTTTGAGGCTATTCCTGAAGTATGTCCATAATACGGATAATTCCATCAGGTGGGTTAATTCAAAAGGTATCATTTGGGATACTGCTGTAATTTACCACAGAAAGACACGCAGGAAGTTGGAAACTATTAAAAATTTAGACGTTGTTTCCCCTTACTCCTGCACGTTTGTAAATGCTGAAATACGTCAAAAAGTGCTTCATTTGCCTGATGTTCCCAACGTTTCGAATGCTATAGACTGGGCATTAAAGCGGGGTTTTGTCTTTCATTATGTGAATGTGTACAATAATTATAATCGTTCTTTTTTAGAGCGTATTTACTTATAAAGCAGTATTTTAACACTGCTTTTTTTTATTCTCACAAAACAACACAACTGTTTTTTCTTTTTCTTTGCTTTCATTTGTTAAAATTATCCTTATATTTGTCCCGCAATATAAATATTAACAAAGAATTAAGTTTTGATACTTTTTCAGACTTTTTCGTACTAACTCAGACTAATTCGTACGCAAAAAATTGCGTTAAAATGTTCTTCAGCTTTTGCCACTACTCTACTTCTGGAGTTTCATAATTTTTAATTTTTGTTTTCATCAATATAAATTATGATACAATTTTAAAATAGTAAAATAAAAAAGATTTAATTTGATGAGATTAAATCTTTTTTATTATTTTATTTATTTCTATGCT
>JAUMXI010000078.1 GCA_030529185.1 Flavobacteriaceae bacterium
AAAATACTAAAATTTCTTGGAACTTTTACTTTTTTAAAAGTTTAAACAAGTTTTATATTTGCTGACAGTATAAAACATAATGTATGAGAAAGAATATTTTTATTTTTCTGTTACCATTTCTTTGTTTTGCACAAAAACAATACAATTATGAGAATATCAAACTTAATTCTTCTTATCTTTTTTATGAGGATAAACGTGAGGAACAAGAAATTATTTTATCACTCATAGATGCCTATTTTTCCAAAAATCTTTCCCATCAAGACAAAATAACCTTTTGGAAAAAACCTGAGAATTTGTTTGCATTAAAAAATGATGACTTATATTGGATAGAGAATGAGGCTGATAACGGAAATTACACACCTACAATTTTGTCAATGCTTTATATTGATGAAAAATATCAAATTCGAATAGCTTGGTTGGGAAATACTCCTGAAGATGACAAAATATTGGCTACTTACAATTTTTTGGTAAATAAAGATTATCAGTTCGAAAATATGTTTGATAATCATTTTGATACATTTACAAAAAGAAAAATTAAAAATCTGACATTTTATTACAAAAACTCGAAACTTTTCCGTAAAGAAGATGTGAAAAAAGCTTTGAAATTTAACAAGCAAATGGCGGAGTTTTTTGATCTACCCGAAATTGATTTTTCGTGTTTTATTTTTGATAATTATTTCGAGCAAAAACACTTGAGAGGTTTTGATTTTGATACAGATATGAGGGTAGGAAGTGAAAAAGGCGGTATGGCCTTTCCTTATTTAAAAGTTATTTTCTCGGGCAATGGCACGGCTTATTATCCACACGAAATAGTACACTTGTACACTCGCCAAAAGGCAAAACACAAAAATTCATATCTTGATGAAGGGATAGCTGTCTATTTTGGTGGTTCAGGGGGACTCTATTTCCCTCAAATTATGCGAGAACTATATTCATTTTTGCAACAAACAGATATTGATATTTATCAAATTATTGAAGCAAATGACAATCTATTTGTTAAAACGGATATAGACTTCCATTATGCTTTTGCTGCTTTGTTATGTCATACCATTTTGGAACATCATAGCAAAGAAAAACTTTTCGAACTACTTGGCTCAGGTAATGATAGGGAAGAATTTCTTTGCAAGATTGAAGAAACTTTTAATATACAACCTTCTGAATTTCATAATTTATTTTTGAAAGAATTGGAAAAATATGTAAAAAGCAAACCATAAAAAAACTCTGTAACGATGTTAAAATATTTGAAAATCTTTTTATTAATCCTTTTCCCTGTCTTTTGTTTTGCACAAAAGCAATATTCCTTTGAGAATATACAACTCAATAGTCCCTATCTTTTTTATGAGGATAAACGCGAGGAACAAGAAATTATTTTATCACTCATAGATGCTTATTTTTCTAAGAATCTTTCTTATCAAGATAAAACAACCTTTTGGAAATACAATGGAGAGGAAATAGACGTTAGAGGAGGAGATTTATATTTTATAGAAGAAAAGGCAAAGATAGGAAGTTACACACCCACCATTTTGTCAATGCTATATATTGATGAAAAATATCAAATCCGAGTGGCTTGGATGGGAAATACTCCAGATGATGACAAAATACTGACAACGTATAACTTTTTAGTAAATAAAGATTATCAGTTCGAAAATATATTTGAAAATCAAATAAATACATTTACAAAAAGAAAAATCAGAAATCTAACATTTTATTACAAAAATCCTAAACTTTTCCGTAAAGAAGATGTAAAAAAAGCCTTGAAATTTAACAAGGAAATGGCTGATTTTTTTGAGATACCCGAAATTGATTTTTCGTGTTTTATTTTTGATAATTATTTGGAGCAAAAAATTTTGAGAGGTTTTGATTTTGACACGGATATGAGAATAGGTGAAGCTTATGGAGGCTTAGTTTCCACAGAGCAAAAAGAAATTTTCTCAGGAAATGGCACAGCCTACTATCCACACGAAATGGTACATTTATATACGGCTGAAAAAGTCGAAAACAAAAACCATCTAATAGATGAGGGTATTGCTACCTATTTCGGAGGTACACGAGGGCTAAACTTTTCTGAACTGATGCAAATCTTTTATTCATTTTTAGAAAAAGAAAATGTTGATATCTACACGATGCTTAATAAAGGAGGATTTACTGTCATCAATACAAAAGCTGATTCGTATTACGCTTTCTCGGCTTTATTATGCCACACCATTTTAGAATATCACGGCAAAGAAAAACTTTTCGAACTACTTGATTCAGGTAACGATAGGGAAGAATTTCTGTGCAAGATTGAAGAAACTTTTAATATACAACCTTCTGAATTTCATTCGTTTTTTCTAAAAGAGTTGGAAAAACACATCCAACATAACAAATTAGCAAAAAGATAAATATTTAAAGAATAATTAAAAAGGTTCAGAAATTTAAACACCTGAACCTTTTTATCATTTATTAATAAAATTACTTTTAATTTGATTTTTTACGCATTCGCATATTAAGGAATTCAACTCCTAATG
>JAUMXI010000079.1 GCA_030529185.1 Flavobacteriaceae bacterium
GTTACAGAAGTTACAGAAGTTAACCAACAAAAGAAAAAAGTTGTCCGATTTACTGGAGTTAACACAGGAACAACAACCCTAACTATTACCGACACACTAACCCAACGAGCACAAACACTCACCGTTAACATTTCAGCTCCTTATGAATTAAACTCAGAAGGAAAATTAACAAGCTGGAAAAAAGAAGCCATCTCTGAAAATATTGTAATTCCGAGTACAATTACTCAACTTATTAACAACTCTCCTTTCAATAGTATGAGAGATATAGAAAAGGCAAAAATTAAAACCATTGTTGCTGAAGGTTTAACAGCGATCCCAACAATGACATTTATGGCGTTTGAAAACCTTACCAGCGTAACTTTAGGGGCAAATGTTACCGAAATTGGAGTTCACGCCTTTGCGAGAACAGAAAAATTAGAAACATTCATTATCAAAGCAACAACGCCTCCAACCTTTACTAACCCAAGACAACACGCTTGGACGTTTTCAAACAAAACCACAACTCTTGTTGTACCAAAGGGTGCTAAAGCTAATTACGAAAATGCTACAGGTTGGAAAGATCATTTCAAAACTATTGAAGAAAGAGAATTTTAATAAAACTTAAATTTATTGATTTTTTAAGGGCGGACTTTATCAGTTCGCTCTTCTTTTTTTACTAATAATGACAGGTATTTATATAAAATTCTGTACATTTGCCAAAAAAATAAGCTTATGTTTAGTAAAAACGCCTTTATTGTTTTTGAAGAAAGCATCATCAAATATCATATTTTAGATGATGTTTATCAACCTTTTGAAAATCCGTATCCGTCAAACAGCATTGAACATTTGCTGTACCGAAAAAATTGGATTGACACCGTTCAATGGCATTATGAAGACATCATTCGCGACCCCGAAATTGACCCCCTTAAAGCTCTCGATTTAAAACGCAAAATTGATGCCTCCAACCAAGAACGAACCGATATGGTTGAGTATATCGACAGCTATTTTTTACACAAATACCAAAATGTTTCGGTTAAAGAAAACGCCACCATCAACACCGAAAGCCCCGCTTGGGCGGTGGATAGGCTATCCATTTTGGCACTCAAAATTTACCATATGAACCAAGAGGTTTTACGAAACGATGCCACCGAACAACACAAACAAAATTGCCAAAATAAACTGGATATTCTCCTGCAACAAAAAGAAGATTTGTGCCAAGCTCTGGATCAACTTTTGTACGACATTGAACAAGGAAATAAATATATGAAAGTATATAAACAAATGAAAATGTACAATGATGACGAGCTAAATCCTATTCTACGAAAGAAATAAAATCTTCTGTAAAAGCAAAAACGAATCCCTCAAAAGCTGTCTTTTGAGGGAAACTATTTAGGACGAAGCGTGTCCCAACTCGGACGAAGTCTGTCCCATATCAAAAAAGGCAATTTCCATCTAAAACTTCTTAAAAGAATCTGATTTTATATGAAATTCGGTAATTTATTTAAAAATACCATCTTTTACGGACTCATTACCATTCTACCACGAGTGTTAAACCTCGTTCTGACCCCTTTGCACATTGATAATTTCTTAAAAAGTGAGTACGGAATTTATCAAGGAATTTTTGCTTATTTGATTTTAGGGAATGTATTTTTAGCCTACGGAATGGAAACGGCTTTTTTCCGTTTTGCCAATAAAGAATCGGACTTTAAACGGGTAGAATCCACGGCATTAACTTCTCTTTTTGCCACGACATTAGGTGTTTTAGGCATCGTTTGGCTACTGAAATTGCCCATTTCAAACGCCATCAACTACCCTACCGAGTTTGTTTCATATGCGATTTTCATTTTAGGACTTGATACGCTTTGCGTAATTCCTTTTGCGTGGTTGCGTAATCGTGGGAAATCATTGGTGTATGCTTTACTCAAGTTGCTAAACATTTCAGTGAACTTGGGGCTAAATTTATTTTTCTTTTTGGCACTTCCTTATTTGTTAAAAGAAAATGATTTTTGGCAATGGGCAGAAGCTCCGAATAAAATTCATTATGTTTTTATTGCCAATTTAGTAGCGAGTTTGGTAACGCTCATTGGTTTTTTACCGCTGATATTACGCATTGGGTTTCAGTTTGATTTTTCTCTTTGGCGGCGAATGTTCCGATATGCCTTCCCGATATTCATTGCAGGAATTGCGTTTTCTATCAATGAAGCTTTTGACAGAATTTTCATACGAATGTTTTCTGATGCGGCTTCCGCCGATGAAATGGTTGGTATTTATGCGGCTTGTTACAAAATGGGGGTTTTTATGACGCTTTTTATCACGGCATATAAATTGGGTGTTGAGCCTTTCTTTTTCCGTGAGGCATCAAACCAAAACGCACCGAGAACTTATGCTAAAATCACTGAGTTTTTTACCATTTCAGGAGCGAGTATCTTACTGATTGTTAGTGTTTATGTTGATGTTTTCAAACGGATTCTAATTCCTAATCAC
>JAUMXI010000080.1 GCA_030529185.1 Flavobacteriaceae bacterium
GAACCAATCGTTCCGTTGTGAGAAGACAAACAATTCTTAAAGTAATATAAATCAGATAACAAAGGGGCTAAATCACCTAATAAGTTCAATTTTTCGGAATGTAACTCAAAATAATGATTGCTCATACTTTCCATCAGAAAGAAAATGACGTTTGGAGGATTCTTTTTCAAGAAGTCATTTTTTTGAGTTCTCGAGTATATTTCCGAATTAAATAGGTTACTATCAGGTTGTTGATATGCTTCTTTTACTTGATTGAAACTGCTAAATCCGCTATTTTGTAAGGTTTTTTCAATATCAGGATTAATGTGATTTTCTTCAAGCTCAACGTAGGCAAACCGTAAAGCATACGCTGCATTATAGCAAAGTGAATTGATAAAAGTATTTGAACTTACGTTGGTATGGTCGCGTTGAAGCGTGAAAACTCCCAAACTTCCACGCATACCTATAATAAATGAAGGAAATATTAATAATAAACAAACACTTGCATTTTTTGAAATTCGATTTGTATTCTGCTGAAAGCTCCTGTAAATGAATTTATGAAAAACTAAGAAACTTATAAAAACTACCGTAAAAATTAATAATATCATAAGTATGGGATAGTCTGTCCAAACCGAGTGAAGCACAGCAGACGTATCATCATTAAAAATTCCGAAAAAGAGAATATTAATATGTGATTGGAAGAATTGATAAAAAAAGAAATCAATAATTTGCAAACTTGTAAATACGAATAAAGCAAACAAAAGGTAGTATTTGCAGAAATTCAAATATATTTTTTCAAATTTTTGACTGAAAGATTTTTTGATAAATAAGGATATTAACCAAAAAAGAGCTAAAGGAAGGAATCCGTAGCAAATTACGGATATATCAAATCGTCCGCCCATTAAAAAGGCTTGAACCAAATCTGTTTTATGAGATGAAAGCTGTTCATAATTGCCATATACGTATAAAAATACAAAACGATTAATGAGAAAAAATAAAAAGAAATAAGCAAAATATTTAAATCCGCTTGATATAACTTTTCCAAATAACGAAAGATTCATTGTATAGTATTTATTGTTTATTAAAGATTATCATTGTGAGTTATAAAAATAAAAAGTTGAATTTTGTTTGCTTCAACGTTCTATCAAAAAATTTGTTACTGAAAGAAAATACAAAATAAAGGTATATTTCGGAAAATTAAAAATGATAACATAATTAATTGTTCCTGATAAATACACCTATATTATATATGCAAAAAATAAATCCGCAGGGTATATATGCGGATTTTAAAAGGTTCAGTTTATAATTTCTTAAAGGTTGCAAGCTTAATCATATCGCTTAACATTTTTCCGGGACGAAAGAGAATATGACAACTCTTCACTTTGCTTGCATTCACTTCCTCTTCTTTTTCAGAAGGAAGCCCCGTTAGTCCCATTTGTAAGGTAAAGTACTCTCCCACGCGTACAATGCGTCCTTCAGAGAGGTCTGCACTTACTTTTGTTAAGATTGTTTCAAGCACTGCCAAAATATCTCCTTTAGATACTGTGGAAACAGACGAAGCATAATTGGCTAAGTCTTGCAGGGTTGTTTCTCCATCACCTATTGCGTGTGGATACCACTTTGCAGGTTCGCTGCGTTTCTGTGGGTTTTGTTTCTGAATTGCTTTAAATTTTACCGACATAACACACAAATTATTTAAAGGTTTATAAAATATGTTTTTTAAAATTTGTACGTGCAAGTTTTAAAATTGCGACGTCAGATTTTCTGAAATCCGACGTGTCATTTTGTAAATTGCGACGTCGAAATTTTTCATATCATTAAACGAAATTAATTTAATGATGCTTCAAAGGTAAAATAATTATCCGTATAAAACAAGTAATCAGTTATTTATTTTCAAAAAAAGCAAAAGAATAAAGTGGATTTATATTCCTTTGTTTTCTGTTGTGATTTACGGGTGTGTTGCTTTAATGAATAATGTGTTTTGTTTGTTTGTTGATTGTCGTTTAGGTTGTTAATACTAAGGATTAATGATAACAATTTTGCTATCTCGCATTACTACTATTTTCCGATTGTTTTTATGCTTTTGGGTAATCATTCGTTGGTAGCTGAACTCTAATTCTTTTAGTATTTTCTTTTTCAGTGTTTCTTAGATTTGATTCTTTTTCGTTGTTCTAATCTTTTGTTTTACTGATACGTCCTTTTGAAAGTGAAGAAAAAAATAATATTTTCTGTCAGGCTGAATCTTTTGTTTTATTGATACGTCCTTTTGAAAGTGAAGAAAGAAATGATGTTTTCTGTTAGGCTGAGCGAAGTCGAAGCCTCATTATTACAGAGCTTCGACTTCGCTCAGCCTGACTATCAGAATCATCATTATGCTTTTTGTAATACTCCTGATTTTTTTACTCCAAACTATACGTAGTTCCTTCTTTTCCGTCCTTAAGATTTATGCC
>JAUMXI010000081.1 GCA_030529185.1 Flavobacteriaceae bacterium
ACGCAATAATTACACCCTATGCACTTGTCGCGTTGTAAGGTTACTATTACCATTGTTTATTTATCTTTAAATCATGTTATAAAAGTATGATGATGTTTTTTCGTGTCAAGTTGTCGTTTCTTTGTCAAGCTGTTTTTTTCTTTGTCAAGCTGAGCGAAGTCGAAGCTCTATAATTACGAGGCTTCGACTTCGCTCAGCCTGACAGAGTTATTTGTTTTTTCTATATTATACTTTTCTGATGATTATTTTCCTATTCTTTAAATTCTTTTTATGTTTTAGTGTCTCCCGTTGTTATTTTAATAATTCGGAAGGTTTTTTAGTGATGTTTTTACTTGTTTTACTACTTCCGAGTGTATTTTAGTGATGTATATGGTTATTTCTTCTATTCGGAATACATTTTTAGAATACCTTTCTTTATTCTATTCCTTCGAAAGTTTTTTACTACTCTTTTTATGAAATTTTAAAAGGTATATAACCTATTCTTCTATATTCAAATCCTAATTTTTCTATTTCTTTATTTGGATATACAACTCCATTTTCATCATTTTCAAAACTTAATGCTAAATTAAAAGGGTTTTGTTCTGAAATACTGGTATCAGATAGCTTATAAGAAAATAAACAAATTCTCTTACAGAAGGATTGTATTTCTGTCCATAAATCAGTACATTTTTCTACACATTGTAGTGAATGCAATAGTTGTTTCTGCCCTTTTTCAATTTTACCTCCTTGATATTGAACATTCCCTTTTTTGTCTTTAATGAATGTTGTCAGTCCATAAATATCTTTACTTGTTGTAATTTCATTAAATAAACAAATAGATTTCTCCTCTTTCTCTGCTATAAAGTAATCACAGCGTTTTGTAATATTTTTTAAAATAGAGCAGTCTAATTGATTTCTCAGATTTTCAAAATCTAAAATGTATAATTCTTTTCCCAATGAATTATGAAAAGAAGCATCGCCTGTATTTTTTGAAAGAACAATACTATTTCCGCCTTTATCTTTTAAACCAAACTCCTTGTTAGTTGTCTTTGTACTATTAACCGTAACATCTCTATTTAAATTCAAAGAATCACGTAATTTTTCCTTAAATAGATTATCCATCTTTCAAAATTTTATATTTCTCATAAATGTCATTTATATCATCAGAAAGTGGCATAACATCAATAAAATGTTTATTACGAGCCTTCAAATCTCTTAATTTTCCTTCTTGTATCAACCAAACGCCTAAATCATCATAAGAAATAGCAGCTCCATCGGTAAAAACAGTATTCTCTCTATCAAATGCTTCCATCAATAAATTCAAATGATTTACTATATACGGACTATGCGTTGCAAAAGCCAATCGGGTAGTACAATTTTCTTGTTTGTTTTCTACAAAACAGTCTTTTACCAAGCGATTTATCAATCTTCTTTGTGCAGCGGGAAACAAAGAAAGTTCAGGTTCTTCTATGAAGATGGAGAGGTTTTTCTTTCCTGAAAATTTAGCTAAATTCAAGTCGGTTTTTCCTAATTCTCTTGATTCTTGTATTTTATTTATTAAAAAATCATTAAATCCACCTTCTAAAACTTGCTTGAATTCATATCTTTGAGTTAAATAACTGGTGATTATTTCGGTATAAACAGATGTTTTTGTTCCGCTTGATGCGTTTTCTAACTTAAGTTCAAATTTTCCGTTATTTATGCTATCTCCTTTAACATAAAGCATCGGCATTCCTCCTTTTTTTTCGAAAAGGGTAAGTTGTGTACTCTCTATAAAAAAATCCTTCCTATCTAATTTGTCAAAAGCGAATAAAAAGTTATTGTAAGTATCCTCTAAGTAATAAGATAATTTCAATCCTCGAGGAATTTTATTAGCATAAATATCTGGTAACACTCCTCTATTTTCACTAATAAATGCTACTTTATCAAGAGTTAATTCACCTTTTATTTTGGCATCTGTTGGAATTTTACCTTTATTTTCATAAATTGTTTCTCCAATTTGAAATCTTATTTCAGTATTGGAATTCATAAACTCTTTTAATCCACTTACTCTTAATAGAGAGTCTGAAACGAGTCTAGAATAGTCTGCTTTTTTTGCTATTTTAGATTTCACAAAATAGGTTCTCAAATTATTCTGTTTATGTATCCAACGAAGAAGCGACATTAATTTTAAAATGGCACTTTTCCCACTACCTGATTCTCCTATAAAAACCATTAGTGGTTTTATTTCAATATCCAATTCTTTTATTGGTCCGAAATTTTTTAAATATAATCTTTCCGTTGTTTCCATTTTTATAAATTTAATTTTTACCCTTTCAACTCCGCTTATAATCTTAAATCATCATCATATTTGCCAATAATATAGATTCATTTCTCACTTCGCAAATTCGGTAGCCACAATCTTATATAATTTGTCCGATAGACGAATTCTGAAATCGGTTTTGATGGTG
>JAUMXI010000082.1 GCA_030529185.1 Flavobacteriaceae bacterium
GTAAAAATCATTTTTTTTGTGGATTTTGTCGTTTGAAAAGTACATAAAAGAATTCGTATAATTTTTTCGGGAGATAAAATTTGATGCCTATTTAAAAATCGAACCAATTAATCAAATTCCTTTTTCAGTTTTTATAAACAACTTTTTCCTGAGTTTTCAGCTTCCTTCTTCTAAAGTAAAAGATAAAAAAATTCCCCGAAAATAAGAAGTTTCCGGGGAACTTAAATATTGATAAATTATTTAGATAATTAATTGAATATATAACGTAAACTTAGTTGCATATAATATGTCGAAGCATATCCTATATTAGGTCTATAAGTTTCTTTAAGTACTTCTTTTCCGTTTTTAAGAAAGTTGAAAGTTGGTTTTACTGATCCATTTCCTTCCACAACTTTTTTCATGTTTGCTACTTCTAAAATATTATTTTTATTTACGCTATTATGTGTTCCCCATTTGCTATTTAGAAGATTTCCTACATTTATGATATCTAAACCTATTTGTATTGTATTTCGTTTTCCACCAGCATTTATAAAGAAGTCCTGTAAAATTTTTACATCGAAAGTATTTATCCAAGGCATAAGTACACCATTACGCATTGCGTATTTTCCTTTGTTATTTCTTAAATAATTATCTTGTTCAATGTAATTCCAAAAATCAATTTCTTGTTGCGAAGCAGTGTAAATAACTTTACCATAATTGGGACTTTTTTTGTCTGTATCTAACATATCAACAAACGTTATTTCAGATTTATCTTTAGGAATATAAAGCATAGCATTACCTCCTCCGTCATTGTTTAAGTTATTAGGATATTTATTTAAATTAGTAGCAGCATATGTGTAAGAAAAGCGACCTTGTTCTCCTCCTTCATAAAATAAAGATATGGTTGTAGCAAAATATTTAGCATATTCTTTTCTATATGAAATAGATGCTATTAGACGATTGGGTAAAATATAATTCATATAGCCTATATCATGAGAATTTGAACCATAAGTGCGAGGATCATTGAACCAAGCAGAACCTACTTGATCACCGATTCCATCACCTGAACTTTTTCCATAACTACGTGTATATGCTATTGAAGCATCAAAACCGTTTTCAAATGATTTCTGTAATTTTGCTGTAACCGACCAATATTTATTTTCTCCTGCATTATTGAGTAAATATACATTTTTTAATTTGGATTGATAATATTGCTTTTTGGAGATAGGACGTTGATCAGGATATCCATTTATTCGGAAAGCATCAGGTTTTAATCCAACATTAGTTACTCCTACCGAATTTATATCTTTACTATAAATTCCTTCTAATGATGCATTCATATTCCACGGTAATTTAATGTCAATGGCAAGACTGCTTTTCCAATTTTGTGGTAATTTTAGATTATCATCAATTTTAACAATAGCAGAGTTAATAGAAGGTTCTGCCTTTAGGCCGTCTGGATATATTTCTTTTAATATTTCAGATACTGATGGTTTAAATGAAGGTATGGTTTTATTAGTATAAGTCGTTTGTAAAACACCTGCATCACTTGCTTGAGCTACAATCCAAACAAAAGGAATAGTTCCTGTAAAAAGACCTGTACCTCCTCTTAAAACAATAGAACGATCACCTTTTATGTCATAATTAAATCCTAAACGAGGAGAAAGTAGAATTTTAGCTGAAGGTAATTCTCCCGTATCAAATTTTTTACCATTAAAATCTAATTCAGCAACTTTAGGATTATACGTATCTATTTTTGGATAAATAGGTAGATCAGCTCGTATTCCAGCTAATATTTTTAGTTGTTTAGATATATTTATCTCATCTTGTGCGTATAAGGTGAATTGATTAAATTTAAAAGAAGGAAATGCTTGTGAAATAGAAAGATCGTTTGGATGTGTAATTGCAAATGATTTTGCAGGTTTATCAGATATAAAATCTTCCCACGAATTATAAGCATAATATCCCGTTCCAAAGCGTTGAAATCCATTTTTAGTATAGTTGTATTCATATTGTAAACCAGTTGTTATAGTATGTTTTCCAAAATTATAGATTACATCGTCATTAATAGTAAAAGAATTAACTTTTCGTAAATTTCCGTATGAAAATAGTTCAGTTCCAAAACTTACAAATGGAATTTTATCTTTTAGAATGTCTACAAAAGGAAATGCTTTACCAGAAGTAGAACGAGGTTCGTCTTGATTTGTATAAGTAAATCTAAATAAATTGTTTAATTTTCCAAATGAAGAATTTAGTTCGGCAGCAACAGATGAAAAATTTTGTTCTTGAAAATAGCCTGTATTTTTATACCACATTGCATACATTCCTCTTCTATTATAGCTTCTATCATAAGGTGAAGGGAAAATTTGTGATGAGGAAGTGCTTGGATATAAAGGTTCTTTGCTTTTTGTAATATTATATCGGATATTTAAACGATGATTATTATTTAT
>JAUMXI010000083.1 GCA_030529185.1 Flavobacteriaceae bacterium
TCTTTTTAGGCAGAAACTACTCGGCTCAGGAGGCTTTCGAGATGGGAATGGTCAACGAAGTAGTGCCTCACGCTGAACTTGAAACCACTGCCTATCAGTGGGCGCAGGAGATTTTGGCAAAGTCGCCGACCTCTATTCGTATGCTGAAATTCGCGATGAACCTCACCGACGACGGAATGGTAGGTCAGCAAGTTTTCGCCGGAGAAGCTACTCGCCTTGCCTATATGACCGACGAAGCCAAAGAAGGTCGCAACGCCTTCCTTGAAAAACGAAAACCTGACTTTGGAGAAAATCAGTGGATTAGTTAGAATTGCATCATAATATGGTTAAAAATTTCATCGATCTTTTTGCGGGTATCGGTGGTTTTCATCAAGCGATGAAAATCACTAATACTCAATGTGTTTTTTCCTGTGAATGGGATAAACACGCGGCTGAAATTTATGAGCAAAACTATGGAATAACACCTTTTGGCGATATTACCCAAATTGATGAAACCCAGATTCCTTCTCACGACATTTTATGTGCAGGTTTTCCCTGTCAGGCGTTTTCGGTGTCTGGCAAACAAAAAGGCTTTGAAGATACACGTGGCACCCTTTTTTTTGATATTGCAAGGATTGTAAAACATCATCAGCCCAAAGTCGTTTTTTTAGAAAATGTAAAGAATTTAGCCAAACACGACAAAGGCAATACCCTAAAAGTTATCCTTAAAACACTAACAGATTTGGGCTATCAAGTGTATTATCAGGTGCTTAACACAAGTGATTTCGGTCTTCCTCAAAATAGAGAACGTGTTTATTTCGTAGCTTTTCATAATTCTGTTGATAGTAACAATTTTCAATTTCCTAAACCGAATGGAAAAAAAGTAGTTTTAAGACATTTTTTAGAAGACAACCCTGAGGACGGAAAAGTAATCGAACGAAGTGATATAGAAATCTATAAGGAATATCAAGTTCCTAAAAATCTATTCGGAGAAGAAGAATATCCGAACAAGCCTATTCAGATTGGTAAGGTAAATAAAGGAGGACAAGGAGAGCGAATCTATCACCCAGACGGACACGCCATTACTCTTTCGGCTTATGGCGGTGGTGTAGGAGCCAAAACAGGCTTATACCTAATTGATGGAAAGGTACGAAAACTATCCCCCAGAGAATGTGCCAGAATACAAGGATTTCCTGATGATTTTATCATCCATCCTTCAACGGCACAGGCGTACAAACAATTTGGCAATAGTGTTTCGGTAGATGTTTTAAAAGCTATTACCCAAGAGATTATGAAAGTTTTGAATCATCAATAAAAATAGAATAAATGAATAAAGAACAATTATTAGGTTCTCAAACGGCAAAAAATGGCTTTCGCAATGAAGATGATGTTATAAGAAAATTCAATCAATGGCAAGATGATGAAGATGCGAAAAAATGGTTATCCATTATGCAATATCATTTAGAGGAAATTGAATATGTAAAAGCAGTAAAGGTAAGCGGACATAAAACCGATGTTCAGGTACAAGTTACCATCAAACTCAAAGAAGCTATTGATTGCCAAAATCTACAAGTCAAATTGGTAAGTAATCCGAAAGGATTCAATCAAATTGATAAACGCTGGGTAGATAAGTATGTAGAAATGTGGGATATTCCTGAAAAAGTAATTTCTATTTTCAAAAGATATACAGGAGAAACACCTCCGAATATTGATAATCCGAAAGATAAAAGGAGAATGTTTGCCAATGAATTTAATTTGGAAGAACAAACACTCATTTTACAATGGATGGAAGCTAATAAATCACTCATTGTTTCAGATATTTTAAAAGGAAGAGGGCAATTTTCTGCCGAATGGATGTTAGTAGTTCAAAAAGTAGAGAAAAATTCCCGTTGGACTTTAAAACCAATGAACTTTTGCTTAAATTATTTTGGAAATGAAAAGGTAAAAATTACCAAACAAGGGAATTTTAAAATTGGGAAAATCACGATGCAACGCAAAGGAGGTGATAATGGTAGAGAGACTGCCAAAATGCTGCAATTCAAAATCAACCCTGCTGAATTGTTTGAAGTATAACAATATTTTTTTCGTTTGATTTATTTTAGAAAATTATTTAGCAAACTATAAAAACAAACCATCAATATAGGAAAACAATTCAGCAATACAGGAAAATAACACACCAAGCAAGGAAAATTAGTCAACAAGAATGGAAAATGACATATCAACATAGAAAAACAACTCATCAAATCGGGAAAATAGACTAGCAAACTTGATATTTGATTTTCCTGTAATGATTATCCGTGCTTAATAATCCACTAAACTAAAAAACAACGCAACGTTTTCCTCAAAAAGAAATGGATATCATAGGTTAAAAGCAAAAAAGCGAAAAGAAATTTCTTTTCGCTTTTTTAGTTTTTTATTTTGCTTCTTT
>JAUMXI010000084.1 GCA_030529185.1 Flavobacteriaceae bacterium
CCTACCTTCTTACCTATTTTTACCTAAAATTAAAATGAAACTACCTTTATAAACAATTGATAATAAACATATTAATCTAATCAAGGCAAGCAGGTAACTTAGGTAAGAGGATTTACATAATTTCTATCTTCTTAGAAATGAGATATCCGTAAGTTTGTTTTTGGGGGTGTTTGATGCGTTTATATTTTTGACGCGTAAGAACTTTTCCGATTTTAATAATATTGAGTTTCACCCTTAAATTTGTATTTACTATCAACATCACATCAGAAGCGGTGAGAAAATCTTCAATATTCTCGGATTTTTCGAAATACTTGTTGATAAACTCTTCTTCAAGGCTAATTGCGGAATATTTTTCATTCCGCCTTTCATTAATTTCAATGTCCTCGACTGTAAGTTCCGGATCGTAATTTTTTCTCTTAAAAGCATTGAAATAAGCTTGTGACCAAACTTTATTTATATCAATTTCAGATGTGTACGCAAAGTTTATTTTCGTCACTTCAAAAACGAGCCAGCGAACACTTCCCGTTTCATCCGTTAGAAAGTCTGTACGGTTGGTAGAGCCAGCAAACGAACAGATGCGTTCCAAAAGCTCTGCTTTTCGTCCGTACGGAAGACGAACGTTCACCGAACTCTTAGAAATAAATGATTTCAAGATGTTTATGTCTGCCTTAGAAAGTACTGCCAGTTCTTCCAAATTGCAGATAAGATTTTTGCAAATCGCAATGATACCATCTTTATCCACCGAGATATTTTCAGTATAATACGGTAACAGCTCGGGTGGTGTAAGAAAACGTAAAAAAAAAGGATTTACCTGTGTTCTGCTCCGATGTAAGCACTATGCATTGTTTGTTGATATATCCTTTTTTGAATACGCAAAGTACAGCCCGTGTAAGCCACTTTTCCAGATGATAACGGAAAAGCGGGTCATTATCGGTGGAGATATAACTTGCTAACATCCCGATAGTATCAAAATTATCCCATTCGGGGAGGTTCTCAAAGTATTCCTTAAGTGGATTGTATTGCGGAATGAAGTGACTTCGCAAAAGAATTTCCAACTTTGCTAACGTAATTTCTATCCCTGACTGGGAAAGTTCTATCAATAACGAATTGATATTGAGGATTTCCCAGTTTTGGGGATTTTCCCTAAGCTGAATTTCATATTCCAGAGCAATGCTATTGTACCTGATGTTGTATTTTTTGTTCAAGTAAGCTATCGCTCGGTCATATATGGTCTGACCGGCACTGGAAGAATGATAAAGTTTAGTTTCTTTCATCTCTCTTTATTCCAGTGATTTACGATTTCATTTTCAAAATCTTCGTTCTCCTGATTTTGGTTTGATGAAATGATGTAATTCACCAAGTCTTCCCTCCTAAAATAAAGTTTTCACTGTCCTTCTTTCTTGTATGCCTTTATCTTTCCCTGATGTTTCAGCTGATAAAGGTATTCCGGCTCAAGGTTAAGGAATAGGGCAGCTTCTTCCTTACTATAGAAAGGTTTGATTTCCAGTGAAATTAACTGAATTATGGTTTCATTAAACTTTTTTTGATTTTCAGTAAGCAATAGGATTGCTTTTTCCAACGCCTCTTTGTTCATTATTTCCGATATTTTAATAGTTTCGGAGCAAAAGTATCGTGAAATAAATAAGGCAGAAAAACCTGAAGAAGATATTTTTAAATAATTTATTAACCTCTTAAAATCAATATTTTACAATAGAAATGTTAATTTAAAACTGATGTGCTTCAGGTTAAAAATTATGCTTTTTTCCAAATGTTATTATGGTAAGCATTAAAATTCTGAGGAGTTATAGGATTTTCTTTGGGATTACCTTTCTTGTCGACTGAGAGCACAATTTCATTTAAAAGTTCAGCTACTTTTTGAGACGTTTCAAATCCCTTTGTTTTCGACTCGTAATCCTCAAAAACAGATGTATATTTTGCAAAAAAGTTAAAAATAGACTCTACTCCCAAACCATTTTTGGCTTTATTGATAAATTCTATCTTACATAAAACTTTTTGTTTTGCGAAAAATGAAGATAAATTTTTTTTGAATCCTTGGTTTGTTTTATACCATACAAATTGATTATATCCTCAACAGATTCTTTTTTCTCAAAAATTTGAAAAGAATAATGACCTTCTCTTTCCGCTTCTATGTGAGTAATATTAGTTGTGTTATACGTCTTTTGAAATGAAAAATTATTGTTTGTAGTGTTGGTGATTAGAAAATTATTTATGGGTGGTGCATCAACTTTTTCAACCTTTGTTTCTTGAAATTTAAAATGTTCTTGATACGGTTTTTTATAAAAATTGGGCATTAGTAAATTTTTTGTGAGCTAAATTTCAGATTACCGAAATAAAAGAGGG
>JAUMXI010000085.1 GCA_030529185.1 Flavobacteriaceae bacterium
TAGTAACAATAAGGGTTTCGAGAGTTTTTAGCCTAAAAAATGTCCATTAAGCCTTCTTTAACAAAAGATATTTTGATATCGCAATCAGGACATATAATGCCTTCTCTGTTTTGCTTTTTGCTATATTCTATTGCTGTTATTTCTGTGTGAGTTTCTATATCTATTGCTTTAGGTATTTTTGACATATGATTTAATTTTTAGAAATGTAGTTGCAAATATACAAAAAATACAAAAACAATGTTAAATGTAATAAAGCTTTCCTTTATAGAAAATTTATGTTATCCATATAAAATACACTTAACATAGAAAAATTACTTGTTTTTCCATAAAAAACACTGGGTTACGATGTTGTTCTTTGATTGTGCCATTTTTTTATGATTATTAACTTTACTTTTTCTTGATTTTTTCGTTGAAATCCAAGCAGAGATTAAGCCAAAAAGCAAAATATTTTGCTGATTTATAGCCTATTTCCTCCACATAGCAATAGCCTTTCAGGTCTTTATTTTTCATTATGCAAGGTAAATAACCCTGTCTTTCGGCAAGCTCTTCAGTATATTGGGGGTCGAAACGACACATTAAGCGGTCATTGCTAATATTGATACACATTTTATCGTTTACCAAAAATGCTAACCCTCCAAACATTTTCTTTTCTTCAATGTTGATATTTGGGATTTCTGCCAGATATTCTCGCACCCGATTTGCTAAAGCTTCATTGTAAGCCATTTTTATACTATATCGATTATCATTAAAGTCTGTTTTCTACTTATGAAAATAGATTTTCAGCTCTTTTAAAAGTCCGTTTTCGGCTTTCCATATCTCGGCAACATTACCACTTTGTATAGTTCCGTCGGGCAAAATCCAATCGTAGTTTCCCAATACAAACGCATTATCTCCTTCTATTATCGTTTGGGCTACCCGCATTGTTTGATAGCTTTCGCAAAACCTATTACACATTTCTATATAAGCCTGTTTTCCCAAAAGAGGCTCACCATCGTTCATTATAAAAACAAAATCTTCGGCTAAAGTTTGCTCCCAGTTTGCTTTCTGTGCAAATCCCTTGTAATAAGTTGTTAAAAGTTCTTTCATTTTATTCTGATAATTTTTGGTTTATTGTATTTATTTTAAATGATAAGTCCTAAATATAAAAATAAACTAATCAATAAAAGCAATATCCATTGCCCTAATTTTAAATAGTTTTTAGGAAATGATTTTGAAATGAAAATTGTGCAAATCCAAACAAAAGCATAACCCAAAAAATAGCAGATAAGTATTTGTAAAACAGTAGTTTTATCAGCAAAGAAATTAGTAAAATTCAATAAAAACAATCCTACAGAAGCCATTAGTAAATCCCAAGAAATCCAATACCAGCCACATCGTGCCATTGTCCATTTTTCTATTTTTATGAGATAAGATTTGTCGGGTTTATCAGGTTCATTAACTTTTAACTCTTTATCCCCCATAAATGTATGAATAACAAATGCCAAAAACACAAGAATATTGGCAATCAAGATAAATATATTCATTTTTTATCAAATTTATTGGATAACAGTGGCAAAAGTAGCGTCTTTAAAATAAAAAAATGTTGCCTTATGGCAACATTTTTAACTTATAGTGAAACTTCCTTTCTAATCCGACTTAAGGAAGTATGTGTAATCCCTAAATAACTGGCAATCTGCCTTAAAGTTACATTTTTGATTACTTGCGGTTTATCTTTTAGAAATTGTAAATAACGCTCTTTAGCAGGAAGTGTAATCATTTCGAGTGAGCGTTTTTTTATTTGAAATAACTTTTGTGTCATAAAGAGTCGTCCCCACTCAGCATAGCCCGGAAGAGAATGATACAATTTCTGAAACTCCTCAAAATCAATCCTCCAAACCACACAATCTGTTAAAGCTACAATGTTTTCAGTGCTTGGCAAATGGTTGAATAACGATAGTTCTTGCACTATAATTTCATTTTTGCAAAAGAAATCTGTTGTAATTTTATTTCCGTTATAATCATAGACAAAACTCCGAACAATGCCGCTTTCCAAAATCATATAATCCCGAGCCGTTTGTCCTTCTCGTAAGATGTATTCTCCTTTTTTGATTTCAATTCTATAATGAACCTGTGTAATCTTTTTAAGGTCATTCCCAGAAATCAATGGATGTGCATATATTTTAGAAAAATCAAGAATATTTGACATTATCAATATTTTTCACAAAAGTACAATGTTTTTTATATTTAAAAAATTAATGAAAGTAAATCAGTTATAAAGATATATTTATAGATTATGATATTATTTTTGGATTTTAAATGATTATTTGGTTACTAATTTTCATCTAAAATCTACTCCTTTCGCTACGGGTTTAAA
>JAUMXI010000026.1:0-20155 GCA_030529185.1 Flavobacteriaceae bacterium
TGATTTTTCTTTTTTATGGTCTATTTCATTTGTACTACCTATAGGCAAATAATAGCCGTTTTCCCATCTCCATACGATATTATTGGGTAAAACAAAGCTTTTATTGTTTTCTTTAAATACAGCTGTTTTTAGGATAATATCACCTTTTACTCTTTTAATTCCCAAATTTTTCACAGATTGTATGAACTCGGCTATTAATCCTCCATAAGTATTCGCTCCCGCCCTGCCCGTTCCTAGAGATGGATCGCCACTTCCTATAATATAAAGATTTCCATTTAACGCTCCATTTTCATCAATTTCCCCAGAATATTCCAATTGTGTAGTCCATCGGTAGTCTTTCCCTAAAATAGACAATGCCGTTTCTGTGGTTAATAATTTGGTGGTAGATGCTGGGATAAGAGCGGCATTTTCATTATAAGAATTAATAATTTGAGCATTTTCAGGGTCGTACACTACAAACCCCCAATTGGCATTTCTCATTATAGGGTCTGTAAACATTCTCGTGATTTTTTCATTTAGTTTATCCCTATTTAAAGAAAATGACGATTTTATAATAAATTCTTCCTCTTCCGAATAAAGTTGAAAACTATCTTGACCCACGAAATTTAATGGTATAAGACACACCACTACAGAAATATACCGAATGATTTTTTTCATTGAAATTAAGGATTATTGAAACAGTGAGTAAAATTATAAATTATTATCCAATCCTAATAAAAGTTAGAGTAATAAAAAATAACTAAAAATGTTAAATTTTGTTAATAATCCACAAAAGTTTTGATATTAACGCTTCTATATGCCGTAATTTCCCCAAATTCCTCCAAAGATTTTACGATATTTTGCTTAAATTCTTCGTATTTTTTACCACGAGGAAGTTTCATTAAAATTTGAAAAACATAAAGATTATTAATTTTCCCAACAGGTGCTTTTTCTGGTCCGAAAATACATTGTTCAGGCAAATATTTTCGCAAAACAGAACCCAAAAAAGCAGAAGCTCTTTGCACCTTCTCTTCTCGCCTGTGTTTTAACTCTATAAAAATAATTTTCGTGAATGGCGGATATAGGAATTTCTTTCGCTCTTGTAAAAAATACTGGTAAATCTTTTCCTTATCATTTTCTTTAATCAGCTGAAAAACAGAGTTTTCCGTATTATAAGTTTGAATTAAAACTTTTCCTTTCCCAGAACTTCTTCCTGCCCTTCCGCTCACTTGCGTAATCAATTGATAAGCCCTTTCCTCTGCCCTAAAATCTTGAATATGCAATAAAGAATCCGCTTTCGGAATTGCCACCAACTCTATATTTTGAAAATCTAACCCCTTGGAAATCATCTGGGTTCCGACAACAATATCCGTTTCACCATTTTCTATTTTTTCATAAAGTTTTTCGTAGGCAAATTTTTTCCTCATTGCATCAATATCCATTCTATCAATCTGATAATCGGGAAATATGCCCTGCATCTCTTCTTGAATTTGCTCCACTCCTACCCCACGCGAACTCATATTTTCTGAATGGCATTTAGGACAAGTCGCTGGTTTCATCGCTTTTTGCCCACAGTAATGGCATTTCATCTCATTTTCAGATTTGTGGTAAGTCAGCACAACATCGCAATTTCCACAATAGGCAACATAGCCACAACTTTTGCATTCCACCACATTGGCATAACCTCGTCGATTGTGTAAAACAATAACTTGCTTCTGATTTTCAACTTGTTGCTGAATATTTTCAATCATTTTTAAGGAAAAATTTCCCTTGACATTCTTCAAGCTCAATTCTTCCTTTAAGTCAATCAACTCAAAAATTGGAAGTTCCACATTTCCAAATCTTTCCCCAAGATAAACATAATGTATTTTCCCTTTTTGAGCTGCGTAATAGGTTTCTAATGAAGGAGTTGCAGAACCTAAAATCACCTTTGCATTATAAAATTTTGCCAAAACCAAACCAGCATCTTTCGCATTAAAAAAGAATTGTGAATCCTTTGATTTATAAGCACTATCGTGTTCTTCATCAATGATAATTAAACCTAAATTTGAAAACGGAAGAAACAAGGCATTCCGAGTACCGATAAGAATTTTTATTTCATTAGATTTCACTTTCCTCCAAACCTCAACTTTCTCAAAATCAGTTAGTTTTTGATGATAAAAACCCAAAGATTTTCCATATTTTTTCTCTAATCGCTGGATAATCTGCTTGGTTAGAGCAATCTCTGGAAGCAAAAACAAGGCATTTTTTCCTTCCTCTAGGCACTCCTCTATTTTTTCAAGGTAAATATGCGTTTTCCCCGAGGAAGTCACCCCGTGAAGCAAAACATTTTTTCCTTCGGAAAAAGACTTATCTATCTCATTTTTAGCATTTAATTGAACAGGAGAAAGGCTTTCTATATTTTCTAAATCGCCATCATATTTTTGTATCCTATCCGTTTCCAAAAGATATTCTTCCACCAAATTTTTATCCAATAAAGCCTTTAATTGAGCCGATGAAAAATTCCCTTTTCCCAAAACCTCTGATTTTTTAACCAGCTGATTTTGTGTGTTTTTCTGCTCAGATAGGATTAATAAAAATAATTCTTTTTGCTTCGGGGCTTTATCTAATGAAGTTAAAACACCAACTAACTCATTAGAATTCAACAGATTATTATTTATTTTAAGATAGGAAACTTCTTTTATTTTGTATTTTTCCGTGATTTTTTCATCAATAAAAATTAATTGCTCATCTAACAACGAATTAATCGTTTTGATGATTTGTTTCTTCGGAATAAAAGCCTCTATTTCCTGTAAATTAAGCAATTGCTTTACCTCTAATGCTTGTAAAAGATTGATTTCATTCGCGTCTAAATCCTCTAAATTAGCCGTTTTATTTGGATTAAGTTTTAGGTAAGTTTCGCTCTCCAATTTTAAAGAAGAAGGAAAAGCAAAACGATAAATTTCGCCTAAATTACAAAGATAATACCCTGATAACCAACTCCAAAATTCCAATTGCTCTTTGGGAACAATCGGTACGGAATCTAAAACGCTAATAATTTCTTTCGCAGTGAAAGTCTCAGGAAAGTTTTGATGGATTTCCGAAACAATTCCTGTATAAATTTTCTTGCCTCCAAAAGGAATTAAGACCCTCTTCCCCAACTCTATTTCGCCCAATAAATCCTGTGGAACTTTATAAGTAAAAGTCCCCTTCAAATTCAGCGGAAGAATGATTTGAGCGTAATACAAAAATTTATTTTTTGCAAAAATAACAAATTATCTTCTTAAAATCTTATGCCATTTTTCAATTAGGCTTTCACGATTGAATTTCTTAAAAATCTCTTGATTTTTCTCCGACATTTCTTCCATTTTGTGCGGATTATTTATTAAAAATTCTATTTTTTTGTATAATTCTTTCTCGCTTTTTACAATAAATCCGTTTTCATTATTTTTTACAATATCCGAAACACCACCTCTGGAGTTGTATGAAATCAACACATTTTTGAAAAATCCTGCTTCGAGCAAAATTGTAGGAAGCCCCTCAAATAGGGAATATAACAAACATATTTTAGATTCGGCTAAATATTCATACACATTATCAACCTTTCCCTTCAAATGAATGTTTTTAATTCCGTTTTTTTGTAAAAACTCTTTAATTTCCTCGTATTCTTTGCCATCGCCCAAAATATAAAAATCCCAATCGGAATGCTTTTTTAGTAATGGAGCCAAAGTTTTTACGGCAATTTTCGCTCCTTTATAACTCATCAAACGCCCCGCAAACACAATAGAGTTTTTCTTTTCTTGGAAAGGTTTTCGGCTCATTTCCAAAGGGATAAGGTTATACATATATTCTATCTTGGAATGCAAATCTTTGCGAACAATAGTTTTAAACTCTTCTACAATATTTTCGCTCAATGCCAAGAAAACATCACAAGCTGAAATTACTTTTTCAAATCTACTCTTTGTAAATCTATAAGTTGTTGATTTTATAATATTTCTAATGAGCTCAAACACTCTCTCTTTTAAAGATTTATTATGTTTAAAATTTTCACAATAGATAAACGGCGTATTATGAAAAAAGAAAATGGTTTTGATACCCTCTTTTTTAAATTTCTGTATAAGTATATAACTCCTTTTCAGGTCAAATATTTGGATAATTACATGAGTAGTTTTATTCTCTTTTAAAAGATGAACTATTTTATCATCATCATTTATCGTATAAAGAGCTATGTGAGAAGGAAAATTCAACGAGAGTTTTTCATTATCCCGTTTTAGACTTACTATACTCCAAAAAGGAATATCAGACCTAATTAACTGATTACTAACTATTTCTACCCCCCCCCAAGTGGAAAAATCATTCATTAAAATGGCAATTTTTGTTTTCATTTTTTATAATTTATCACAAAATTACAGCTTTTTTTAAAATAAAAAAGCCTCTCAATTTGAAAGGCTTTTATTTTATCCTAAAACTTATTTAAACTTTTCTAATGAAAAAAGTGTCTCATCCCCGTAAATAGCATTGGGATTTTGTGTTCGTTTGCAGCAACAATGCTTTCTTCATCTCTTACACTTCCACCTGGCTGGATAATGGCTTTAATGCCCTCTTTGGCACAAGTATCCACCACATCGCGGAATGGGAAAAACGCATCAGACGCCAAAACTAAATCGCCACCGAATTTTTCTTTCGCTCTTTCTATGGCTTGTTGAGTTGCCCAAATTCTATTTACCTGTCCGCCGCCTACGCCCAAGGCCTGCTTACCGTTAGCAACCACGATGGCATTGGATTTTACATATTTTACCACTCTTTGGGAGAACAAAAGGGCTTTTCTTTGTTCCTCGGTCGGTTGGGTTTCGGTAACTACTTTAATATCGGTAGAAAACTGGTCATCAGCGTTTTGCACAAGCATTCCGCCATCTATTTTTACCCAAACTTGTTTATCAGAGACCGCATTCTTAATTTTAATCACTCTCAAATTTTTCTTTTGGGCTAAAACTTCCAAAGCATCGGCATCAAAATCCGTAGCCATTACGATTTCAAGGAAAGTTTTGTTAAGTTCCTCTGCTGTAGCTTTATCCACTTTATAATTCATCGCCACAATTCCTCCGAAGATAGACACAGGGTCGCACTCAAAGGCTTTTTGGTAAGTCTCCAAAGCGGTTTCTCCAATAGCCACACCACAAGGCGTGGAATGCTTCACGGCACAACAAGCCATTTCGTCTTTGAACTCATTCACCACTTTCCAGCATAAATCCATATCACGAAGGTTATTGAAAGATAATTCCTTACCTCCCAACTGCTCGAAATCTTTCATCGCTCCGTTTTCCACAGTAGAAACATAGTAAGCTGCCGACTGGTGTGGATTTTCACCATATCTCAAATCGGCTACCTTTTTGTACGAGGCATTTAAATATTGTGGATATTCTTCTTGCAAAAGCATTTTGGAAATGGCTGCATCGTACGCCGAAGTGAGGTTAAATACTTTTCCTGCCAGAGTTTTACGCGTTTCTAAAGTGGTATCGCCACCTTGTTCCATTTCAGATTTTACCTTTTCATAATCCTGAACATCAGTAATCACCGTTACAGAATTAAAATTTTTTGCTGCGGAACGAAGCATTGATGGACCTCCAATATCAATAAATTCTACTTTTTCATCCAAAGAAATATCTTTATTGGCATTTTCAAAGAAAGGGTAAAGATTCACGATGACCATATCAATGAGTCCAATACCATGCTCCTGAACGGTTTTCATGTGTTGCTCGTTATTACGAACCGCCAAAAGCCCTCCGTGAACTTTGGGGTGAAGGGTTTTCACTCTACCGTCTAACATCTCTGGAAATTCTGTAACCTCATCAATCTGAATAGGATTAAGCCCAGCTTCTTTCAAATGCTTGAAAGTCCCCCCTGTAGAGATGAGTTCGTAATGGTTTTGCTCTAAAAATTGTGCAAATTCTGTAAGTCCGCTCTTGTCTGATACGGAGATTAATGCGCGTTTCATCAACTATTTTAATTTTATTTTGATTATCTTAAAGTCGTCCAAAAATATACCCTACTCCTATTTGGAAAAAGTTGTTTTTCATCGTCTGGTTATGCACTTTTACAATATTGCTCAAACCAACATTATAACGCACCTCTGCAAGAAGAGATTTTGTAATTTTGTATTCTCCACCAACAAAGAACGAATGATTAGATGTATTAAGATTCTTAAACTCTACTTTTTTGCCGTTTTGTTCGCTCAATGCTTTTGTAGTAAAGGCTAAATTAACGCCTCCCATAGCGCTCAACCTATTCTTGATAGGATAAATTTTAATCCCTATCGGAACGAAAACTGTTGTAAGGTGCAATCTTGATTTTTGCTTATTAATCGTAAGATTTTCACCGCCTAAACCGGCCATTGCCACTTCTCCCTGCACCGAAATATAAGGGTTGATAGCATATTCCACACTTCCTGCGACATAAACATTTGATTTTGAATTAAAAGATTCTTTGATGTCGCTTTCTGTAAATCTTAAAGTAGAATTCACATAACCTAATTTAACTCCTAATTCCAACTTCTGTGCATTGCAAACCCCTGCAATAAACAATGTTGTTGCTAAAACTAATTTTTTCATTTCTTAATATTTTTTATTTTCAGCAAAAATACGGATTTTAAATTAAGCTAAATTGTTTTTGTTGCATTTCTTTAAATAAAAAACAACTATTTATTTAAACTCAATTTCACTAAAAAGTATATTTTTATAAAAATTTTTAATCATTTTATGAAAAAAAATTTATATTTGCCCGAAATAATAATTTATATGAGTGAAAATTTTAATCAAGAAACGCAAGTTTTAGAAACACAACAAAGCAAAAAAAATAGTCTCTGGGGGGTGATTTCTGGGGCTTCTTTGGGAATGGTGATAGAATATTTTGATTTCTACATTTTTGGAAGTTTAGCCGTGATTTTATCAACAAAATTCTTTCCAGCAGAAAACCCTACCGTATCTTTTCTTTCTACATTGGCAACCTTCGCTGCGGGATTTGTGGTAAGACCTTTCGGAGCGTTATTTTTCGGTAGATTAGGAGATTTGGTAGGAAGAAAATACACTTTTATCGTCACCCTAATCTTAATGGGAGGCTCTACATTTCTCATCGGTTGTATCCCAAGTTATGAAACCATCGGAATGTTTGCTCCTTTATTGGTCTTAATTTTAAGACTACTTCAAGGTTTAGCATTAGGTGGAGAGTACGGCGGTTCGGCGACTTTCGTGGCAGAACATACCACAGAGAAAAACAGAGGTTTTTGGACTTCGTGGTTACAAACCACGGCTACCCTAGGGCTAATTTTATCCCTTATTGTGATTATGCTCACTAAATTATCAATGAGTGCCGAGCAGTTTGATGATTGGGGCTGGCGAGTTCCATTCTGGTTCTCTATTATTTTCGCACTTATCTCTTTATTGAAGCGAAAAAACATGAAAGAATCACCCGTATTTGAGAAAGCGAAGAAAGAGGGGAAAACATCTTCTAATCCTATCAAGGAATCTTTTGGAAATAAATATAACTTCAAATGGGTATTATTGGCATTATTCGGTGCAGCAATGGGGCAAGGGGTAATTTGGTATACTGGACAATTTTACGCAATGAATTTTATGCAAAAAACGATGAACCTTGATGGTTTCCAAGTGGATAAAATTATGACTATCGCTTTGTCTTTGAGTATTCCGTTATTTATTTTCTTCGGTTGGCTTTCCGATAAATTGGGCAGAAAATACATTATGTTGGCGGGAATGCTCTTGGCGGTGTTCGGTTATCGCCCTATTTACGAGAAAATGTACCAACAAACCAATATCTCAGACAAGAAAATTACCCATGAAAAAACTCAGCAAATCCGAATGGCGAAAGCTGATGCCAAAACATTGGGAGATAGTTTAATCACCTTTACCAAAATGCAAGAATTTACGGACGGAACTATCCTAAAACAAGATAGCATCGTAGTGAAAAAATCAGTTGAAACCACTGAAATCACCCCTGCGAAAATCAATAAATCTATTAAAGTAAATAGCGAAGCAGAATGGATTTTGATTGCCTCTGTATTTATCCAAATGTTCTTCTTGGCGTTGGTTTATGGTCCTATTGCAGCGTTTTTGGTAGAATTATTCCCAGCGAAAATTCGTTATACTTCAATGTCTTTGCCTTATCATATCGGAAATGGTATTTTCGGAGGTCTCGTTCCAACGATTTCCATCTATATCGTAAGTTTTTACAAAGATAAAGGTGTAAGTGATTTCTATCTTCAAGGATTGTGGTACCCTATCATCGTGGTGGCGGTTTGCTTCGTTATAGGATTGATTTACATTGATAAAAAACCAAGAGATTTTAAAGAACAATAATTTTAAACTAAATATTATGGATATATTAAAAAGAGTTTTGGGAATTGTTTGGCTTGCAATGGCAGTTGCTGTTTCCTACTTTCTCATTACAGAATTCGGAATTCAGAAAATAAATTCAGGGAAGCAAGATGATTTGGTATTTGGAATTATCATTTTATTCATCTTAACTCCTTTCATCGGAGGGGGTTTGGGGATTTTTGGCTACTATTGTCTTACCAACGAATATTCCGAAGAGAAAAAGTAAAAATAAAGCGGAGTGCTCTTTTACCCATCTTATTAAGTAAGACAATCCTGCTAAATAATCAACCCTCCTATTCTTATTGAATAAGAGGGTTTTGCTTTATTAGTTAAAATACCTCCTCACTATGGGGGCGACCTCTTTTCCGAACAATTCAATGCTTCGGAGCAAATCCTGATGAGGTACCGACCCGATAGGCATATGCAACATAAAGCGGTCAATGCCCAATATTTCAATGGTTTTAATGATTTTTTGTGCAACGCTTTGGGGGTCGCCTACGAACATTGCCCCCGAATCGCCCACCGAGTTCAAATATTGTTCTTTGGTCAGGGGTTGCCAATGAATGCGGTCTTTTGCAATGGCATCAACCAGTTGTTTGGTCGGGTGAAAGTAATAATCAACCGCCTGTTGATGGTCATCGGCAATGAACCCCCAAGAATGAGTTGCTACTTTTAATTTTTCGGGTGAATGCCCAAATCGTTCGCCTGTTTTTCGATACAATTCAATCACTCCTTTAAAGGCACGAGGCTCCCCTCCAATAATAGCAAATGCGATAGGTAGCCCCATTTGCCCCGTTCTTCGTGCCGTGTCGGGGGTACCTCCTGTTGCCACCCAAATAGGTAGTTCAGGCTGAACAGCACGAGGATAAACCCCTCTGCCATCAACCGAATGCGTGAGCCTACCTTCCCAATGCAGAAATTCTTTTTCTCTAATCTCCAAAAGCATATCCAACTTCTCGTGGAAGAGTGCATAATAATCATCTAAACTATACCCAAACAATGGGAATGATTCAACAAATGACCCCTTACCTACCATAATCTCCGCCCGACCATCGGACAGAGCATCTAATGTTGCAAAATTCTGATACAAACGAATCGGCTCTGATGAGGAAAGTACCGACACGGCACTGGATAAACGAATATTCTTTGTATTTACTGCCCCAGCGGCTAAAATCATTTCAGGTACCGATACGGCAAAATCACTGCGGTGATGTTCGCCTATGGCATAAATATCCAAACCTACCTTATCGGCTAATTCTATTTCCTCTACCATATTGGCAATTCGCTGATGGTGTGCAATGGCTTTTCCCGTGCTTTGCAATGGTGTAGTTTCACCAAAAGTAGTAATACCTAATTCTATTTTTCTTTTTTCTTTCATAATGAAACTTTTTTTAATTAAAATGTCAGTAGGAACTCACCCTACAAGTGTAGGAACTTTCCCCCGAGATGTAGGAGGCTTACCCCAAGATGTAGGAACTCACCCTACAGATGTAGGAAACAATCCCCGAGATGTAGGAAATGTTCCCCGAATTGGAGTTCATTTTTATTCCATCTTTATTAGCATTCAACTCTTTGATGTGTTTTATCCCACAAATTATTTCCCTAATATTATGAAAATATATCGTTTTCTTTTTGAGATTTATGAATTCAAAAACATACTTTCTCTTAATATTAAAAAAGATGAAGCAATTTAATTACCTCATCTTTCTTTCTTATCTCAAAACAATCTTCTCTGAATTTTCTGTAATTTCTCCAATTTCGTAGGCGTCATCAAGGGTAGAAAGCACTTTTTCGGCATCAGCTTCATCTACAATCACTACCATTCC
Source organism: Flavobacteriaceae bacterium (assembly GCA_030529185.1). GTDB lineage: Bacteria > Bacteroidota > Bacteroidia > Flavobacteriales > Weeksellaceae > JABCPE02. The sequence continues at coordinate 10,172 of JAUMXI010000026.1, forward strand.
CACACCCATATTAAATGTTCCGAACATCTCCATTCTATCTATATTGCCTCTTTTTTCGCATTCCAGCATTATGCTCGGAATTTTGATTTTAGAAATGTCTATATCGGCACAAAGTCCATCAGGGATAATTCTCGGCACATTTTCTATCAATCCACCGCCTGTAATGTGGGCAATTCCCTTTAATTCAACTACTTTCAAAAGCTGATTAATCGGTTGGTAATACAATCTCGTTGGCACTAAAAGAGTTTCATAAAGTGGTTTTCCTTCAAATTCTTCATTAAAATCTGGGAAAATTTTTCTCACCAAAGAAAAACCATTAGAATGGAAACCAGAACTCGGCAAAGCAATGATTTTTTGCCCTTTTCGGATTTTAGAGCCGTCAATAATTTCGTTTTTTTCCACAATACCTACGCAAAATCCTGCCACATCGTAATCCCCAGGTTTGTACATTCCTGGCATTTCTGCCGTTTCGCCACCAATCAAGGCACATTCATTGTCTTTACACGCCTTTGTAATCCCCAAAACAATCTCGGCTGCTACATCAGAATCTAACTTTCCACACGCTAAATAATCCAAGAAGAAAAGCGGTTTCGCTCCGTGGCAAAGGATATCATTGGCACACATCGCAAAGCAATCAATCCCAATCGTGTCAAACTTTTTAGTATCAATGGCGATTTTGAGTTTCGTTCCCACTCCATCAGTTCCACTCACGAGAACAGGATTTTTATACCCCGCAATCTGATAAAACGCCCCAAAACTGCCAATGCCATTAAGGACATTTTCGTTATGGGTTTCGCTTACAGCTTTTTTTATTTTATCTACGGTTTTGTAGCCTTCTTCTTTATCCACCCCTGCGGATTTGTAAGTATTATTCATTTTATTATTTGTTTTTTAACCCCTACAAAAATAGCACTTTAATTTGAAAAAATCACCATTAATATAAAAAACCTTATTTTTGCTCAAATTTTAAAATATATGAAGATGGCAGTTTTGCGATTATTTGATATTGTTTATCATTCATTAGAAAAACACCCAAAAGATTGTGTATTGGCAACCAAATACAATGGTGTATGGGAAAAACTATCCACTCAACAGTTCGTTGAGAGAGGAAATCAATTGTCCCGAGGTTTAATTAAATTAGGCATTTCATCAGGAGATAAAATCGCCTTAGTTTCAACGAATAACCGCACAGAATGGTGCATCGCCGATTTAGGAATTTCCCAAGTTGGGGCGATTACTGTGCCTGTTTATCCCACCATAAGCGTGGAAGATTATATTTATATCTTCAAAGATGCGGAAATCAAATATTGCTTCGTTTCAGATGAAAACCTCTACGAGAAATTAGTAAAAGTAAAAGAGGAGGTTAGTTCTTTGGTTCAAATTTTCACTTTTGATAAAATTGAAGGAGCTTCTCACTGGGAGGAAATTTTGGATTTGGAAGAAAATCCTTCAATTCAGCAAGAGGTTGAAAACAGGAAAAACCAAATCAAAACCGATGATATCGCTACTCTGATTTACACTTCGGGGACTACAGGCAAACCCAAAGGCGTGATGCTCACTCACCAAAATATGCTATCCAATCTCTCAGCTGTGAAGCCGAGAATCCCTATGCCCAAAGGCGAACAAGAGGAAATCAGAAGTTTGAGTTTTCTCCCTATTTGCCATGTTTTTGAGAGGATAGTTTATTATTTTTATCTTCAAAATGGATTTTCTACTTATTTCGCTGAAAGCATTGAGAAAATCGGTGATAATATGAAAGAAGTAAAACCACATTACATCACTGTAGTGCCAAGACTCTTGGAAAAAGTTTATGATAAAATCTACAACAAGGGAGTAAGCTCAGGAATGCTGAAAAAATGGATTTTCCTATGGGCATTGGGCGTGAATAAAAAATACGGATTGCAAAAACCTCAAAATTGGAAACAAAAATTAGCCGACAAATTGGTTTTCTCCAAATGGAGAGCTGGTTTAGGAGGGGAAATCATCACTTTAATTTCTGGTTCTGCACCGCTGTCTATTAACCTTAATAAAAAATTTCAAGGGGCAGGAATTCCCATTATAGAAGGCTACGGACTTACGGAAACTTCGCCTGTAATTTCAGTAAATAGTTTTGAGGATATGAAATTGGGCTCTGTAGGGAAACCTTTGGATAACCTTGATGTAAAAATCGCCACTGATGGAGAAATTTTGGTAAAAGGACCTTCCGTGACGAAAGGATATTTCAAAAATGAAGAGCAAACCCAAGAGGCCTTCACTGAAGACGGCTATTTCAAAACGGGAGATATTGGGCATATTGATGAAGAAGGCTTCCTCATCATCACCGATAGAAAAAAAGAAATGTTTAAAACTTCTGGTGGTAAATACATTGCCCCTCAAATGATTGAAAACAAAGCCAAAGCATCACGATTTATTGAGCAAATAATGGTAGTAGGCGATGGCGAAAAAATGCCGTGTGCTCTTGTTCAACCTGATTTTGCCTTTGTAAAAAGATGGGCGGAAATCCATCGTTTAGACATCGGCAAAACACCAGCAGAAATAGCAAAAAGCCCTGAATTAAAGAAAAGAATAGAAAAAGAAATTGCCAAGCTCAACGAGAAATTAGGAAACTGGGAGCAAGTGAAAAAAATTGAACTAACGCCAGAAATTTGGTCAATAGAAAACGGAATGCTCACCCCAACAATGAAATTGAGAAGAAAAATCATCAAAGAAAGGTACATTGACCTTTATAACAAATTATACGACAAAGAGGCTTTTTAAGCCTCTTTTTATTTTTTATTGCTGAAAAAACTCCATCAAATATTGGTAATTTTTGGCATTAATACCGTGCCCACTTACATACTCTCGGAAGGAGAAAAATACGCTCAAATCATACAGCAACTCCTTGCCTCTTCTCCCCCACTCTATTGGGATTACATTGTCCTCCGTGCCGTGAGAAACGAAAAAACGGAGGTGTTGCAAAGCCTTTTTATCCTTAATATCTTGAAGAATTTTCTGCTCTGGATAAGCACTCAGACATGCTACTTTTTGGAACAAATGAGGACTTTCCAAAGCCAAAGCATAGCTTAAAATTCCACCTTGGCTAAACCCACACAAATGAGTTTTCCCCTCCGTAATTCCATATTTTGCTCGGATTTCCTCTATATTACTAATAATCTGACGAATAGATTCCTGTGCCTGAACAACATCAATAAATTTTTCACTATTGGTAAAATCAATATCATACCAACAAAAGCCTCCGTAAGGCGTATTTCTCGGAGCTTGAAAACTCACCACCAACCAATCTTTTGGCAAATCTGGGGCGAAACTAAACAAATCCGCCTCGTTGCTTCCATATCCGTGAAGCAGTACCAATAAAGGTGTTTCAGCTGTAATACATTGAGGTTCTTGGGAAATATAATGCAATTTCATAAAAGTTAATTTTATCCATTCACGGCTTCTACGCTTTCTACCACATTAGGGAGAAGGCTTTTCAGTAAATTTTCTATTCCATTTTTCAAAGTGATGGTAGAAGATGGGCAACCACTACACGCTCCTTGCAAGAGCATTTTTGCCGTTTTGGTTTGTTCATCAAAGGCGATGAGAGAGATTTTTCCACCATCATTTTCCACTGCAGGAGCCACATATTCCAGAATAATCGCATTGATTTTTTGTTCTGTTTCCGTAAATTCTCTATCATTAAAAATCTGTGCTTGATGCTCTTCTTCAATCCCTTTCAAATTAAGATGAGGATTTTGCTCAAAGAAATTTTCTACTCCTTTTCGGATTTGCTCTACTTTCGTATCCCACTCCACATTTTCGGTTTTGGTAATGGAAACAAAATTATCATTAATGAAGATTTCTTTTACAAAATCAAAGCTATCAAAAAGGTATTTTGCCAAAGGGTTTTCTTGTACTTCCTCCTTTGATTTGATTTCTAAAAATCCTGTAATCAACTCTCTATCAGAAATAATTTTCACCACTTCTGGGTTGGGCGTTCTCTCCGCAAAAAACAAAGTTTTTTCCGTTTGAGGCAAAACAACATTAGGGTAATTCTCCAAACTTTCGGCAATAATATTTCGCAGATTTGGAGCAATTAAATCCCATTCTACCACATCTGCTTTTGCTACGGCAACAAAATTCGCCGTAATGAAAATCCTCGTAATAAAGGGAAAATTAAATAACTCTTTCGCCAAAGGAATTCGTGAAACATTGGCACTTCTGTCCAATTCCAAGGAACCTTCCACCAAGGTTTTTTCTGCTACGAATTTCATCACTCTCGGATTTTCCGTCTCTTGTATCGTGATTTCTTGCATTTTATCTAAATTTTAATCGCACAAAAATATTAAAAATTATAAATGTAAAACCTTAACTTTGTAATTTTTTTAAGCATGGAACTTCGTTTTACTAAAAGGGAAACTTGATTTTTCACAAACTCTAATTTCAGTAAGAATTTCATCTGCTTTATTCTTTTAAAAAAGCGTATTTTTGTGCATTATTTTTAGAGTATGCTGGTCAAAACATTATCTATACAAAATTTTAAAAATCACTCTCATAAAGAATTTGATTTTTCGCCTCAAATCAATTGTTTTGTGGGAAATAACGGCGTGGGAAAAACCAATATCTTGGACGCATTGCATTATCTATCCGTTGGGAAAAGTTTTCTAAATAATACTGATATTCAAAACATTAATGAAAATCAAGACTTCTTTACCATTGAAGGAAAAATTTTCAATGATGAAAAAGAGGACATTCTGAAAATCATTCAACAAAAGGAAAGCCGAAAAATCATCAAAAAAAACGATAAAAACTACACCAAAATCGCCGAACATATCGGTTATTTGCCCTCTGTGATGATTTCTCCTTACGACCAAAATCTAATCTCAGACGGCTCGGAAAGTAGAAGAAAATTCCTTGATGCGATGATTTCTCAAACCAATGCAGAATATTTATTCAACCTGATACAATATCAAAAAACGCTTCAACAAAGAAATGCGCTGCTCAAATCCTTTCACAAAAACAGATATTTTGATGGCGAGAGTTTGGAAATTTACAACGAACCTTTATGCAAATTTGGAAAGAAAATTTTTGAAAAAAGAAAAGAGTTTTCGGAAGAGATTTTACCTATTTTACAACATTTTTACGATATTATTTCCAACCATAAAGAGCAAATTTCCATTGCTTATCAATCTGATTTGGAACAAGATTTTGAGCAATTGCTTCAAGAAAATTTAGAAAAAGACCGAATCTTAACCTACACCTCAAAAGGCACGCACAGAGATGATTTAATCTTTGAAATGAACGGGCAAAGCATAAAAAAAATAGGTTCGCAAGGACAACAAAAAACATTCCTTATCGCCTTAAAACTCGCTCAACTGAACATTATTAAAAAACTAACAGGGAAAACTCCCATTCTCCTGCTTGATGATATTTTTGATAAATTAGATGATTTGCGTGTTGCTCAACTCATTGAATTGGTCAATCAAGAGCATTTTGGGCAGATTTTCATCACAGATACCCACAAAGAACGAACCGAAAATGTGGTAAAAAACATCACCGAAGAGAGCAAAATTTTTGAACTCAATTCATAAAAAAGCCCTTACAAAAGTAAAGGCTTTTATTTTATAATGATGGGTCTTCTCCCGTCACGCAAGAGCAGGAATATCTTCCGTTCAATATTTCCGCCATATTTTCTACGCTTAAAAAATCCAAAGAATCTACTCCCAAATATTCTCTGATTTCCTCCACAGATTTATTGGCTGCAATGAGGTCTTTTTTACGCAAACTATAGCCAGAACATTGAGAAACTACTGGCGGAGAGGCACTTCGGAAATGGATTTTTTTCACCCCTGAGGCTTTTAAAATTCTTACCAAAATTTTGGAAGTCGTCCCCCTTACGATAGAATCATCAATTACCACTACATCTTTGCCTTTTAGCTCTGGGACGATAGGGTTTAGCTTTAAATTGACAATTCGCTCTCTCATTTCTTGCGTTGGCACAATGAACGAACGCCCTACATATCTATTTTTAATTAAAATCGGTCTAAACGGTATCCCTGAAGCCTTAGAATATCCCACAGCCGAAGGTACCCCAGAATCTGGCACTCCTATCACTACATCGGCTTCTACAGGCGACTGCTCCCAAAGTTTTTCCCCAGATTTCTCCCTAACTTGATAGACGCTCAAACCTTCAATAGTAGAGTCTGGACGAGCATAATAAACATACTCAAAAGAGCAAATTTTATTCTCGCAATTTTCCTTAATTTGGATAGACTTCAAACCTTCGCCTTTTCTTACAAAAATAGCTTCCCCAGGCAAAACATCTCTCACAAACTCCGCTCCCACTGCGTCCAAAGCACAAGTTTCTGATGCTGTAATATAAATATCTTTATCTAAAACTCCCAAAACCAGAGGACGAACCCCATTACAATCTCTAAACGAGAAGAATGTATCACAAGCAATTCCTACTACAGAATAAGCCCCTTTTACCTTTTCCATCGTGATTTTCACGGCTTCTTCCAAACCTAAATGATAATGCTTCTGAATCATTCTTAAAAGCACTTCGGCATCAGAATCGGTCTTAAAAATCACATTTTCCTTTTCTAATTCTGCTTTCAACTCCTCGGCATTGGTCAAATCCCCATTATACGCCATAGAAAGGAAAATTTGGTCGTATTCATTTTTAGCGAAAAAAGGCTGAAAGTTATAGCTTTTATTCTCCTTTGCAGCACTATATTGCGTATGCCCTATCACGGCATTTCCCATAAATTCCTCTGGATTTTTAATGTTTTTAAACATATCTAAAACCAGACCTTCTTCCTTGGAATAACGGATTTTCCCATCAGATAAAACGGCTATCCCACAAGCCTCCTGCCCACGATGTTGCAAGGCAAAAAGCCCAAACTGCGAGAGCGAAAAAGTATCTACTTCCTTATCCGAAAACAAACCGAAAACCCCGCATTCCTCCGTAAGTGAATCTCTCTGCTCCTCCTTATTTTGATTTCTGGTATAAGGACGATTTTTAAATTGCTCTAAATAATTTTGTTGATGATTTTTTAAATTTTCCATTCTATCTGTTCAAAGAAATGAGTTTTTACACAAGATTTTACCTTGCAATAATAAAGGGCAAATTTACAAATTTTTACTTTTCTTCATAATATACTTTATCAATAAATATCCATCATCTCTATAATTCTTGATTTTTAGTTTCCTCTTTTTATTTTTTATTAAAATCTGCCAATAAAAAACCCACCAATGTTTTTCATTGATGGATTTTCACATTCATTAGCGTTTGTCGGTGATGCCAAACTCCAGCCACCCCGTTTGCGGAACTGCCAATTTCACCACTTTTTTGCTCTCGCTGAGCTTGGCGGTGAGGACTTCCATTTTGGCGTTAAGGGCTTCGGTTTTGCTTTTGAGTTCGGCTTTTAGTTTTTCCTGCTCATTGTTTAGGGCAATGGCTTCGGTGCGAAGTTTCTCCATTTCCGTGACGAACGCCGATTCCAATCCTCGTTTGGCTACCTCTGTTGCTTTACTTTTTAGTCCTGATGCCATCACTTCGGCTTGTGAAATGATTTCGGCGTAACTTAATTTTGGCATAATTCAACTATTTTAAAAGTTTAACATTAATTATTTTACTCCAAAGATACATAATCTTGGGGATTGTTTCCCCAAAAAGGGCAAGGCTTCCCCCAAGTAGGACATTCTTTCCCCGAGTTGGGGGAGCGTTTCCTCAAGACGGAAATCTTTTCCCCAAAAAGGGAGAGACTCCCCCCAAATAGGACACTCTTTCCCCGAGTTGGGGGAGCGTTTCCCCTTGTTTGGAATGCTTGTTTTCTTAAAATTAACATTTACCCATCAATTCCTACATCAAAATCTTCATACAAACCTTCAAATTCAATATCTAAAATATGGTCGTAGTCAATGGTATGCTCCGTATATGTTAATAATGTCGTATTTCCCATTCTTCTAAATATAGGCTTGCCTAATTTTGAGATAATACTTTCAATATTTTCTTCGGGATAACAACACTTAAAAGTATCTGATTCTACACAAGCTAAAGCAATTTTAGGTAAATTCTCTTCATAAAGATTAATTATCTTGTTAGTAAAATCGATTTCTTCCTGTGTAAAATCTTCTTTATAAATTGTTACTTTAATATTTTCATCATCAAATTCATAATTTGAAACATACTTTGATTCATTTAAAATAAAATCTTCTTTTTTTAATAAATATTTCATAGTTTTCCCCTAAAAAAATAAAATCTAAAATCCCTCATACTCTCCCTCAAAAACAAATTTTTCAGGGTTAGCTTTGATGTAATCAAGTTCGTTTTCTTCGGCTTCATACTCAAAAACAAAATCATCGGCTTCTTCTAAAATTTTAAAAAATTCTTCTCCGTATTTTTCTTCCAATGTTTCTAACATTTGATATCTTTCTTCTCTATCAAAAGAAATCGTACCACCAAAATAATCTATCACTTTTTGAAAATTGGCTGCAAACTCAGGCATTCCAAAATGTTTAAAACCATTTAATACATCTTCCCACACAATCCCTGTGGAATTATAAAAAAATTGATGATGTCCTCCATTATTTACTTCTGAAAAATACCAAGTTATCGCAAATAAATACCTTTGTTCTAATGTAAAAATTTCTGCTGATTTTATATAATCTTCATAACCTTCGTAAATATTGATAATAAACCACAACGGCTCACAAATATCCCAAGACTCCTCAATATTTTGAATATCCTCTATGGTGATTTTTTTGTATGTTTTTTTCTTCTGCGCTTTTGCCAACGCAATTGTCTCTTCTATTTTTTTGTTTTTTTGCTTCCTATATTCAAAATAATGTTCAGACAAAAAAGGATAATTATCCTTTTCATTTTGTAATATTTCCTCAAGACGACTCATAGAAATAAATTCAAAACACCATATTCTCATTTTTTCATCATTTGAAATTTTTACTGCAATCTCAAATTTTTCAAAAGCATTTCTTGCCTCTTCTTCAAAATTTCTACCATAATTTTTAGATAATTCTGTATGTGCATAGGCATAGCGATAGTACCACATCGCATCTTTATCTTCCGTTACCATATCCAAGATAGCCATTGCCTCTTCGTATTTACCATTATTGTTGTATGCTCTTCCCAGTTCTGAGAGTAATTTCGAATCTAGCTCCTCTATATTTCCCGATAATAATAAATCCAAAATCAATTCACGATCGTAGTAAGCATGCAAATTTTGAATACATTTCAACTTGTCTTCATTACTTAATCTTTTAAATTCTTCTTTTGTTAGTTTCATAATTTTTCATCTCCTTTAAAAATTAAAACTTATGCAAGCTCTAATTCACAAATAACTCTTTTAGTACTTTGTTCATCTATTGCAGTAATTTTAATGTAATCAAAGCCATTTTTCTTCACTTCTTCAAAGGAAATTTTTTCTCCATTAATTGTTTCTGTAAAATCATCTTCATCAAATTCAAAATCTTCTTTTTCTTCGTCAAAATCAATATTATAGGCAAAATCTATTTCAATTTTAGAATTTGGAATTTCTAATTTTGAAAGTGGACGATTTTTTACATCTTCTAAATTTATCTCATCACAAAAAATAGGATTATATCCATATTTAGCTTCATCGTAAAGCAAAATTTCTTTTCCTGTATGAATACATCTAGCTACAATAAGGCACGGATCGTTGATGTCATTTTCTTCATCATACTCACCACAAATCATACGTTCTTCAAGAATTGAACCATAAAAATAGATTTCATAAAGTTCGTTGTTTTGTCCATTTTCTAATTTGTTGTTAATACGAATAGTTGTATATGTATCATCTATTTTTACAATATTGTAATTTTCTTCTTTGATATAAGTTGGTATTCTCATTTTAATCTCCTTTTCAAGTTTCTATTAAGTTTTTTTATTTAATATTAAAATATGATTTTAATATTTTTTTGGTATTGGATATTGTGAAAATCCTTCCATTAATCCCTACTTTCAGTCAT
>JAUMXI010000026.1:20165-20973 GCA_030529185.1 Flavobacteriaceae bacterium
ATATCGAAAGCTCAAAGCCTACTAATTTTATGTTATCCCCCTCCAATACTAAAACATCGTCATATTCATAAATAAGCCTGACCCTACTTTCTAATATCATTTCAATGCCATCATTACTTTTTTGAACTAAGTAATTGATATTTTCTTTTTTTTGTTCTACCATTATTCTTTAAAAGATATTCTATGATTTCTTTTTTGTTTAGATATAAAGCTACTTCCAAAGGTGTAAATCTCTCTATATATTCACCGTGAATGTAGATTGTTTTATTGACATTTTCTCCCAATAAACTTTTCAATTTTTCTAAATCATTGTGATAAATTGCTATAATTTCTAAATCTAATTCAGATTCATCAAATATTCCAAAATGTGCAATTTTGTATTTTTTCATAATTTTATCCTCTATTACCAAGTATTAAAAATAAAACACCACATATAATTAACAAAGTTCCTAAAAAAATATTGATCGCTCTTAAACCATTTTCTCCCCATTTATCTATGATAGCTGAACATATAAAAGAATTCTTCATTTTACCTGATGGCTCGAGTATCCAGCTCCATCTTAAAATTGAACCTATAATTACAAGTAATCCAAATCCAATTAATACAAACTCAAAATGTGCTTTTAAATATTCAAATACACTTTCCATTTTTAACACCTCATTTTAAAATTTATTTACTTTATTTTATCTTTTTTATTTCTCAATGCAAATTTAAAAATTTCTTATTGAAAATCAGCTTTATAGAAAAATTAAAATTTATTTTATTTCTTTATTTCCCTACAAGTGTAGGAAGTGTTCCCCAAGATGT
>JAUMXI010000086.1 GCA_030529185.1 Flavobacteriaceae bacterium
ATATATCCTAAATCTAGATTTTTTTCTTTTTTGCTAAATTTTTTATTTGCTTTTATTTTTCAAAAATCATAAGAAAAAAGTGTATAAAGTAAATCTTTTTCTGTTATTTTTTCTATTTTTAAAATAATTGCTTTATCTTTAAATAATGACATTTTTTCATTTTAAAAAAATATTTTTTAAGAATTATAATAAAAAAAATATAAAGTAAAATAAAAATTTTTAATATTTATTTATTGGTTTTAAATTGTTTAAATAATTGACTTTTTTGGTTTTTTAAATAAAATTGCTTAGATAATATTTTGCTTATATTATCTAAATTAATAATTAAAAAATTTACTTATGTATTGTAAAAAAATATTAAGTTCATTTGTTATATTTACATTGATTTTTGGAACACTAAATGTAAATATGATTTGATTTTGAAGTAATGTTGTTAAAGCCTATACTTCAACTTTTAATGAACAATTACCTGAAAATGTTTTACCTTCTTATGTTGTTAATATTCCAGATGTTAATCTTAAAAAGGCTTTGAATCAATATTTAGCAACTAAAACTTGAGTTTCAAGACAAGATAATGCAGATATTGCTGCATGAGAAATGGCTACAATTACACCACCTGAAACTGATTTTAATCAAGAGAGTAGATTTCTTGATGCTAAATGAATAAAAAATCTTGAATGATTGCAATTTTTGGTTAATGCAGAATATATTAACATAGCTAGAAATGAGTTAGAAGATTTATCTCCTTTAGCTTGACTTAAAAAAGCAAAAAAAATTCGTTTATTAGCATCTATAAAAGAAAATCCTAAAAATGATATTTTAATGCCATTAACAAATCTTAATAATCTTACAGATTTAAATTTGAATTCTAATAATCTTAATTGAACTCACATAGCTGTTCTTAAAGATATGAATTCCTTGCAAACTGTAATGATGGCTTGAAATAAAATAACAAATCTTAAAGAAGCTATTTGAGAATGATTTGTAAATATGCTTCATAATTCTACTTTTTCTGATCAATTTAGATCTAAATGATTTGAGATAACATTTCCTGATTGATAAAATATTATTCCTAATCCTATTAGAAATATAGATGATTCTATTGTTCCTGTTGTTGAAACAGAAAATATAAAAAATGTAGATGCTGATTGAAGAGAAAATCCTTCTTGAACACATATAAAAATTTTAAATCTATCTTGAAAAGGTAAAGTTGAAACTTCTTGGAATATTAATTTTAATCGTAATAATTTTACTACATTAAGACCTTTTTCTTGAAAAATAATATTAAATTATAATATAGATAACACTAATCCAGTATTTGAAAAAATAAATTTGACTTCAAATAATATGAAAAATACTTCATATGCAAAAGTTTGAGATCAAGTTACAATTAATTTAAAAATAAATCCTTTAGATACTTGGAAACAGGGAAATAACATAAAAGTAAATATTTGAAATGATTTTAAATCTTCAAGAAATTTTACAAAATCTGATGAACCTAGAGATTCAAGAAATGTAACTTATATTGTACAGGATTGAGATAATTGAGAATTTTCATTTTCAAGTTTGGTATTTTTTGATATTTTTGATAATCCAATAACTTGATTTGTTGATTGATATAAACCTAATCCTAATATTATAGTAGATACTTTAGCTCCAAAAATAACTTTTGAAGAAAGTTCTTGAATTGATTTTAAAATAAAAGTTGAGGATTTAAATTCAGATGAAACATCATATAAATATTCTTTTAGTGATGATAATATTTGTGATGATTCAGACAATTTTTCAGAAAATTTTGAATCAAATCTAGGTTTTACTATTTCTGATAAAACAAAAAATTGAAAATATATTTGTGCAAAAGCAGAGGATAATGCTTGAAATATTTCATATTTATTGTCAAATAAAGTTATAGATGTTGTCTGACCAGAAATGGAAAAATTATTATGAGAAATTAATCCTACAACTGAAGCTATCACATTCACAATTCCACATGCAACAGACACAGCAGGAGTAGCAAAATACCACTATACAATTCAAGAATGTGATGCAGACTGAAGCAACTGTACAGAAGTCGTAGTCTCTACAGAAATTCCTCACAATACAGCAAATACTTCAGAAACAGTAACATTCCCAAATCCAAAAAAAGACAAAAATAGAAAATATATCCTTAAAGTAAAAGCTGAAGATACTCTTGGAAATAAATCAACAGAAAAAGAAGTTATTGTAGATACAGAAGTTCTAGAAATAAAATTTAAAGCAGGAGATAATGGAACTATTGACTCAACA
>JAUMXI010000087.1 GCA_030529185.1 Flavobacteriaceae bacterium
AAATTATTCAAGAAATTAATGAATGGTATAATGATATAGAATTTATAAATGAAAAAAATACTGCTAATTTTTGTACAGAAGCTAGTTTTGTAAAAGGAAAAAGAATGATAATCGGAACAGGTCCAATTACTGCACATGAAATAGATGAACACATAGAAATAGAAAGTTTAGAAAAATTAGTAAAACAATATAAGGAAATAATTGAAAAAATTAATTAAATAAGTTTATATTTAGTGTCAATTAAAAGTGAAAATGTCCCAAAAAAGTAATAAAAAAAGTGATGAATTTTATCAGAGGATTTTTAAAATTATCCTCTGTTTTTTGATTTAAAACATGTTAATTCATACATTCGCCATGGGTGATTTTCAGGTGGTATCCATTTTCTTTTTTCTTTAATTTTTTTCTTTTCCTTTTCATATTCATCAGGTTCGAAAGATTTAGAATAAATTTGTCTTTCTGGAATTAATTCAGCAAGATATAGCACATTATTTATCATTAAGTACATTTCTTTGTTAAAGCTTTGTATTACACATACTTCAGTACCTCTTCTGAATAATGCAACATTACCATCTTTTGAAATTGGTCTATAAAAATTATTGTTGTATGATATACAATTACCACTATCTATCTTTCTCCAATGAATAATCGCAAGCATTGTATTAATTTCTTCTTCTGTTATTTGATTATCGAATACGTTTTGTGATATATTTAATTTAAGAGCAAAACGAGAGTTATATTCGCTAACCAATTCTTTTAATACATTGTTAGCTTGTTCGATTGTTTTAACTTTCATATGCTTTAATTCTACAGACCAGCGAGACTGTAGAGTGCCATTAAGACGTTCAATACCACCTTTAGCTTGTGGTATAGATGTTGTTTGGATATCAACACCCAGTTTATGACAAGCATACTCAAATTGGGTTTTAGAATCTTTGTGATTATTAGACAAAGATTCTTTTTTATTGTTTGTAAATACCATTCTACGGTCAGTTAAGAATTTAGCGGGAATACCATAATTTGAAAGAATTTGATGAAATACATGATAGTATCCATTTAAAGTTTCTTGCTCATCAAAATATGCACCTAAAATCATTTTTGAAGCATCATCATATGCTAAATGAAGATGAGAAACATGATTACCAAACCAAACATATTCAGATGCATCTAATTGTAATAATTCACCAATATATTTTGATCTTTCTCTTCTAGGGTGTGCATCTTTGAAAGAAATTTTATCTAATTTATCAATAATTTGATTATGTTCTTTTTTAGTCTTAACAGTTTCTAATTTTTCATTTAATTGTTTTTTAAAGTTTCTTTTAGTTTTTTTATGTGCTTTAGGTGAAAGAATTTCATAATCTAACAATATTTTAGAAATTGAAACAGAAGAAACTTTGATATTATACTTGTTTTTTAGAATTTCAGAAAAATGTGTAAAATTTGCTTCAGAACCATATTCTAAGTATATATTGTATATGTTTTGTTTAAATTCCTCAGAAAAAGCAATTTTAGGCATTCTTCCAGCATTTCCATGGATGAATCCATCTTTGCCTTTAGTTAAATACACATTAATCAATCTGTTCACTGTTCTTATTGAACAATTTAACTTTAAAGCAGTACGTTTTTTATTATGTGTATCTAATTTATTATTTTCTACTAATCTTTTAATAATTTTATATTTTTCTAATTCTTTCATATTTATTTCTGTCCTTTTCATTGTTTCTTTATTCCTCCATATATTAATTATTTTAATATATTTTGGGACAAATTCATATTTAATTACTTAAGACATTATCATATTTAATTCATATCCGCTTTATATCTTCATTTACTTTATTTGACTTTATATGAACACTAATATATTATTTACATAAGGAGGGAAATATGGAAAACTCAAATGAATTTAACTTTATAAAATCTAAAAAATATAATGGATTTAAAGAATTGGGTGAAAAAAATAAATTTGTAAAATTTTTAAAAATTAGTGGAATAATTATCGTTTTAGGAGGAGTTTTTGCAGGTGGTTTTTTACTTGATAAACACAATGTTTTTCCTTTTGAAAAAAAAGCATCTGAAAAACAAACTGAATCTAAAATTGTAAATAATACAACTATAAATACTTTGAATTTAGAAGAATTTTCTAAAGCTTCTGAAAGTGTAGCTGAAAAAGTTTTACCTTCAATTGTTGGAATTGAAGTAAATCACAGTACTGAAAGTATTTTTAGTGGTTCT
>JAUMXI010000004.1:0-24956 GCA_030529185.1 Flavobacteriaceae bacterium
TCCCTAAAGATGGAAATACATCATATCTATTACCTTTTAAAAATCTTGAAGACCCGTCTCTTCTGATAGAAGACGAAAGAATATATTTACCTTCATAATCGTAGTTTAACTGCCCAAAATAACTATCTAAAGCATAATCGTTAATATAAGACTCTGGAGTCCCCGAAGCATTAACAGCATTATTAAACTCTGCAATATTAGGACTAATTAAACCTTGCTTTTGTGCTCCTAAAATTTTATTTTCCCATTTTGTTGATTCGTGGGCTACAAACGCGTCTATCCCGTGTCCTCCAAACCTTTTATTATATCTTAACATTTGTAAGAAAGTCCAAGTAAACAACTCTGATTTACTTTTACTGATGGAACCTTTTTGCCCCGCTGAAGAACCATAAAATGGATTCACTAAATTATCTCTATTGTTATTATAGTATTGGCCTCCAATTCTTGTCTCAAAGCTCAAGCCTTTAGTGATGTCTGCTTTTAAAAATAAATTTGCATTCAATTCATGTCTTGTGAAATTAAGCTTATTATAGGTTGCATCTCCAACCGCATTGGTTAAAGCTCCAAACCCTCTACCAATACCATAATCAAATTGATATCCGCCATAATGTGGATCTAATATTTTATCTCCATTCTCATCTCTTAAATATAATGGGTAAATAGGAGGAATATTGTCCGAAAACCAAAAAACACTATTACTATTTTCTGATTGACCATTATTACGAGATTTTGTATGAGCATATCCCATATTAAATGTTCCTGATAGCCATTTTTTTGGTCTAAACCCTATGTTTAATCTACCTGTATATCTCTCAAAATTTGAATTGATAGAATACCCATCATCTTTTAAATACCCAATTCCTGCATAATAAGTAGTTCTTCCGGAACCTCCTCCCATATTTAAATTATGCTCCGTTCTCATCGCTGGACGAAAAGTTTTCTTAGCCCAATTTTCTGGAGTATATTTTCGCTCTACTTCACTTCTTACTTTTCCTGTTTCTGGATCTATCAAATCAGCAACAGAATTTACTTTCCACATATTATATTTTAAAGCGATTCCATTATCCCCAAATAAATTCTCATTTGCAAATTTTATAGGGTTATCTATTTTATTTGCTACACCTTGATGGTACAATGCAGACCAAGCAAGTTCAATATATTCCTCAGGAGAGGTAATAACATCATATCTTGGTAATAGCTGAGTATTTATCCCTACTTTTGATTCAAGTTGTATATAATCCCTGTTTGCTCTACCTGATTTAGTTGTAATCACAACCACCCCATTTGCTCCTCTTGAACCATAGATTGCCGTAGCAGTAGCGTCTTTAAGGATAGTATAATTATCTATATCCTCAGGGTTAATAGAAGAAATATTACCAGAAAACGGAACCCCATCTACCACATATAGAGGTTCTCTATTTCCATTTACAGAGCCAAAACCTCTAATTCTAACTGTAGGATCTTGCCCTGGTTGCCCAGTGGAACTAACAATTTGCACCCCTGCAGATTCCCCTGCAAGTGCCTGAGTAGCAGATGATACATTTTTGTTTTTAACAGACCCCATATCCACCTTACTCACTGTACCTACATAGTCAGTTTTCTTTACTCTACTATATCCTACTACAACAATTTCGTCAATTTCTTTAGCCTTTTCTATTTTTAGACTATCATTTGTCTCCTGAGCCATTAATGCTTGTCCCGTAAAGAACAAAACACCAGCCGTTAATGTTTTTAGTTTCACACTCATCTTAACAAATTTTAATATTTATTCGGCAAATATGTTAAGATTATTGTAAATAACCAAATATTTTTTAAACTTTTTTATTTTTTTTTGAAAAATTGTAGTTAAATCACATAAAAAACCATAAAATAATAACAAAAAATAGTGTTTTTTTTAATTTTAACACAATTATTAATAAAATTTGTTTCATTATATTCAATCATCAAACCTACACTTATCTATTAAAAATTATTAACTTTGTCCCTATTATGAATTTAGCATCCTATATATATAGCTTTTTGCACGAACAAAAAAACACTGTAGTTGTATCCGACTTTGGAATTTTCTCCATAGAAAAAACTCACGCCAAAGTAGATGAACAAGCCGCTAAAATTCTCCCACCAAGAGAAAGCCTTTCCTTTAAAAGAGTAGAAAAAATCTCTGATACCGAACTGGCAGATTTCATCGCCAAAAAAATAGGAAAAAACCTTTCAGAAGTTCAGAATGATATTGACAACCGTGTAAAACACTGGCTTCAAATATTAAACATCCACCAAAAATTAAACCTTGACGGCTTAGGAGAAATCAGTATAGAAAACAACGAATGGGCATTCACTCCATCAATTCATTCACAGTCCATCGATTATTTTGGCTTGGAAGAAATCAACCTAAAAGAAATTGGCAACCCTAGAAAAGGCTACAACAAAGCTTTCTTCTGGGCGTTCATCATCGCACTGATTTTCGGAGGAGTGAGCTTAGCATTCTACTACCGAGATTGGATTTCAGAAAACATCACTTCCGACTACCTTTGCCCCATCATTGAAGAAATCGAACGCACTTTCAATAGTTTATTTTAATTTATGAAAATTTTACTTCTTGACAAAAACCACCCCCTCATCACCGAGCAACTTTCCCAAAAAGGATTTGTTTTGGAAGAAGATTTTTCATCTCCTTACGATGAAATTTTAGAAAAAATTTCTAATTACGACGGTATTATCATCAGAAGTAGAATCCCCGTTGATGCTCCACTTTTAGAAAGGGCGAAAAATCTAAAATTCATCGCTCGTGTAGGAGCAGGAATGGAAAATATAGACACCACCAAAGCCGAAGAATTAGGGATAAAACTCATCAACTCCCCAGAGGGCAACCGAGATGCGGTCGCCGAACATTGCTTGGGAATGCTTTTGGTTTTAATGAACCGACTTTTTATTTCCTCCAATGAAGTGAAAAGCAACATTTGGCTTCGGGAAGAAAACCGAGGCGAAGAAATCAAAGGCAAAACTTTCGGATTGATAGGCTACGGAAATATGGGGAAAGCCCTCGCACAAAGACTTCACGGGTTTGGTTGCAAAGTTATTTTTCACGACACAAAACCTCATCTTTCCGATGAATTTGCAACACAGGTGAGTTTAGAAAAATTACAAGAAGAAACCGATATTCTCAGCCTCCACATTCCATTAACGGAGGAAACTCATTATTTAATAGATGAAAATTTCATTGCTAAAATGAAGAAAAATTTTTATTTCATCAACACATCGAGAGGGAAAAATTTAAAAACTTCCGCTTTGGTAGAGGCTTTAAAATCGGGAAAAATAAAAGCGGTTTGTCTTGATGTTTTGGAATACGAAAAATCTTCCTTTGAAAATTTAGAAACACAGAACGAAGATTTGCAATATCTTCTCGATTCGGAAAAAGTTTTGATAACGCCACACATCGCTGGTTGGACACACGAAAGCAAAGTGAAATTAGCTCAAGTAATTGTAGATAAAATTTTAGCAGAAAACTATTTACCTTAAATTTTGGACAGCTTTTATCTTTTAAAAAATTTGGTGCATTATTTCCTACACTTGATATTTCCAATTTTCCTTGCAAAAATCTTTTACAAAGAAAAATGGAGAAAAGCTTCCTTTTTGCTTTTGGCAACGATGCTGGTAGATTTAGACCACCTATTAGCCACTCCTATTTTTAACCCGAATCGTTGTAGCATCAACTTCCACCCATTGCATTCTTACTACGCCATTGGAGTTTATTTTTTAGGGTTTATCTTCCTAAAAGGCAATTATAGAATCATCTCTTTGGGCTTACTCCTACATATGTTCACCGATTGGCAAGACTGCTATTTATGGAGATTTTAACATTTCTCATCTCATGCAAAAACAAAGGAAGCAACAAAAACTTCCTTTTATTTTTTCATTAATTCTCTCGCTTGTTGAACCGCTGCCTCCGTAATTGTGCTACCCGATAGAATCTGAGCTATCTCGTTGAGCTTCTGCTCTTCATCAAGTTGAATAATTGTAGATTGTGTTTTGCCCTCTACATCTTGCTTCACTACTTTATAATGATTATTCCCTTTCGCAGCCACTTGTGCGTGGTGAGTAATCACAATGAGTTGCATATCCTTCGCCATATCCTGCATCACTTTTCCTATCTCATCGGCAGTTTTCCCCGAAACTCCAGAATCTATTTCATCTAAAATCAGCGTGGGAAGCTCCGAATTTTCAGCCATAATTTTCTTAATGGACAACATCACTCGCGAACGCTCCCCTCCCGAAATCGCCGACTGGATAGGCTTTAAAGGAAATCCCGTATTAGCTTGAAACATCAGCTGAATCTGCTCTTTACCGAATTTATTTAGCTCAGTAGTAGGCAATAAATCCACTTGAATTTTGGCTCTTTCCAATCCCAATTTCCCAAAAAGTTCCTCTGCTTTTTCCGCAAAAACTACCGCCATTTTCTTCCTATTTTCGGATAAGATTTCTGCTTTTTGCGTTAATTTTTGCTCCGAATTTTCTAAATCTCTACGAGCTTTTTCTATATTTTTTTCTAAATCTTCAGAGCCTTGTTGCTGTTGAGCCAATCTATCTCTAATTTCAATCAAGCCCAAAATATCATCTACCTGATGTTTGAGCAAAAGTCCATTTATTTTATTTAATTGCCCCACTAAAACCGCCACAGCTTCTGGGTTAATCTCAAACTTATCTAATTCTTGTTCAACACTTTCCGAAATATCTTTCAATTCCAAATAAGCCTCCTCCAAACGCTGACTAATTCCTTCCAAATTCGTAGAAGCATCGGCTATTTTTTGAAGCTTATTTTTCATCTCGTTAAGACTCCCCAAAACGCCAATTTCCTCTTGCTGAAATCTGCCAAAAACTTGCCCCAGACTTTCCAGAATTTGCTCCGCATTTTCCCCTGCTGAAACTTGATTTTTAAGCTCCTCCAAATCCACATTATCCAAATCCATTTCCTCCAACTCCTCCAACAGAAATTTTTGATAATCTGCCTCTTTGTTAGATTCTAAAAGTTGCCCCTCAAATCGTTTTAATTTTTGTTTTAAATTTTGATATTCCTTAAAATCTGCTTGATAAATCTCAATTTCTTGCTTGTTTTCCGAAAGTCCATCAATAATTTTAAACTGATATTCTTCGGAAAATAATTTTGAGGTCTCAAACTGCGAATGAATATCAATCAATTTTAAGGCTAATTCTTTCAAAACATCCAGCGTGACGGGCACATCATTGATGAAAGCACGAGATTTTCCACTTGGCAGAATTTCCCTGCGAATCAGAGTTTCCTCCTCAAAATCTAAATCATTTTCCTCAAAAAAAGGAAGATAAGTTTTATTCAGACGAAATTCCGCCTCCACTATACTTTTTTGCTCAGGATTGGCAATGGATTTCGCATCTACTCGCTCCCCCAAAATCAACCTCAAAGCCCCGAGAATAATGGACTTACCGGCTCCTGTTTCACCCGTGATTACTTGCAAACCTTTATCTAAAGAAATATGCAAATGCTGAATTAAAGCAAAATTTTGTATCGTAATTTTTGAAAGCATTTTTTAATTCAATTTTAAAACTATCTCCATTTATTCCACTTCGTTTCTGCATCTTTCGGAGCAAAAGTGGTCATCAGAGATTTCAATTCATTCATTTTTATAGTTCCATTATTTTTTGAATCAAAAATATTGAAAATCTCATTTTTTTTCGTTTCTATAAAGATATTCAGCGGATAATTCATTTGGTAATTACTCTGATAGTAATTAAGTTTTAGCAGTTCTGTAGCAATTCCCTGTTTTGCCGTAAGTTGATTTTGCTTACTCAAATTATCCAACCCAAAGCGATGATATGTGTAATAAACACTCCTCAATATAGAATTTTGTTCCTGTAAAATCTCATTCACCAAAGCCCCTCTACTCCTTAGACTCCCCATCGTTTTCCAACCATCAAAATTTTGATTTTGAGCAATTTGAGCAATTTTCTGAGCCTTCTCAAACCATTCTTTTCCTCCTAAAAGTTTGAAACTATCAGCATCATAACCCAAAATAGTATAAACATAAAAACCTATCACATCGGTAAGATTTTTCCCAGAAAAAACCCTTTCATTAAAGACCAAGTTTTCATTTTCAATATATTCAAAACTAAATTGAGTGTCATTAATATTCATCAGAGGCGTTTCGTATTGAGAGTCATACACTGGGCGACTCGCTTGTACCACAATACTTCCTTTAAACGAATTTTGAGAAGGTCTTTCTGTAATGATAATCGCAAAATTGGCATTTATTCGCTCAAAATTTCGGAGTTTTTTCCCCGTCCAACTCGTATTATTGATAAAATCTCGCAAATTCTTCTCTAAAGCTCTAAAAACCTGCGTATTACTCCCTCCTATTTGATTGTAATTTATCTGGACATTCGCCTGAATTTCTTGAGCAATTCCCAAAAAATGGAACATTAGCAGTAATATTAAACTTATTTTTTTCATCTTTAAAGTTTCTTTTTTACAATCTGCTAAATTAACATTAAAATCTTTTCACACAAAACAAAAATATAATTTCTGCACAAAACTTGGTCAGTTCAATATATTTTCTTACCTTTGCAAAAATGAGATGTAATTTATGTTAATAATTCAAGTAAAAGACGGAGAATCAATTGATAGAGCGCTAAAAAGATACAAAAGAAAGTATGACAAAACTGGCGTTGTAAAACAATTGAGAGCAAAGCAATACTTTATTAAGCCTTCTGTTCTTGATAGACAGGCAAAAATTAGAGCAGCTCACAGACAAAGATTATTAAGCCAAGAAGAACAGGCTTAGTCGTTCTTTTAAAGAATTAAAAAACTACCACTTTCTGAAATCATTTAGAGAGTGGTTTTTTATTAAAAAATATTTTGTAATTTTGGGAAGATGATACCGCGATTTTTAGAATATTTAGAAGTAGAAAAGCGTTATTCTCCTAATACCATTACCAGTTACCGTAAAGATTTGGAGGATTTTTCTTTATTCCTACTCTCTACTGAAAACCAACAAGATTTACGACAGGTAGATAAAAAAATTGTGCGAAATTTCCTCATTTCTCTCAACGAAAAAGAATTCAGCAAAAGAAGTATCAATCGGAAAATTTCAACTCTGAAAAGTTTTTATCTCTTCCTGCTCAAAATTTCGGAAATCAAAACTTCTCCATTAGAAAACATCTCGACTTTAAAATTTTACCCAGAAAAACAAACTCCCTTTTCATCGGAAGAATTGCAGAATTTAGGAGATATTTTACAACAGGAAAACACACCTTTATTAGACAAATTGATTTTAGAAACACTTTATCAAACAGGTATGCGAAGAGCAGAGATTTGCAGTTTGCTGTTAGAAAATGTTGATTTCTCAAAAAATGAAATTACCATTATTGGAAAGGGTAATAAAGAACGAATTATGCCTATTTCCTTGCCTCTGACTCAAGAATTAAAAAATTACGCCGACAAGCATCGCCAAGCCTCCATCTCTGCTAAAAAATATTTTTTTGTTTCACCAAAAGGAAAAAAAATCACCGAAAAATTTGTTTATTTAATCACAAATTACTACCTTAGTCTAGTCAGTTTGAAGAAGAAAAGAAGTCCGCACATTCTTCGACACAGCTTCGCTACTCACATTTTGAATAATGGGGCGGAAATCTCCAAGGTAAAAAAACTGATGGGGCATAGTAGTTTGGCCTCTACTCAGGTTTATACAAATGCCAATATAGAGCAACTGAAAAGTATTTTTAAAAAAGCTCACCCAAGAAGTAAGAAAGAGTAATATCATTAAAGTTTAATCTAAATAAAATAGTTATTATGAAAATCACACTTCAAGCCATCGGATTGACTCACTACGCATCATTAGAGGAAATCTTAAACAAAAAAATCAGTAAATTGGAACTATTCTACGATAAAATACAAGAATGTAAAGTTTTCTTAAAAATGGAAAACTCCACAGGTAAAGAAAATAAAACCGCAGAGATTATTTTAAACATTCCTGGTGATGATATTGTGGTAAAAAAGACAACAGCCTCTTTTGAGGAAAGTATAGATGCTTGTGTAGATGTTGCTAAAAAACTGTTAATCAAAAAGAAAGAAAATATTTAATATTTTTTTGTAAAAAATATTTGGTAGTTTCAAAAAAACTTTACTATCTTTGCACCAGCAAAAAAGGAAATAGAAGTTCTTTTGAAACGAATGCCTCCATAGCTCAGTTGGCCAGAGCACGTGATTTGTAATCTCGGGGTCGTGGGTTCGAATCCCTCTGGAGGCTCATTGATTAAGGTAGGGGAGATTCCCGAGCGGTCAAAGGGGACTGACTGTAACTCAGTTGCTTCGGCTTCGCAGGTTCGAATCCTGCTCTCCCCACTATTTTAATCATTAAAATTTTTGCAAAATAATTTTGAGATTAACTTTTTTATTCTTACCTTTGCAAAACAAAATTACCAACAATAAAAAATGCGGAAGTAGCTCAGTTGGTAGAGCGTCAGCCTTCCAAGCTGAATGTCGCGGGTTCGACCCCCGTCTTCCGCTCTAAATACAAAATCACAATCAAAAAGGTTGTGATTTTTTTATAAGCCGTTATAGCTCAGGGGTAGAGCGCTTCCTTGGTAAGGAAGAGGTCTCGGGTTCAAATCCCGATAATGGCTCAATGGGAAAGATACTGAAAAATCAGTATCTTTTTTTTATGAATATTTATTCATAAAAAATATCCTCATTATTAGGAGTATCCAAGAAAATATCTTGCCAACGCCTTGGGCGGTCTTTCGTATTCCAATTGAAATCAGGAAATTTCTTTTTATCTGCCGTTGTCTTACTCATAGGATAAACATCTGTATTGGCATCAATATTACAAGAAATCAGATATACTTTTTTATCTTCAAAAAGTGTTTCAATTTCTCCACAAGTTGAAAAAGCTATGCCTATTCTATCTTTTACTTTGGTTTTAGCATCTTCATTTTCAGCATAGATAATGGATTGAGCATTGCCTAATACCTTGATGATATTAATTTCATTCTCTTTCAAAAATACGGACATTAATTTTCCCTTCACTTGGTTAAACTCATCTTTTAGATTTAAAGAATCCACCTTACTGATTGCAAAGGCATTTCCAACAACTTTTAAAGAATCTAAATTTTCTATTTCCGTATTAAAATAAGCCTTAATCGTGTCTCCACTCACTTGCTTTTGCCCCATCCACAAAATCGGCTCACGATTGAGATGAAGCTCTCCATCAGTTTCGTTAAAACTCAATGAATCTGCTCGTCCCTGCATATTGGATTTAAAAATTCTAACCTTCCTAAAAGCTCGAAGATAGCTTTTTTTGTTCTGATTTTTATCCTTCCTTTGAAAGGTTAAAATTCTTTCCGCAGAAAAATACAAAGAATCCTTCTTAAAAATTTTCACAGCATAAGGTTTTTCAGTAATCATTGCAGAATCTTTTTGCTCAAAGATTTCACCATATCCTCCTTTTATAAATCGTTTTTCTTTTGGGTCATTGAGAAGGACATTTCCCTTAGCCGTTCCAAATCCTTTGTTTTGATCAAAATACATTTCATCTCCCGTAAGCACCTTTCCATTGTAATGAATTCTTGAGTTTCTATTCAAGAACACTTCTTTGGAACTCATTTTATATTGCCCTTTTTCTGTATAAACATAATTGGCAGGATTTTTTTTATTGATGACTTTTGTAGGCCCCAAGAACTCTGCTGTATTGGTATTTTGATTTTGAATAATTTTGGAGCCCTCTACCCTATGTTGCTCATTGTCAATATTTACATTGCCAGAAACATCTACTATATTGGTATTAATATCATAAGTTCCTGTTTTCGTCCAAATAGTATTACTTCCATTAAAAATAGTTCCTCCATCAGTGAAATAGGCTGTATTTGATATTTTATCATAATAAAGCTCTTCTGTTTTAATGCTTTGTTTAGGATCTGTCAAAACTACATTTTTCCTTGCGATTCCTCTTTCAGTATTTGCATCATATTCCATTTCTTCCGCCGTGATTGTGTTTCCATCGTGAGTTTTTAAGCGAATATTTCCAATGGCTTTTACAAAATTTTCTTCCGAATAATGCACTACTGTATCGGCTTTCAAGGTTGAGCCTTGGTGCTCTAAATGCACATTACCCACCATAAAAGTATTACCATTAAAAACATTGGGATTTTTCTGGGTGATGTCTGCATTAATGATTTTTACTTTTTGAGACTGTTCCCCTTTCTTCTTTTGAGATTTTTCAAAAAAAGAGTCCTTTCTTATTTGAGCATTAAAAATCAACGCAAAAAATGTGAATATTATTGACAAAAATCTCTTTTCCATCTATTCCTCTTCTTTTTTATGACCAAAAAAATAAAGCGTGTGGCTATCTATTTTCACATTAAAGACCTTCTCCAAAGATTCTTTTATCGCCTGAATACGAGGGTCGCAAAACTCAATAATTTCTTCAATTTCTTTCTCCGTGCCCTCTTTGTACAAAACCAAATGGTCGTGCTGTTTATCAAAATACGATTTTTCATACATTGCCCCATCACCAAATTGATGTTTTCTTACCAAACCTGCATCTAAAAAAACCTCTATTGTATTATAAATCGTTGCCTTACTGATGTGGTATTTTCTTTGTATCATCAGCAAATAGAGGTCATCTACATTAAAATGATCATCATAATTATACACCTCTTCCAAAATCGTATATCGCTCTGGAGTATTCCTTAATCCTTTGTCTTTCAGATACTCTCTGAGGACTTCTTTTATAACCTCTATATTTTTCTTTTTGGCTTTCTTTTCCATAGATACAAAGTTAGTTATTTTTTTGAAAGTCTTTTTATTTTTAAAACATAAGATAGTTTTAATAACAAAAAAAACAGTACCACCAAAGCACCGTTTCTTTTTTATTCTAAAAAAGCTCCTTTATTTTTGAGACTTTCAATCTAAGCTCCTCTATCTTCTCCTTATTTACAATCCCTTGATTTTCAATAAAATTTTTCTCAAAAAACGGAAGTGAAAATTCCTCAACCACTTCACCACCGTGGAATGGAAAAATTCTCTTGGCCCCTTCTAATATCGTTTGTCCGCCTCTACCACCTGGGGAGGTCGCTGCAAGGAATATTTTCTTATGATTAAAAGCTTTTCTGTTGGGTATCCTAGAGACCCAATCAAAAATATTCTTAAACGCCGCCGAGTAGGTTCCATTATATTCCGCTAAAGAAATCACTAACAAATCAGACTCATCAATTTTATTTGCAAATTCAATCGCCTTAGCCGGCACACCTCCTTTTTGTTCTCTATCAACGCTATATATCGGCATTTCATAGTCATTCAAATCCAGCACTTTCATCTCTTCTTCAAATTGTTCAGCAATATATACTGCCAATTTCTTATTAATAGATTTGCTATAATTACTCGCACCAAATGCTAATATCTTCATATTTGA
This sequence comes from Flavobacteriaceae bacterium, assembly GCA_030529185.1. Taxonomy (GTDB): domain Bacteria; phylum Bacteroidota; class Bacteroidia; order Flavobacteriales; family Weeksellaceae; genus JABCPE02. The sequence goes on from JAUMXI010000004.1 coordinate 11,436, forward strand.
TTTATTTAAAATTAATTTTGCAAATTTATGAATTAAATTAAAAAGCATACCAAAAGTATGTATCAACAAAACAAAAAAACTATCAGTACTGATAGTTTTTTTAATTTTAAAAATGATAAAAAATGAAAATTTATTATTCTTCGTCGTCCTCGTCTTGATTTGCTGCTCCATTTTTCATCGCGTTTCTTGACATCTTCACCGCTGCGATTACTGCATTGTCTGGATGCAAGAATGTGTAAGCATCATTCTTAATATCACCAACATACAATTTACTACCGATTCTCAACGGAGTCACATCAACTACGATTTCATCTGGCAAGTTAGCAGGAATAGCTTTCAATTTCAACTTTCTGAAAGATTGTCTCAACACACCACCTGCAACAACACCTTTTGCACGACCTGTAATTTTCACAGGAACCTCCATCACTACTGGCTTATCAGCACTCAATTGATAGAAATCAACATGAAGGATTCTGTCTGTAATTGGGTGGAACTGAATATCTTGCAATACCGCTGGAATAGTCTGTCCATCTACCTCAATAGATACCGTGTGTGCATCAGGAGTATAAACCAAGTTTTTGAAAGATTTCTCCTCAGTAGAGAAATGTAATGGTTCTTTTCCTCCATAAACAACACAAGGAACTAATTCAGCATCGCGTAAAGCTTTCGTAGATTTTTTACCCACGCTTTCTCTTTTCTGTCCTTGAATTGTAATAGATTTCATTATATAAAAAATTTAATTATTATTTTAAATGATAAATTTACTGCTGATAGACTGCTTATTATGCACCATCTTCATTACATCAGCCAATAATGGGGCGCAAGATAGCACTTTTATTTTAGATGACAAATTATTTTTAATAGGAATTGAATCCGTTGTAATAATTTCTGTAATTTTTGACTTCTCAATATTCTCGTAAGCTTTTCCAGAAAGCACTCCGTGAGTCGCAATTGCTCTTACACTTTTCGCCCCTCTCTCCATAATGATATCCGCTGCCTTGCAAAGTGTTCCTGCTGTATCCACCATATCATCTACGAGGATAACATTTCTGCCCTCTACCTCTCCTATCAAAGTCATTTCAGCAACTTCATTGGCTTTTTTTCTTTCTTTGTAGCAAACGATTACTTCTGCTCCTAAATGGTTTGCGTAGTTTTTCGCTCTTTTCGCCGCTCCCATATCTGGTGCAGCAATGGTAAGATTATCCAAATTAAGCGACTTCACATAATCCACAAAAATAGCCGATGCGTAAAGATGATCTACTGGGATTTCAAAAAAACCTTGAATTTGGTCTGCGTGAAGATCCATCGTCATAATTCTCGTTGCCCCTGCCACAGTGAGTAAATTCGCTACCAACTTAGCCCCAATGGGTGCTCTCGGCTTGTCTTTTCGGTCTTGTCTTGCTAATCCAAAATAAGGAATTACTACCGTGATATTCTTTGCAGAAGCTCTTTTCGCCGCATCTATCATCAACAAAAGCTCCAAAAGATTATCCGCTGGAGGAAAAGTAGAACCGATAAGGAACACACGCCCTCCTCTTACAGACTGGTCAAGTATTGGCTCAAATTCCCCATCGCTAAATTCCAAAAAATTAATTTTCCCTAATTCTTGTCCATAATAATGAGCAATTTTTTCTGCCAAATCTTTACTCGTTCTTGTGCTAAATAAATAAGTTGCTTGAAACCCCATTTTAATTTTTGATTTTTTGAAGTGTGCAAATTTACAAAAATAAAACCACTTGATGCAAAATCAAATGGTTTTATTAAAAAATTAAATTAAGTTTAATTAAAAAATCTATGGAAAAATCACTCCTGAATATTGGTTTGGATTGACCTGCGGAAGCGTAGATTGGTATTTCGTATTAATCGCTTTAATAAATTCATTGGCAATCACCGCATAACCTTTTCCCGTCAAATGAACTCCATCTAATGAGAATGAACCTCCTCTCACGAAAGTCGTAGTAAAATTCACCCCATTATATTTAATGCCAGAATTGCTGTTAAGTTCTTTCATCTTTGCGTTGGCATCTACAAACGCCAATCCATACATCTCCGCCAATGCTTTAATTTGCTGATTATAAGCATTTGTTGCTGTTTGAATTTCGCTTACTTCATTTTTTGTAAGAACATGAGCGTCTGCTAATGGGTAAGTAGCTCCGTAAATGAAATTTGGAAGAGTTTCTGGGTTTGTTCCTAAAATGGATTTTGTAGTTAAAAGAATATAATCCCCATTTGTTGCGTGGCGAACCTGCCCGTATGTTTTGCCTAAAAATTCCGCTTCATTATCTGGCACCCCAGCATTTTTTAACGCCATTACAAGCATTCCTGACAAATCTTTTAATGATTCATCTTTTATCAAGACTGGGTTTTGTCCCGCCTTCGTTAGAACAATTCTATCCCCCTCACCAAAGTGAGTCAGCGCTACTTTTAAATTAGCCAACAAACCTCCATTAAGCTGTTGAGACTCTTCCTCCGTCAATGGAATAGAATTATACGGAATGGTCGTAAAGAACGGAATGGTCGTCACATCTGGAATATTGGCAATAACCCCTTTTGTCGCACCAACAGACTTTAATCCATCAAGCACATTTTTAATTGAACCTGCCAAAACTTGTGGGTCAGTAATGTCATTAGAAGCATAAGTTTTCACATCTAAATTTCCCGTTTGATTAACTCCTACACCTCCCGAGATAGCATAAGACAAAACATCATTATTCCCAATCCAAAGAGAGAAAAAAGTTGGTTTTTTAGCCATTGCATCTTGCAAAACCGTAGTTGTTGGCGAACTTGCAAATCTCACGAAATAAGGATTTGCTGTTTTTGTTGCCAAACCAGATGCATCACCATAATTTGGCGCTAACAAATGGAACGACTTCGCACCAGAAACCCCCATATTGTTAAAACTTCCAGACACTTTATCCAAATTTGCTTTTGCAACCGATGGTACAGGAAGTAGCTGACCATTTACATTTTTAAGCGTAAGTTTCCCGCTAAAACCTTCCATACCCGCAAAACCACCGATATTATCTGGCACCAAAGGCTGAGTAAATTCTCCACCTCCTGCTTTTCGCATCTGCTCGGCAATGATGGCAGGGTAAGATTCCTGTTGCCCATCAAGATACACCGCACCATCTCTATACCCCGAAGTAAGAGAGTTTCCTAATGCTACATAAGTGGAAAAATCTGCCTCTCCTTGGGTGATTTTAATATCTACTACATCTTTCTCAAAATCTGTATTACAACTCATTAGCGAAATAAAAGCCAATGCTGATAAAATTATTCTTTTCATTGTTTTCACCTAAAATTTTAAATTAAAACGGATTATACGAAATTCCTAATCCAAAATACGCTGCTTTTGATTTTGCCTGACCATAGAAACCTAAATAGTCATTCTCACTTTTTCTACTCTTCATAAAGGCATATCCACCAGAAATATCCACTTTTATTTTATTGAAATTCAACCCAATACCTCCTGTAATCACATTATTATTAAATGAAGGCGTTTCTGGGATAAAATCTTTATCTTCGTAAGGAGATTGATCGTAGTAATAGCCTAATCTACCCGCAATAAAATCACTGAACTGATACTGCGTCCCAAATCTCCAAGTTTGAGTATTTTTAAAGTTTTTAGGGCTAACTAAAATCGTTCTATCCGCCTGATTTCCTACTTTCGCATTTTCAAAATCCAAAGTCAAAGCATCGTATTTAGACCAACCCGTATAGTTGAAATCCGCAGACACTTGCCATTTTGGCGTAATTTTATAAGTTGCCCCAATGGTATATTCTTCCACCAAAGGCAATGTTCCTTTAAATTTATCCTGCCCCTTCTCATCAAGCCCTACGATTGGGAATAACGCTGGCGATGTGTTAAAAGTTAGCATACCATTCTCTGCTTTCATATCCACAGGAGAGCGATACGCCACACTAATATCCCATTTTTCATTAGGTTTAAAGTAAAAACCTAAGCCAAAGCCGTGTCCTTTTGCTTCATTATCTTTGATATTCATCGTTCCACCAAAATTATTAAGCGTTCTGTCCCAACTTACCGAACCCTTAGCATAAATATAACTTACCCCCACCGATACCCAATCTGCCATTTTTACAGACACCGCAGGTTGAATGAAGAAACTTTTCAGCTGCATTTTATCTACAATTTCGTTCCCTGCCCAGCCTTTTGGCCATTGTATAGTGCTTCCGAAAGGCGTTGTCACACTTACCCCCAACGAAACCTCATCTACCACTTTGTAAGCAATCGCTGCGTAAAAAGGCGTTCCCAAAGGATTTTCGGTAGAATAAGACTCCCTCGTATCTGGATTTTGAAAAGTCACCTTACTCAATACTCCAAAACCTCCTGCCACAACACTCAATTTATTCGGAATAAAAGACATTCCAGCAGGATTAAAAAAAGCTACACTCGCATCTTCGGCGTGAGCACTAGTATGTGCCATTGCCAATTGTTTCACCCCTTGCAAAGATACGCGAAAGCCCCCTGCATAAACCAAAGAAGCAGATAATACCGCTATTGGAATTAAAATATTTCTCATTTTTAAATTGTTTTTCATTAAAAATTTCGGCAAAGATAATTTTTATTTCCTCAAAAATTAAACAAATTTAAAATTATTTATTTTGTTTAATTTAATTAATCACTTAAATACCTATTTATCATTAAATTAATACAAATTATTTTATAAAATTTCACAATTGTTTAAACTTAAACAAAATCAAAAATACTTTATTTTAATTAAAATTAATTAACTTTGATTTTTTTATTAGAAAAATGCCTGATTTTTTACATCCAGATAAAGAAAATTATTCTCGCGAGGAATTGCTACAAGAGGAGAAAATCCGTCCGCAAAGCTTTGATGATTTTGCAGGACAAAGAAAGACTTTGGATAATTTAGAAGTATTCGTAGCGGCCGCCAAAAATAGAGGCTCCGCCCTTGACCACACGCTTCTTCACGGACCACCTGGGTTAGGAAAAACCACATTGGCACATATCATTGCTAATGAGTTGGGTGTAAATTGCAAAGTGACCTCTGGACCCGTTTTGGACAAACCTGGAAGTTTAGCCGGACTGCTGACCAATTTAGAAGAAAACGATGTGCTTTTCATCGATGAAATCCACCGCCTTTCGCCTGTGGTAGAGGAATATCTTTATTCCGCAATGGAGGATTATAAAATAGACATTATGCTGGAAACTGGTCCTAATGCTCGTTCGGTGCAAATTGGGCTCAATCCTTTTACGCTCGTAGGAGCAACGACACGAAGCGGAATGCTGACCAAACCAATGCTGGCAAGATTTGGAATTCAGTGCCGATTGGAATATTATAATATAGAACTCCTTTCTACGATTATCCAGCGAAGTGCGAGAGTTTTAGGCGTTCCCATCTATGAAGATGCCTCAATAGAAATTGCCCGAAGAAGCCGAGGAACCCCCCGAATTGCCAATGCTCTGCTCCGAAGAGTGAGAGATTTCGCTGAAATAAAAGGAAATGGGGAAATTGAACATAAAATCACCACTTTTGCCCTCAACTCTCTGAATGTAGATGAATTCGGACTTGATGAAATGGACAATAAAATAATGCGAGTGATGATAGAAAATTTCAAGGGAAAACCTGTGGGAATCTCTGCATTGGCGACTTCCATCGGCGAAAACCCCGAAACTTTGGAAGAAGTTTATGAACCTTTCTTAATACAAGAAGGCTTTATCATTCGTACACCGAGAGGACGAGAAGTGACGGAAAAAGCCTACAAACACCTCAACATCAACCGACCAAATCAAATTGGAGAATTGTTTTAACCTTAATTTTATGAAAAAATGAATTTTACTTTTAGCTCTATTTTAGATAACGATTTTTATAAATTTACGATGCAATGTGCTGTGGTAAAACTTTTTCCAGACGCACAAGTAAAATATGAATTCATCAACCGAGGAAAGCATGTTTTCCCAGAAGGTTTTGGCGAAATTCTTCAAAAAGCCGTGAATGAAATGGCGAAACTCAGTCTTACCAAAGCGGAAAAAGAATTTTTAAAGAAAAATTGTCCTTATCTCAATCTTCCCTATTTAGATTTTTTAGAAGGCTATCACTACGACCCTTCGGAGGTGAAAATCAAACAAATAGGGAACGACCTCAGCATTAGTGTAGAGGGACTTTGGTATCGCACTATTCTTTGGGAAGTTCCGTTATTGGCTTTGATTAGCGAACTTCATTACGAAATCAACAAGATGGAACGCCAGACCAATGATGAAATTATTGAAAAAACATTAGAAAAAACGCGTCAATTAGCTGAATTAGGCGTTAATTTCGCGGAGTTTGGAACGAGAAGAAGACATTCCTTTAAAGTTCACGACACGGTAATGAAAACCCTCACGCAAGAGCAAAATTCTACCTTTATCGGTTCTTCTAATGTCCATTTGGCAATGAAATACAGCGTGAAACCCATCGGCACCCACGCCCACGAATGGTTTATGTTTCACGGAGCTCAATATGGTTTTAAAATGGCAAACGCCCTTTCTCTGGAGCACTGGGTAGATGTTTATCGCGGTGATTTGGGAGTTGCTCTTTCCGACACTTATACAACTGATGTTTTTTTCAAACAATTTGATAAAAAATTTGCCAAACTTTTTGACGGCGTAAGGCACGACAGTGGCGACCCCATTGAGTTTGCAGAGAAAACCATTAAGCATTATGAAAAACACAGCATTAATCCACTTTTTAAATATATTATTTTTTCCGATGGTTTAAATTTGGAAAAAGTTTCTGAAATCACCCAAGCCTGTAAAGGGAAAATCGGGCTTTCCTTTGGAATTGGCACGAATTTGACCAACGATGTGGGGCTCACCCCAATGAACATTGTAATGAAACTCACCGGTGTTCTCAGCCCAACTGACGAGTGGATACCTACCGTGAAATTCTCCGACGAAAAAGGCAAACAAACCGGCGACCCCAAAATGATAGAACTCGTGAAAGAGTCTTTGAGAATTAAATAAATTTATTTTTAAATCCTTAATTGTAAATCAATTGAGGATTTTTTATCATTTTTTGTAACAAATTTCAATAAAAGCATACTAATAGAATAAATTAAAATTTGAAATCCATTTATTTCCAAAAATATAGCCGAGAAAAATTTCTCGGCTATTGTTTTATTTCTTCTCCCAATATTCAGCATTTTTAATATTAAGTTTTTCAACATCAAAAACAGGATTTTTCACGCCTTGTTTTTTCTGGGCTTTATAGTCTTTCCAAACTTTAATCACCACATTACCTAAACCTAAAATGGCAATTAAATTCACCCAAGCCATCAGCCCTACACCAATATCGCCAATCGCCCAAACCAATTTTGCTTCCTTTACGCTCCCCATATAAATTCCTACCAAAAATAGAATTCTTAAAATAAATACCGCTGGTTTAAAATGTTTTGCACAAACCAAATAAGCAACATTCGTTTCTGCATAATAATAGTACGCAATAATCGTAGTAAAGGCGAAGAAAAACAATGCCACTGCCACAAACTCCTGACCAAAAGAAGGAAAATGAAACGAAATCGCGGATTGAGTAAAAGCCGTATAATCAATTCCTTTTACATTTTCTACAATCAAGGTTTGGGTATGCTCGTCCATCACATTATATTGATTGGTAAAAAGTATCATAAACGCCGTGGTAGAACACACAAACAAAGTATCCACATACACAGAAAACGCCTGAACCAAGCCCTGCTCTACTGGGTGCCCCACTGCCGCTGCTGCCGCAACATGTGGAGTAGAACCTTGCCCTGCTTCGTTGGAGTAAATTCCACGCTTTACACCCCACGAAATAGCACTTCCTAAAATTCCTCCGAATACGGCATCTTGCCCCATCGCAGAAGAAATAATCAAGCTGAAAACATCAGGGATTTGTTTGAAATTCAGCCCGATAATCGTTAAACCAATTAAAATATAAGCCCCCGCCATTATCGGCACTATCATCTCTGCAACTTTACTCAATCTTTTCACTCCTCCGAAGATAATCAATGCCAAAAGAAAAACGATAATCACACCCATAACATTAATAGGAACTCCAAAATCCGTGTTGGTAGAAATCCCAAAGGCATTACTCATAGAACTGGCAATGCTATTGCTCTGTATGCCTGGCAAAAACATTCCACAGCCCACAGCGGTAATTATCGCAAAAAGCATTGCATACCACTTAATTCCTAAACCTTTTTCAATATAAAACGCAGGACCTCCGCGGTACTCCCCGTTCATTTCTTTTTTGTAAATCTGCCCCAAAGTAGCCTCCACAAACGCCGAAGCAGAGCCAAAAATAGCAATGAGCCACATCCAAAAAATAGCCCCAGGTCCGCCCATTGCAATTGCCGTAGCCACCCCCACGATGTTCCCAGTTCCTACCCTACCAGAAATCGCCAACGCAAATGCCTGAAACGGCGAAATTCCTTTATCCGTCGTTTTTTCTTGAAATAAAAGCTTGAGCATTTGCCTCAAATAAGTGAATTGCAAAAAGCCCGTGCGAAACGAAAAATACAATCCCGTGCATACGCAAAGGACAATCATCGCCTGAGACCAAACAATATCATTAATCTTACTAATAATAATTTCCATTTATATTAATTTTAAGCCTAATATTTTGCGAATATCTAAAAAATATATCAAATAAATAAAGTTTTAAGCAAAAAATATTTTGATTTTTTGCCTTGAAATAAAAACAAGTTTAGCACATTTTCTCTATCTTTGGGCGAAATCAAGGATTAAAGAAAATGAGAAAAATATTAATGACTGCCTTTGTGGCAATCGGTGTGTTGGTGTTTCAGCCTGTAATGGGGCAAGAGATTACGCTGGATAAAATCTATTCAGGATATTATGCTGGGAAGGGAATTTCGGGAATTTCTTCTCTAAAAGATGGCGAACATTACGCCGTGATTGAACGAGAAGGCATCGCAAAATACGATTATAAAACTTCGCAAAAAGCGGGCTATCTTGTGGAAGGGCATTATCAAAACTACGAACTTTCTAACGATGAATCTAAAATCCTTTTGTTAAAGCAATCTCAACCGCTTTATCGCCATTCTTTTTTTGGTCAGTTTGAAGTGAAAAACCTCAAAAACGGACAAAGTTTTTTGCTCAACGAAGGCAAAATGGTGCAAGAACCTCGCTTTTCTCCCGATGCTTCCAAAGTGGCTTTTGTTTTTGAGAACGACCTTTATTATCAAGATTTAGAGACTCAAAAAACCCTGAGAATCACGCACGATGGCAAACGAAATAAAATCATCAATGGCGTTGCTGATTGGGTTTATGAAGAAGAATTTGGACACGCCAGACAATACGAATGGAATAAAAATTCTGATGCGATTGTTTTTGTAAAATCCGATGAAACAGCCGTTCCAGAGATGAATATGCAGATGTATCAAGCCCAACTTTATCCGCAAGATTTTCGTTTTAAATATCCCAAAGCAGGAGAGCAAAACTCGGTGGTTTCAGCACATTTGTATCAATTAAAAACAGGGAAATTAAGCACATTGGATTTGTCAAAATTCAAAAATTACTACATTCCAAATGTTATTCAAACTGCAAAAGCTGATGAGATGATTCTCATCACTTCGGAGCGAATTCAGAACGCATCGGATATTCTCAAAGTGAATACCCAAACGGGAAAAATCACCAAACTTTTTACTGAAACCGATGAAAAATGGATAGAAACCGATGATGTGAAAATGGAATTTTTGGAGGATAATTCTTTCCTTTGGGCTTCGGAGCGAGATGGTTATCGCCATTTTTACTGGTATTCTGCCGATGGAAAACTCAAAAAACAAATTACCAAAGGCAACTGGGAAGTGATTAATTATTATGGCTTTAACCCTAAAACAAAGGAAATTTACATTCAAACCAATCAAACGGGAAGTATCAACAAAGTGATTGCCAAAGTGAATATCAACACGGGGAAAATCACCCTGCTTTCCAATGCTGATGAAACAAGTTCGGCAAATTTTAGTCAAAATTTCAAATACTTTATTGAGACCTCATCTTCCAGCAAAAAACCGCGAACTTTTACCCTGAAAAACAATCAAGGGAAAGTTTTGAGGGAATTACAAAACAATGATGCTCAACTTCAAAAATTAAAATCTGACCACTGGGTAGAAAAAGAATTTTTCACGATTCCTAATGCTGTGGGCGACCAAATGAATGCTTGGATCATCAAACCTAAAAACTTTGACCCCAGCAAAAAATATCCGCTTTTTATGTTTCAATATTCAGGGCCAGGCTCTCAAAGTGTAAAAAATGAATGGGACAATGGCAATGAAGTTTGGTTCAATCACTTGGCTCAACAGGGCTACATCGTGGCGTGTGTAGATGGTCGCGGAACGGGAGGCAAAGGTACGAAATACAAGAAAGCCACTTATATGAATCTCGGTAAATACGAAATAGAAGACCAAATTTCGGCAGCGAAATGGCTCGGAAACCAATCGTTTATTGATGAAAATCGCATTGGGATTTTCGGCTGGAGCTTCGGAGGTTATATGGCAAGTTTAGCCTTAACCAAAGGGGCTGATATTTTCAAACTGGGCATTGCCGTGGCTCCCGTGACCAATTGGCGATATTACGACACCATCTACACCGAAAGATTTATGCGAACGCCACAGGAAAACCCCGCTGGATACGATGACAATTCACCAACGACTCACGCCCATCTAATGAAAGGCAAATTCCTAATGATACACGGCACGGCAGATGACAATGTTCATTTTCAAAATGCGATGGAATTTTCCGAAGCCCTTATTCAGCAAAACAAAAAGTTTGAATTTATGGCGTATCCAGACAAAAATCACAGCATCTACGGAGGCAACACCAGAAAACACCTCTACCAAAAAATGACGGACTTCATTTTAGAAAATTTATAAAAACATAACCTATGAAATACAATAATATACGCGAGGAAGAACTCAAAAATAAAGTGGGTGCAGAGTGGTTTGCTCACTTTGACACCACTGAAATCATCGGGAATATTGACTTTTCTGTATATCCCAAGCAGGGCGATTTGTTCGGGCGAACCCCATTGCTGTGGGCAGAAGCCAAAAAAGGCGATTTTGATGTCGTTACGATGTTCGTGCAACTGATTTTAACCATCGGTAAGGCACGAACTTTTGACAAAACCTTGCCCCCAGCCTTCCTCGGAGCGTTTGACTTCAAGAAAATGGCGTTCGTGCCTTATATCAGTGTGCAAGATATTTTCTACCTCAATGATTTTAATTGGAATGTAACCCCTTCCAACCACGAAACCAAAGAGTTTCAACTTATTAAAGAACGCATTGAGGCAACCCTTAAACAAAAATCCTATGTTTTTGATTACGAAAAAGACGAAAAACAGCTCAAATTTTTCATTAAAAACAACATTGCCAACGCCCTCCAAACCTCAAAAATAAAGATTGATAAGAATAACTTTATCCCCATTTATCTGCGTTGGTTGGAAGTTGTAAAACCCATTATTGAAGTCAATTGGGAGGAGCTGAAAAAAAACAATATTTTAGACAGCGATTTTTACCTCGCTGATTTGTTCGTAGATGACAAAGGCACCAATAAAATAGAGGACGACACCTCCATCAGGGAAAGCCTCTTTGTGATTTACCAAAGCCAAGGCTATAAAATTGCCAAGGAAAACATCAAGCAAATGTTTGATGCCACCATTAGCATCAAAAGCAAAGAAACTTACCAAGCCTTTTGGAAAATCTACAAACGACCACCCTTAAAAGAATACCAAGAATACATTATTGAACGCCGCGACCTGCTCGTACCTCAAGATATTCGCGAACGCAAAGGGGCGTTTTTCACTCCGCGACAATGGGTGGAGCTATCGCAGAAATACCTCGCCGATGTTTTTGGCGAAAACTGGCAAGACGACTACTATATTTGGGATTGTGCCGCTGGTACGGGCAACCTACTGGCAGGGCTGAGCAACAAACACCATATTTTTGCCTCCACCCTCGACCAAGCCGATGTAAATGTAATGCACGAACGCTCGCAACACGGTGCCAACCTACTGAAAAACCACATTTTTCAGTTTGACTTTTTGAATGATGAGTTTTTACCACAAAGCCAAGGCGGAAAACTCCCCGAGGCACTCTATCATATCATCACCGATGCCTCAAAACGCAAAAAACTCATCCTATATATTAACCCGCCTTATGCGGAGGCGACTAATGCAAAAACGATAGCAAAAACAGGTGAAAATAAAAAAGGGGTTTCTAATGATAACCGAACTTATCGCATATATAAGGATGAAATTAAAAAAGCAAGTAATGAACTTTTTGCCCAATTCTTAATCCGAATTTATAAAGAAATCCCTTACTGCAAGATTGCAAATTTTTCAACTTTGAAAAATTTGCAATCGTCCAACTTCACGGATTTCAGAAAACACTTTCGAGCGAAGCTTGAAAAAATTTTTTTGACTCCTGCCAATACTTTTGATAATGTTAAAGGTGAATTTCCTATCTCTTTTCAGATATGGAATGGAGAAATTAAAACAGACTTCTTGGAAATTTCGGCTGATATTTATGATAAGAAAGCTAATTTTATAGGAACAAAAAACATTTACTCTTATGATAACACTAAAACCAGAATCTCTCATTGGTTTAAGGAATTTAATTCAAATGAAGAATCAATAGGATTAGTTGTGAGTTGTCCTCCTGATTACCAACATAATAATCAATTAGCTATTTTGTCTGAACAACAAAAAAGATATTGTCTTTCTATAACTAAAAACAATTTAATAACTTTTTCTATTTATTTCGCCGTTCGCCATTGTATGGAAGCCACTTGGCTTAACGACCGCGACCAGTTTTTATACCCCAAAGATGGTTGGCAGAGCGATACGGAGTTTCAAAATGATTGTTTGGCTTTTACGCTTTTCCACGGGCAGAACCGAATAACAGCGAATGGCTCTTGGCAATTGGCAGATAGCCAAAAGCTAACCGCTAACAGCCAATCGCCCAACCACTGGATACCCTTCACCGAAAAAGAAGTAGATGCCGTGGGGCTTTTTGACAGCCATTTTCTAACGGATTTTATCAAAGGGCGAATAGGTTCGGCTGACAATCAGGAAGATTCAAGCCAAACCCAACTATTCGCAGAAAACCAACCTACGGCATACCGCTTATTGCCTACGGCTCCATTGCAATTCTCCGCAGAAGCCACCGCCGTTTTCAACGCAGGGCGAGAGCTTTGGCGGTATTATTTTCAAACAATAAACCAGAGGCAAAAAACGGAAAACCTACCGCCTACGGCATACAGCTTACAGCCAAGTTTGTACGACATTCGCGAATATTTCCAAGGCAGAAACGAAAAGGGCAGAATGAATAGTAAAAGCAATGACCCGCATTATACGGAACTCATCGCCACCCTGCGAGAGCATTTGAAAGTTCTGGCAGATAAAATCAGCCACAAAGTCTATGAATACGAATTTTTGAGGAGGTGATAAGGTTTTTTATCTGTTCTTTTGTCTTCATACAAAAGAACCAAAAAATCAAGGCTGTGGA
>JAUMXI010000004.1:25056-88134 GCA_030529185.1 Flavobacteriaceae bacterium
TTTTCTTCACGCCACGAATCCAATGCCGTTTTTTGCGTTTGGAGATAAAGGGGGGGCAAATGAAAACATTATTTGCCAAAGCTTTAATGACCTACGGAACACAAGCCGTGAAGAAAAGAGGAAGTGATAAGGTTTTTATCTGTTCTTTTGTCTTCATACAAAAGAACCAAAAAATCAAGGCTGTGGATTCTTAGGCTAAAAATCGTTTTCGCTTCGCTGAAAATCTCCTAACTCGCTCCGCTCAAACAAGGATATTTCCGACGCTACGCTCTCCGATTTTCTTCACGCCACGAATCCAATGCCGTTTTTTGCGTTTGGAGATAAAGGGGGGCAAATGAAAACATTATTTGCCAAAGTTTTAATGACCTACGGAACACAAGGCGTGAAGAAAATTTGAAAATTTTAGCCGAAAAAATCAGCCACAAAGTCTATGAATACGAATTTTTGAGGAGGTAGAAGAAATTAAAAAAATTAAAACTCTTATATTTGACAAAATTTTAAATATTATGAAAAATAAACACCCTAAGGGCTTACCTTATTTATTTTTTACCGAGATGTGGGAGCGTTTCGGTTATTATCTCATTCTTGGGATTTTTGTACTGTATATGATTGACCCAAAGGAATCTGGGGGCTTGGCGATTGATGACAAAATCGCTGATGATGTTTTTGGGACTTTCATCGCCCTGACTTACCTCACGCCCTTTCTCGGCGGTTTCCTTGCCGATAAGATTTTGGGCTATGTAAAGGCGATTTATATCGGAGGGGCGTTGATGGGCTTGGGCTATATTGGTTTAGGGCTCTCCCAAGACCTAATGATGTTTTATGTCTCTATGGGGGCCATCATCATCGGAAACGGTTTCTTCAAGCCGAGCATTTCCACACTTTTGGGAAATCTCTACTCCGATGAGCAATATAAAGACAATAAAGACGCAGGATATAATATCTTCTATATGGGGATTAATTTGGGGGCGTTTGCGTGTAATATCATTGCGGCATTTATGCGAAATAAATTCGGCTGGAGCGAGGCGTTCATTACCGCTGGGGTAGGAATGTTCTTGGGGCTTTTGGTCTTCTCTTTGGGGCAAAAGCATATCCTTCACGCCAATGTTTTGAAACCTACGCAAGAGGGCGACACTACGATTGGTTCTATCTTGATGAAAGTATTCGTTCCTGCAATGGTGGCAGGAGGCTTGGGCTGGATAATCCCAGGGAATATTTTCGGGTCAGATTCTACCGATGCCTTTATTTTTGCGTGTATCCCTGTGGTGTTCTTTTATGTTTCGCTTTATCTTCGTGCCAATAAAGAGGATAAAAAACCTATCGGAGCATTATTGGCGATTTTCGCGGTGAGCTTGATGTTCTGGGCGGTCTTCAAACAAAATGGAACGGTGCTGACGCGTTGGGCGAAAAACTATACCGATAGAAGCGTCCCTGCCGTGATGGAAAAACCATTGGAAAGCATTTATTTAGTTGATGTAAAAGATTATAAAACCAGCGAAGTGCCTGTTTATGATGAAGCCTATCAGGTGGTAAAAAACGCCGATGGTTCTGCGAAAAAGGAGCAAGGGAAAGATATTTATTTCCGAAACATCAAGGCTGAACAAAGAGCCGAGCTGGAGGCAAACCCAGATAAAAAAGTTTTCCTATACAATACGGAGCTATTTCAGTCCATCAATCCGTTTTGGGTAATTGTGCTGACGCCTTTGGTGGTGGGGGTATTTATGATGCTTCGCAAGAGAGGAAAAGAGCCGAGCACTCCTGCTAAAATCGTGATCGGAATGTTTATTTCAGCCTTGAGTTGCTTGGTAATGGTAGCGGCGGTAAATGCTGGGGACAATGGAGCGGTAAAATCTTCGGCTATGTGGCTAGTGGTGGCCTATGGTATAATTACGATTGGGGAACTTTGCCTCTCACCGATGGGGCTTTCTTTGGTGTCCAAGCTTTCTCCACCGCGAATTACTGCCCTAATGATGGGGGGCTTCTTCCTTTCTACTTCTATCGGGAATAAGCTCTCTGGTGTATTGGCAAGTATGTGGTACGGCTACGAAAATAAAGCCAATTTCTTCTGGGTGAATTTTGCCCTGTTGCTGGTTGCCACCCTGATAGGGATTTCCATTTTAAAAAGCCTTAACAAAGCCTTAAAAGAAAAGGGCGTAAAATAAAAATAAAAAAGTGATGCACAGTGCATCACTTTTTTGTTATTGAGCCTTGAGGCTTACCGTCAAATCTATTTCGTCTTTAATGACTACATCTTTCATTGTGGCTTTGAAAGCTACGCCGAAAACTTGTCTATCAAAGCTGAATTTATCCGATTGAAGGCTCACGCCGTTTTTATTTACCACTACATTGGCTGGGAAAGAGACTTTTGCGGTTTTTCCTTTCAATGTCAGTTCCCCCTCAATATTTGCATTAAACGGCTTGTTTTTAGGATTCATTTTCACGGAAGTGATTTTGTAAGTTGCCGTTGGGTATTTTTCTACCGCAAAGAAATCTTCTCCTTTCAAATGATTGTCCAAGCTTTCTTTTCTTTTTCCCTCCAAATCGGTGGTGTTGATGCTTTTCATATCCAGCACGAAGGTTCCCCCTAGGATTGCTCCGTTCTTTACCTCTATTTGCCCCTCTTTCAAGTCCAAAGTTCCGTAATGGGAAGAAGCTTCGGTTTTCATCACTTTGTAGCCCCACCATTGTATTTCTGATTGGCTTACTTTTCTTACCTGTGCAGTAAGCATACCTGATGCCAAAACTGCTAATAATGCTAATTTTTTCATTTTGAGAATTTATTTTTTTACTTTAAAATTTAACTGCTCTTTGCGGCTTTCACCAGCTCGTTGATGTCTTGGTAAAGGTCTTCCCATACGGGTTGCGACTTCATCACTTTCAAGAAATCCAGATAGGTGCGGAGGGCTTTCTCCAGGTCCTTTCTCAGGGCTGTAGCACTCGGTATTTTGCGAAGTTCTGCATTGGCTTCGCTTTGCTCTGCGAAGATGGTTTCAAAGGCATCTTGCTTGGTTTTCAAATCTTTAAACGCAGGGAGGATGCCCAGTGCGGTGAGCGAGGCTTTGTGGTCTGATTTTTCAAATTCTTCAATGAGTTTTTTCAGTTGAGCCGTCTCGGTGGAGTAGCTTTGCCTGTCCATATCCGTGCCGTAGGTTTTAATGATTTCGTAAAGTTCTTTCGCCTTATCGGCATTGGGTGCGATGCTCAACTGCTGATAACCCCACAAAAAGTTTTTGAGTGCCGAAAAGGCTTTGTCTCTGGCTTCGTCTGCCTCGGCTACGGATTTTCCTTTGCCACTGAACGCCTGTTTGGTATAGACCTCATCATACTTTGCAAAAACTCCCTCCAACGCCGTAAGCAAAGGCTGATTTTCCGTAATCTTGTACTTGCCACTTTTGGAAGAAACAATAGTTCTTTGGGCTAATGTGGCTAAATCTTTGGTAGATAGCCTTGATAGTGAAATTTTCATAATCTTTTGGATTTAAGGATTATACTATAATTAATTAAACTCCACCAAAGATAATAAATTTATACATTAACTCCACCCAACTTGCGGGAACTTAATGTAAATTGACATTTAATTAAAACACCTCTGCAGGGGCTTGACTTCGTTTGTGCTTAGGCTTCTCCAACTTGCAGGAACAAAACCGCAACCGCATTTTAATTAAAACATCTTGCGGGAGCTTGATGTATGAATACATTGAGGGGAAACAGGGGAAATCAAAAAAGAGTAGAGCTTTTACAATCTATCCCATTAATACTTTTTACAATATTTTCTGCTATTTTTTGTACCACGGGAATACTCACAGAGTTTCCAGCTTGTTTATAAAGGTGTGAATTAGATATTTTCGGTAAAATAAAATTTGACGGAAATCCTTGAAAATTAAAACATTCTCTGGGGGTTAATTTTCTAAACTCATCATTTATCTTTATAAGAGGAACATTATGCCCGCCTGTTCCCATATTTGCAGTAAGCGTTGGACAAACATTTGATTTATTTTCTCTCACATATTGTCTCCTGAATTGATAAATTGTATTTTCATTCTGCATTTCTTTCTTTAACATTTCATACATATATTTATCTTCTCTGTAATAAAATTTTTCATCTACTACTTTTTCTTGTAGCATATCTTTTATTGTGTTGGTTAATTTTTCCTTTTGAGGAAAATCAAAACAATTAATTTGTTCTTGTGAATAATATTCATTATCAAAAGCCACAATAAAAATTCTTTCACGATTATGAGGTACATTCCCATAATCTTTTGTATTTAAGACTTTGGCAAAAAAAGTATAATTTCTTTCTTCAATGGAATTTTTAATTACTTTGAAAGTATTTCCATTATCGTGTCCGACAAGGTTTTTAACATTTTCAAAGAATAAAATTTTTGGACGCATTACATCTACAAAATCCATCATTCTGAAAAAATGATTTCCTCTATTATCGTCAAATCCTTTCCTGTATCCTGCTACAGAAAAAGGCTGACACGGAAATCCTCCTGCCAATATATCTATTTCTGCCAATTGCTCTATATCCAAAGCCATAACATCTCCCTCTATGAGCAGATGTGAAAAATTTTCTCTATATGTAATACAAGCGTTTTTGTCAAACTCATTTGCCCATTCTATTTCACAACCTGCATTGATAAACCCTTGGCAAATTCCACCGACACCTGCATAAAGACTTCCAACTTTTAAAGTTTTATTCATTTCTTGATAACAATAGTATGCAAATGTATGATTATTTTGTGAATGGTAATCGATTTAAAATTGTATTTTCATCAAATAAGTCAAAAGTAATTGCTTGTATTGAATTCCTTTGTATAATTTCAGTAAAAATTGAAAAGCGAGGTCTTTTTCCTTGTCCTTGAAAATCTTGAAAAGTAGCTATTTTATTAACAGCTTGACTATAAATTAAAGCATTTGGGATATGATACACATCAAATTTACCATTCCAATTTCCTTCTTTATAAAAATCCAAGAAATAAATTTCGTCCCAAACGGATTTTGGTCCAAAAGAAGTTAAGTCAGGAATAACGCTACATGCTTTTATTTGAATTCTTTTGTGAGTACGAGGACAGTAAGCATCAAATGAAGTATGAACATTTTTTCCTAATTTGGGATTATTCAGCCTATAAGTACCTGTAAATAAACAAAAGGCAACTTCTGATAATCCTTCTGGCAGATTGATAGCTCTTGCATTAAAACTTCTTAATTTATGACAAAGCGATATCCAATCTTTATAGATAATTTGTAATTGTTTAAGGTCTTTTAACTCAAAAATATCGGCACAAACATTAAATTCTCCTTCAGGGAGTATGATTTTTACATTCTCTTGTTTCATTGCTTATGGTTTCAAAAGTTCTACTATTTCAACTTCTAATGCATTAGCAATTTTTTGGATGTTGATGAGAGTAATATTTTTTTCAGCTCGTTCAATCATCCCTATATATGTTCGATGTAAATCAGCTTTGAAAGACAACTGCTCTTGTGATAAACCTTTTTCTTTTCTCAATTCTTTTACTCTATTCCCAAATAGAATTAATATGTCTTCTGATTTCATTTTGCTAATGTTAGTATGCAAATCTAAAACGATAATTATTGTATTTCAACATACTATTATTAGCATTTAAACAACAAAAAAGACCAACAACCTTAGTCGTTGGTCTTTTAAATTTATCGCCACAGACGCTGTCTGCTACATCATTCCTGGCATACCGCCACCCATTGGAGGCATTGCTGGTTCGTCTTTTTTAATTTCGGTGATTACGCACTCGGTGGTGAGGAGCATTCCTGCTACAGAAGCTGCATTTTCAAGGGCTACACGCGTTACTTTGGTAGGGTCTATGATACCTGCTTCCAGCATATTCACAAACTCATCGGTTTTCGCATTGTACCCGAAGTCTCCAGAACCTTCCGCTACTTTGGCAACGATTACCGAACCTTCGCCACCTGCATTCGCCACGATTTGTCTCAATGGCTCTTCAATAGCTCTCTTCACGATTTTGATACCCGTTTGCTCATCTTGGTTGGTACCGCTAAGGTTTTCCAAAGATGCAATCGCTCTCACGAGGGCAACCCCTCCACCTGCTACGATACCTTCTTCCACTGCCGCTCTGGTCGCGTGTAGTGCATCATCTACGCGGTCTTTTTTCTCTTTCATTTCCACTTCAGAAGCAGCACCTACATAAAGCACAGCTACTCCACCTGCCAATTTCGCCAAACGCTCTTGGAGTTTCTCTCTGTCGTAATCGGAAGTCGTGCTTTCCATTTGAGCTTTGATTTGACCAACTCTCGCTTTGATTTGAGCCTCATCACCAGCACCATTTACAATCGTGGTATTATCTTTATCAATCACCACTTTTTCAGCTTTACCTAAAAGCTCGATAGATGCGTTTTCCATACTGAAACCTCTTTCTTCGGAAATCACGGTTCCACCTGTCAAAATGGCAATATCTTCCAACATTGCTTTTCTTCTGTCTCCGAAGCCTGGTGCTTTTACGGCTGCGATTTTCAATGAACCTCTTAATTTATTTACCACCAAAGTAGCCAAAGCCTCGCCCTCCACTTCTTCAGAGATAATCAATAATGATTTTCCTTGTTGAGCCACTGGTTCAAGCACAGACAATAATTCTTTCATCGAAGAGATTTTTTTCTCTACCAAAAGAATGTAAGGATTGTCCAATTCTGCTATCATTTTATCTGGATTGGTCACGAAATACGGCGACTGATAGCCTCTGTCAAACTGCATTCCTTCCACCACATCTACGGTAGTATCTGTTCCTTTCGCCTCCTCTACGGTGATAACGCCCTCTTTTCCAACCTTTCCGAAAGCCTCCGCAATAAGCGTTCCTATAGTATCATCATTATTAGCGGAAATAGAAGCTACTTGCTTGATTTTTTCGTTAGAATCGCCCACCGCCTGAGATTGTGATTTTAAATTTTCTATCACCGTAGCAACGGCTTTGTCAATCCCTCTTTTCAAGTCCATTGGGTTGGCTCCAGCGGCTACATTTTTCAGTCCTTCACGAACGATAGCCTGTGCCAAAACGGTAGCGGTAGTAGTTCCGTCTCCTGCCAAATCATTGGTTTTAGAGGCTACTTCTTTCACCATCTGAGCCCCCATATTTTCTACACGGTCTTCCAGCTCTATTTCTTTCGCTACGGAAACCCCATCTTTGGTGACATGTGGTGCTCCGAATGATTTTTCAATCACCACATTACGACCTTTTGGCCCCAAAGTTACTTTTACTGCATTCGCCAATGCATCTACACCTCTTTTTAACGCGTCTCTTGATTCAATATCAAATTTAATTTCTTTTGCCATTTTGTTATGCTTTAGGCGGTTGGCAGTTAGCTATTGGCTTATAACTATTTGCCTTTCCGCTGAATTATTATTTAATGTATTTCTGAATGCTACCAATTGTTTTTTGACGATAACTAATTCTTGATGTAAAATTTCAAAATCTTCTTGATTTAAATATTCCAAATCCTTAGCGAGAAGCAATTGGTTTTCTGCTTCGTTTGAAGAGCCAAGAGCGATATTGAGAAAATTTGCAAACTCTTTATCAGAACTTCGCCCCGCTCCCTCCGAAATATTATAGGAAATAGAAGCGAAAGAGCGTCTGATTTGTGAAATCAAGCCAAACATTTCTTCTTTTGGAAAAGTTTTAGTGACTTGATAAATTTTCAAAACCAACTGATGACTCAACTGCCATACTGTGAATTTTTTGAAATCTCTCATAATTAAAAGCTATCCGCCAATAGCTAATCGCTATTAGCCAAGAATTCCTAACAGGTCGGACTCTCTAACTATCAAATACTCTTTATTATTGAGTTTCAATTCTGTTCCAGCGTATTTTCCGTAAAGGACTTTATCGCCTACTTTTACGGTCATAGGCTCGTCTTTTTTACCCTCACCTATGGCTACTACTACGCCCTCTTGTGGTTTTTCTTTCGCTGTATCTGGAATGATGATTCCTGATGCTGTTTTGGTCTCTGCGGCTACTGGCTCTACCAATACTCTGTCCGCTAATGGTTTGAAATTTACTGACATATTTTTAATTTTTTACAATTTTTTAAATAATATTTACTACCTCACGAAGAATATGCCAAGCGGAAAATTATGACTAAAATTCATCTTGGCTAAAATTTAATATGACTTTTTGTCTTAATGTCATAGTTTTTTTCTAAATCAGAGCAAAAAACGCGGTGGCATAAATTTTGATGCTAATAAAGAACATTAATTTAAAATTCAAATAAAAAAGATGAGAAAATTAGTTTTAGGAGCTGTAGTATTTGCAGCAGGATTATTTAACAATGCAAATGCACAAATCCAAAAAGACAACTGGATGATTGGAGGTCAAGTAGCAAATGTTAATTTTACAACCCCTTTCCAATTGAATTTAACTCCACAAGTTGGATATTTCGTTAAAGATAACTGGGCTGTAGGAGCACAAGTTGGATTAGGTATGACAAGTGTAGGAGGCAACACAGCTGCTGATTGGACTTTGGGTGCTTTTACTAGATATTATTTAGGAGAAAATGATATCAACACTTTATTGAAAAACGGAAGATTTTTCGGTGAAGGTATTGTAGGACTAGGTGGTAAAAATGGACAAGCAACTACCAATGGAATCAACTTAGGTGTGGGTGCAGGATATTCTTACTTCATTTCTCGTAATGTAAGTTTAGATGCTATTCTTAAGTTTGAAACTGTTGTAGGTGCTGGAAACACAGCAGGACAAGGTAAATTAGGATTGAATGTTGGATTCCAAATTTTCTTGCCTACAGCAAAAGTAAAAGCAGCTTTGAACGATAGACAATAAAATGCTTTTTTTACATTACAAAGCGGAGAGTTTTTCTCCGCTTTTTTTTGTAAATTGCCCTTTCAAAATTTGAGAGATTGAAAAAGAAAAAAATACTCATTAGGATTGGTTCGCTTCGCCACGGAGGAGCAGAAAAAGTATTGATAACTTTTCTGAAAAACTTGCCTTCGGATAAATACGAAATAGATTTATTACTCAATCTTTATTCTGGGAAATATCTTTCGGAAGTTCCGAAGTGGATTAATATTTTTCACCTCAACAAAGGGGAAATGATCACGACCAATCGCCTACAGGATATCCCTTGGAAAGCCTTTCGGGTAGGGTATCAATGGCTCTTGAAGAAGTTCCCTCAGCTTTTGTATCAATTCATTTTAAAAGGGAAAAAATACGATGTGGAGTTTTCGGCAATTCACGGGTTTAGAGATGAAATCCTTAATTCTCCGTTAAATGATTCCAAAAAAATCGTATGGATACACAATGATTTGCGAAAAACTCAATTTTACCATTATACCGATGAGGAAATCCGAAAATTCTTTAGGTTTGACAAGATTTTGGTTATCTCCGAACATATTCAAAAAGATTTTGAAAGTGTGGCAAAAAACGAAGATGAGAAAAATCGCATCGTAAGAATTTATAATCCGTTGGATACGAATGAAATTTTGAGTAAAGCAAAAAGCAAAAAGCAGAAAGCAGTAGGCATCATTAAAACTGAAAAAAATCAAAGTCTTTTAAATGATTTCAAAGCATCTCAAATTTCCTTACCAACTTTTCTTTCTGTGGGGACGGTATTTCCACAAAAAGGATTTGACCGATTGCTCAAAGTTCATAAAAGATTGCTCGACGAAGGACTTCAACACAAAATCCTCATTGTGGGAGATGGCTATGATTTTGAAAATATCAAAAAGCTAAAAACAGAATTAGGCGTAGATGAAACCGCTACAATGCTCGGCTTTACAGACAACCCTTACCCTTATTTCAAAATGGCAGATTTCTATGTTTTGAGTTCTCGCTATGAGGGGTTTCCAACCGTGCTATTTGAAGCCATAACTTTGAAGAAAAACATCATTGCTACCGATGTTTCAGGGGTTCGTGAAATGCTTAATAATGGCGAATTAGGAATGATTGTGGAAAACTCCGAAGAGGGGATTTATCAAGGAATGAAAACGGCACTAACCAACCCCCAACTAATGGAAACTTACCAAGAGAGATTGAAAAATTACGAAATGCCTTTTAGTTTAGAAATGTCCGTGAAATCCATTACCAATATTATTGATGATTTATGAAAACAACTTTACAAAAAGATTTTTATAGAGAGAGTGGCAAGTGGCTTACGCATTTTCAGATGTTGAAGAAATGTTTTAGCCCTAATTTGCATTTTATCTATGTGTTAAGAAATTGCCAACGCTACCAGAAAACACCTATTTTAGGAGTGATTTGGAGGTTGATTTTAAGACATTATCAAATCAAATATGGATTTCAGATTTATCCTGAAACGGCGATTGGAGAAGGCTTTTATTTGGGGCATTGGGGGGCTGTAGTCATCAATCCAAAGGCTAAAATTGGCAAGAATTGCAACATCGCTCAAGGGGTAACGATTGGTCAGGCAAATCGTGGGAAAAATGTGGGCATTCCAGAGATTGGCGATGAGGTTTGGATTGGAGCAAATGCCGTTATCGTTGGTAATGTAAATATTGGCAATAATGTGCTTATCGCTCCGAATGCCTATGTGAATACCGATGTTCCTCCCAACTCTCTGGTAATGGGCAATCCTGCTCAAATTATCCCCAACGAAAAAGCAACAGAGGGGTATATCAATAATAAAATTTAGCGAAACCATCATTCCGACTATCTTTTTAATGGTCAGAATAACCTTTTTGATGCTTTTTACCACCTTTTTAATGATAAAAATAACCTCATAGGTCTTCCGAATGATATTAAAGGTCCTCCAAATGACCTCACAGGTGGTAATTACGACCTTTTTAATGATATTTTTGACCTCCAAGATGATAAATTAGACTTCGGAGGTCTAATTTTTAATATTCATCATCTAATTTTTCATTAAAAAGGTCTATTGTTTAACTTTAAAGGTTGAGCAGAATGTTTTAATGCTAAAAAATATTGGTCAAAAAAACAGCAACCTTTTTGAGGTTGCCGTTGTTATTAATAAGGATATCTTTTCTTTCTTTTGAGGACAGAGTCTTCGGAATGCCCAAGTTTAGAATGTTCTTCCAAACCATTAAGACTGATTTTCATACCTAATAAATCTTCCTGAACGCGTTTCCATTTTAGAATGGTTGCCAAAGAAGTGTGGTCTAAAAGCTCTAATTGAGCGAAATTAAAATTCACCTCTTTATATTGTTGTAAATACTCTAAAAACTCGCCCAATTTCATATTATTGGTAAATAAAAGGCTTCCTGTGGCTTCTACTTCTGCCCTATTTGGGTCATCATTTACAATTTTCATATTTAAATGAAGGAAATCCTGAACCTTTGCTCCGTTCATCATATTGATGATAATTTTTAAGGCAATACCAAACGCCACTCCTGCCAATAAATCGGTAAGTAAAGTGACCACCACAGTAGAAACGAAAATTACAAACTGTCCTTTACCAATGTGGAAAATATGTGTAAATTCCTTTGGGTGAGCCAAATTAAACCCAACGAAAACCAGCATTGCAGAAAGTGCAGTGTTGGGAATCATCTCAATGAGAGGCACGGCAAAAATCACTGCCAAAAGCATAAATAACCCGTGGAAGAAATTTGACCACCTTGTCACTGCTCCGTTAGAAACATTGGCAGAACTTCTTGCCACCTCCGAAATCATCGGCTGTCCGCCCATAATCCCTGAAATTACATTTCCTATTCCCACCGCAGAAAGGTCTTTATTGAAATCGGATTTTCTTCTGTAAGGATCCACCAAATCAATTGCCTTTGCCGTTAAAAGAGATTCTATGGAGCCGATTAACAAGAATAAAATTACAAACTGGATAAATACCCCCGTGTGTGTCCATAGCCCAGAAAAATCTACGAGCCAAATGCCATCTTTAAAGGTTTCAAAAATACTTCCGATTTTCACCAAAGAATAGTTGGCAACCTCCCCAACTGCGTTTTCATCATTAATTTGAAAATAAATTCCCATCGGAATTGCCACTACCAAAACCACCAGTGGAGCAGGAATTTTCTTTATTAAAGGATGTTTCACCATATTTAATGAGAAAAGTATCGCTAGGCAAGTCAGCCCAATAATCGTGTTTTCTCTATTGGCATTGCTGATGCTCTCTGGCAAAGTTAATAACAATTCTATCACGCCTTTTCCTGCCAAAGCATCAGGGGAAATGCCGAGCAATAGGTGTAATTGTTTGGACATAATGATAATCCCAATCGCCGCCAGCATTCCGTGAACTGCCGCAGAGGGAAATAAATCGGCGTATTTTCCTAATTTCAAAACTCCGAAAATGATTTGGATAATTCCAGCCACCACGATAGCCCCCAAAGTGAGTTTCCAGCCTAATTCTCCACCTCCAAAAGCCGCTACCGAACCAGCACCAATAGAAATAAGCCCCGCCGCTGGTCCTTTAATGGATAGCCTTGACCCTGCAAAAAAACTCACCACAATCCCTCCAATAATTGCAGAAACAACGCCAAAAATCGGGGGAAAATCGGCAGCTTTTGCTACGCCCATACTCAGCGGTAATGCCAATAAAAATACCAAGAACCCTGCCAAAGCGTCCTTGGTAAAATTTTCTTTCAAGCCTGCAATGCCATCAGCAGGAATTTTGTGTAAATTCATAGTAAAAACAGTTTTTTTAGAATGAGTAATTTTTAGAAAAATTGAGGAAATGAATTCCAACGATACAAAATTATAAAAAAACTAAAATTTTTCACCAAAAATTTAACGGATTTTTTCTAAATATTGGCGAAAGAAGTTTTTTTGAGAGTCAAAGGCAATGTTTTCTAAAACCATATCTTCTTTTTTTAACCAAATAGTTTCCGAAATTTCAGTTTTTGCTAAATCAACGGAGAATTTTTCCTCTACTCTGTATTCAAAAAACAAATCCAAAGTATTGTAATCAATCCCTTTATAATGATAAATATTAGGCAAACTCATTATAAAACGGAGGTTTGAGACATCAATATTGATACCTAACTCCTCTTTTAGTTCTCTAACGCAGGTTTGCTCTGCACTTTCGTTAGGGTCGGTAAAACCACCTGCCAAATCCCATTTTCCTTTTGCAGGTTCTTGATTGCGTACGGTAAGCATTATTTCATTACCACAAGTGATTAAAACGGCCACAGCCGCAGCACAATTGTGATACAAAACAAAATCGCATTGCTTACAGCTCCATTTTTTGCCTTCGCTCCAAAGTAAAACTTCAGCTCCACAGTTTGGACAAAATTTGAGTTTTTTCATTTTTAAAATTAAATCGTTTTATTCCTTGGGTGGTATTTTAAAATCACTTCGTGGAGTTCTTCCGTATCCAAATGCGTATAAATTTCTGTAGTGGTAATGCTAGAATGCCCCAACATTTCTTGGATAAATCGCAAATCTACTCCATTTTGCAAAAGATGTGTAGCAAAAGAATGCCTAAATGTATGTGGCGAAATATTTTTCTGAATATCCGCTTTTAGCACCAAATCTTTAATCACTAAAAACACCATTTGACGGGACATTTTCCCTCTACGAGAGTTGAGCAACAAAATGTCTTCAAAATCCTTTTTTATCTTGATTTTCTCGCCATCTTTCCCTTTATCCCTTACATTGAGATACTGCTGAATGTAGCCAATGGTTTGGTCTGCCAAAGGTACAAAACGGACTTTTTCTCCCTTTCCTTCTACTTTTAGATAATTTTCCTTGAAATTGATGTTAGAAATTTTAAGCTCCGTAAGTTCCGAAACCCGAAGCCCACAGCTGTAAAGTATCTCAATAATACATTTGTTTCGTTTGCCCAAATCCGTGCTTTCATCTACGGCATCACTGATTTTATTTACCTCCTCCAAAGACATCGTATCAGGCAAATAAATTCCTATTTTAGGGGCATCTAAAAGCGTGGCAGGGTTGTCTTCTCGCCATTCTTCTTCTACCAAATATTTAAAAAAAGTTTTAATGGAAGAAATCCATCTTGCTTGGGTTCTCTCGCTATATTGCTCATTTTTAGCAATTTGAAAAAGAAATTCTTGAAGCTGTTCATAAGAAATTTCTTCGGGAAGGAAAAGCGAGAGTTCTTCCTCCGAGAACTTTTTAAGTTTTTCTAAATCAAAAAGATAGGCCGAAATCGTATGAGGCGAACAATCTCTCTCCAACCTCAAATAATGAGCAAAATCATCTAATCTCTCGTCCCAACTCATTGATTTTCTAATTCTTCTACGGAAATTTTTAGGATTTCCACCCCTGCATTGGCAAGGAAGTCTAGTCCTTCCCTATCCGAATATTCATCAATATACACCATTCTTTTTATCCCCGCTTGTAAAATCAATTTACTGCATTCTTTACACGGCGAAAGTGTGAGGTAGAGCGTTGCACCCTCGCAAGACTGAGTGCTTTTGGATATTTTTAAAATCGCATTTGCCTCTGCATGAAGCACATACCATTTGGTTTTATCATTCTCATCTTCGCAACAGTTTTCAAAGCCAGAGGGGGTTCCGTTGTAGCCATCAGAAATAATGGTTCTGTTTTTTACGATTAAGGCTCCCACTTTTTTTCGTTGGCAATAGGAAAGTTTCGCCCACTCCTGAGCCATTTTAAGATAAGCAATGTCAAATTTATTCTGCATTTTCTTCTTTTTTTACTTTGAATTCAGCTTCTTTTTGATTTTTTAGGTAAGCCTCCCAACCTTGTGCTGTGATGGTTATCAGTTCGTTAGAACCTTTGGCTACCAAAAAGTTTCCTTGTTCTTTTTCCACGGCATGACCTATCACCGTAAAATCAAAATGGTTTTTAATTTTATCATAATCCGTTGGCGAAATCGTGAAAATCAGCTCGTAATCTTCTCCGCCACTTAGTGCCGTCATTATCGGATTAAGGTTAAATTCTTCAGCAGTGCTAATGGTCAGCTCATCCATCGGAATTTTGTCTTCATAAATTCTAAATCCTACTTGGGACTGGTCAGAAAGGTGCAAAATCTCTGATGCCAATCCATCGGAAATGTCCATCATTGCTGTGGGTTTTACGCCCAAATCCTCCAAAATCTTTTTAATATCCGTTCTCGCTTCGGGCTTTAATTGTCGCTCCAAAATATAATCATAGCCCTGCATTTCAGGTTGCATATTCGGATTTTTAAGATACACAGAATGCTCTCTCTCCAAAATTTGAAGCCCCATATAAGCCCCCCCCAAATCACCAGTAATCACCAGTAAATCATTAGGTTTCGCTCCATTTCTTTTAACGATATTTTCTTCTCTCTCCAAGCCTATCGCCGTAATATTAATGACCAAACCCGTTTGCGAACTCGTGGTATCGCCACCCACCAAATCAAGTTTATATCGCTGACAAGCCAAAGAAATCCCAGCATAAATTTCCTCCAAAGCCTCTACAGGAAAGCGATTGGACACCGCTATAGAAACCAAAATTTGAGAAGGCTCGGCATTCATCGCTACAATATCGCTAATCCCTGCCACTACGGATTTGTAGCCCAAGTGCTTCAAAGGGACATAGCCCAAATTAAAATGCACGCCCTCTGTGAAAATCTCTGTGCTTATCAATATTTTTTTATCCTCAGGATTAATAACTCCAGCATCATCTCCCACAACCAAGAGCGTAGAAGAATTTTTTATCGGAAAATGCTCCGTGAGATGTTTTATCAACCCAAATTCCCCCAACTGGGCAATAGGCGTAAGTTCTTGATTTTTATTTTCAAACATTTTTTTATTTTTTCTAAATCGCTAAATTCTTGATTTCTTACCAAAAATACACAATTATTTAGATATTTTTTTATCTTTATGGCAATTTTAAATGATTTTACAATGAATTTTAAACACACTGCATTAGCTTTGGCAACTCCTCTGCTCATCAATGCACAGGAAGTAATGACACCTGAAACTCTTTGGCAACTGAGAAGAATAAGCGTTCAGGCAGTTTCACCAGAGCAAGATTTGGTGATTTATCGCACCAGCCAGACCAATCTGGAGACGGAAAAAAACGAGCAGAAGAGCTATTTGCTCAATACGACTTCTACAAAATCCATTCCGTTTGATTTAGGTAAAAAAAGCCTTATTCAATGGGATAAAAACGGGATTTATGCTTCAGAAAACGGCATTATTTTCATCTCAAAAGATTTAGGAAAATCTTGGAAAGCCTTTTACAGCATTGGGCAAGAGGCAGAAAATATTAAAATTTCTCCTGATGGAAAGAAAATTGCATTTAGTAAGAGTGTTCAATTAGAAAAAATCTACGGAAAAGACCGATATTCAGACACACCACTAACTACGGCACAAGTCTATACAGACCTAAACCATCGCCATTGGGATACTTGGTATGAAGGAAAATTCAACCATATTTTTGTGGTTAATATCAATGAATCTGTCGAGAATGCCAAAGATATTTTGGAGGGCAAACCTTACGATTCTCCTCAAAAACCTTTTGGAGGAAGTGAGGATTTCGTTTGGTCACCAGATTCTAAACATCTACTTTATGTTACCAAAGAAAAATTTGGAAAAGACTATGCTGTAAGCACTAATACAGATATTTTCGCATATGATTTAAGTTCAGAAAAAACTCAAAACCTTACGGAAGGAATGATGGGCTATGACACGCACCCTCAGTTCAGCCCTGATGGGAAATATCTTTCTTGGCAAAGTATGGCAAGAGATGGCTACGAAGCTGATAAAAATGATGTCTATATTATGGATTGGGCAAAAAAACATAAGTCCAACCTTACCAAAAATTGGAATGAAAGCGTGACGGGAGAATATTTTTGGGCTAATGATTCTAAAAATATTTATTTCACGACGGCATTTAGAGGAAGCAAACAACTTTTCACTACTTCTATTTCAGGGAAAAGCGTAAAACAAATTACAAAGGGAGATTTTGATGTGAATAGCATTTTTGCTCAAAATAAAAATCAACTTTTCGTGACGAGAAATGATGCTTTCCACAGCCCAGAATTTTACTCCGTAGAATTAAAAAATGGCTCTATGAAGCAAATCACGGACATCAACCAAGATTTTTACCAAAAATTAAGTTTAGGACACTCCGAGCTCAAAATGGTAAAAACTTCCGATGGGAAGGAAATGGGCGTTTGGTTTCACTACCCTCCAAATTTTGACCCTAACAAAAAATATCCAACACTTCTTTATTGCCAAGGAGGGCCACAATCTGCATTAACGCCTTATTTTAGTCTTCGTTGGAACTTCTCACTAATGACGGCAAATGGATACATTGTGGTCGCACCAAACAGAAGAGGAATGCCAGGTTGGGGAACGGAATGGAACGAAGCCATCAGCAAAGACTGGGGAGGTCAACCGATCCGCGATTATCTTTCAGCAACCGATTTTGCGAAAACTTTGCCTTATGTAGATAGCGAGAGAATGGGAGCTGTGGGAGCTAGTTATGGAGGTTATTCTGTTCTGATGTTGGCAGGAGTTCATGAAAACAGATTTAAAACTTTCATCTCTCATAATGGATTATTTGATATGAGGTCTTGGTATGGCACAACGGAGGAACTTTGGTTTGCCAATTGGGATTTAGGGGCTAATCCATGGGAAAACCCAACTGCTGATGCTTTCACAAAATTTAGCCCAAGCTATTATGTAAAAAACTGGAATACTCCGCTGATGATTATTCAAGGAAATTTGGATTTCCGTGTTCCTTATGAGCAAGGTCAGGGAGCTTACCAAGCGGCAAAACTAAAAGGTTTAAAATCTAAATTTTTATATTACCCGAATGAAAATCATTGGGTGTTAAAACCTCAAAACGCACTTGTTTGGCAAAGGGAGTTTTTCAGTTGGTTGAAAGAAACTTTATAATAAGAAAAAGGCTTACAATATAGTAAGCCTTTTATTTTTCCAATTCTAATCAAAAAAAAATCCTTACCAAAAATGATAAGGATTTTGTGTATTTAAGAAAATTATTCTTCTGTTTTTTCAACTGAATCTTCTGCTTTAACTTCTTCTTTCACCTCTGCAGTTTCTTTTTTAGTTGAAGTTCTTCTACTTCTTCTTGTAGTTTTCTTCGTTTCTGCTTTTGGATTGTAAAGCTCGTTAAAATCAACCAATTCAATCATTGCTGTGTCTGCGGCATCACCAAGTCTGAAACCAGTCTTGATAATTCTACAATATCCTCCATTTCTCTCAGCGATTTTCGGAGCAATAGTTCTGAATAATTCCGTCACAGCTTCTTTATTTTGAAGGTAAGAGAATACTGTTCTTCTATTGTGAGTAGTATCGTTTTTAGCCTTCGTTAAAAGAGGTTCTACATATACTCTAAGAGCTTTCGCCTTAGCCACAGTAGTATTGATTCTTTTATGTTCTATAAGAGAACATGCCATATTGGAAAGTAATGCTTTTCTATGAGAGGCAGTTCTTCCTAAATGATTAAATTTCTTTCCGTGTCTCATAATATAAAAAATTATTTATCAGCGTCTAATTTATACTTGCTAACATCAAAACCGAAGTTTAGCCCTTTTGAATGAACCAATTCCTCCAATTCTGTTAGCGATTTTTTACCAAAGTTTCTAAATTTCATCAAATCAGACTTACTGAAAGAAACTAATTCTCCAAGAGTCTCTACTTCTGCTGCTTTCAAGCAATTGATAGCTCTTACAGAAAGATCCATATCAACTAATTTAGACTTTAATAATTGTCTTGTATGGAGTGTTTCTTCATCGTATTGGATTGATGCTTTCACTGCTTCTGTCTCCAATGTGATTCTCTCATCGGAGAACAACATAAAGTGGTGAATCAATATTTTAGAAGCTTCTGTTAAAGCATTTTGAGGTGAGATAGAACCATCAGTCTCAATATCTAATACCAGTTTTTCGTAGTCTGTTTTCTGCTCTACACGATAGTTTTCAACACTATATTGAACTTTTTTAATAGGCGTAAAGATAGAGTCTATTGCGATAGTTCCGATTGGAGCGTTGTTCGATTTGTTTTGCTCTGATGGAACATAACCTCTTCCCTTATCAATATTAAATTTAATTTCAAAAGTGACATCTTTTGCCATATTGCATATCACTAAATCTGGGTTCAACACCTCAAATCCTTTGATAGCATTAGAAAAATCTCCAGCAGTCACTACCGTTTGATTAGAGATTTTTACACTTACCTGTTCAGCTGGAGCGTTTTCAGTTGTCGCTTTTAATCTCAATTGTTTCAAATTAAGAATAATTTCTGTAACATCTTCAACTACACCAGGAATTGTTGAAAACTCATGCTCTACTCCTTCTATTTTAATAGATGTAAGAGCATATCCTTCCAAAGAAGATAATAATACTCTTCTCAAAGCATTACCAATCGTAAGTCCAAACCCTGGTTCTAAAGGTCTAAATTCAAATTGACCTCTGAACTCCGTAGAGTTAATTAGAATTACTTTGTCTGGTTTTATGAATTGTAAAATTGCCATATAATATTGGGTTGAGCAAGAATTTGATTAAAAAATTATTTAGAATATAACTCGACGATAAGTTGTTCCTTGATATCTTCAGGAATTTGAAGTCTTTCTGGAACGGAAACAAAAGTTCCCTCTCTTTTCTCGTCATTGTATTGTAGCCACTCATATGTAGATTTAGAAGCCAAAGCATCAGCAACTACTTCAAGTGATTTAGATTTCTCTCTTACAGCCACTACATCTCCTGCTTTTAATGAGTAAGAAGGAATATTCACTACTTCACCATTTACAGTAATATGTCTGTGAGACACTAATTGTCTCGCAGCGGCTCTTGTTTTAGCGAAACCTAATCTATATACCACATTATCTAATCTTGACTCACAAAGTTGTAGAAGAACCTCACCAGTTACTCCTTTACTTCTGTGTGCTTTATCGAACATATTAGCAAATTGTCTTTCTAAAATACCATAGATGTATTTAGCTTTTTGTTTTTCTGCTAATTGTACAGCATATTCTGATTTTTTAGCACCTCTTCTTTTGTTTGGTCCGTGCTGTCCAGGAGGTTGGTTTCTTCTTTTTTCAAAGTTTTTATCATCACCATAAATTGCTACACCAAACTTTCTTGCAATTTTGGTTTTAGGTCCAATATATCTTGCCATATTATTTCTGGAATTTTATTATACTCTTCTTCTTTTAGGTGGTCTACAACCGTTGTGTGGCATAGGAGTCACATCTACGATTTCGCTTACTTCAATTCCTGAATTATGAATAGATCTAATAGCAGATTCTCTACCTGCACCAGGTCCTTTCACAAAAACCTTCACCCTTCTCAATCCAGCTTCATAAGCTACTTGAGAGCAATTCTCAGCAGCCATCTGTGCTGCAAATGGAGTATTCTTCTTAGAGCCTCTGAATCCCATTTTACCAGCAGATGCCCAAGAGATTACTTCTCCATTTTTATTGGTCAAAGAAATAATAATATTATTAAAAGACGCTTGGATATGTGCTTCACCAATAGCCTCTACTTTTACTTTTCTTTTCTTTACTACTTTAGTTTGTTTTGCCATAATTCTAACGATTATTTACTTGCCTTCTTCTTATTAGCAACAGTTTTTCTCTTTCCTTTACGAGTTCTAGAGTTATTCTTCGTTCTTTGGCCTCTTAAAGGTAATCCCAGTCTGTGACGTATTCCTCTTTGACAGCCAATATCCATCAATCTTTTGATGTTCAATTGAACCTCAGATCTTAACTCTCCTTCTACTTTTACATTTTCAGAGATGTAATTTCTGATTGCTGCCAATTCATCGTCATTCCACTCGTTGACTTTCTTATCTTCGCTGATACCAGCGTTCTTCAAAATTTCAGACGCTGTGCTTCTACCAATCCCATAGATGTAAGTAAGCCCAATAACGCCTCTTTTGTTTTTTGGTAAATCTATACCTGCAATTCTCGCCATAATTTAATCTGCTATTAATTAGCCTTGTCTTTGTTTAAATTTAGGGTTCTTTTTGTTAATAATGTACAATCTGCCTTTTCTTCTTACGATTTTGCAGTCTGCACTTCTCTTTTTAATCGATGCTCTAACTTTCATATTTCTCTTACTTTATGCTAAAAGTCTAACTTTAAGCCTTTATTAATATCTAAATGTTATTCTACCTTTGGTCAAATCATAAGGAGAAAGCTCCAACTTTACTTTATCCCCTGGTAAAAGTTTAATATAATGCATTCTCATTTTACCAGAAATATGAGCGATAAGCACATGCCCATTCTCCAACTCTACACGAAACATAGCGTTTGATAAGGCTTCTACTATCACACCATCTTGTTCTATGTGTTTTTGTTTTGCCATCTATAATCCTACTTTTTTGATGTTCTAGACAACTTTGATTGCATCAGTCCATCATAATGATGATTCAACAGATAAGTTTTAATTTGCTGAACAGTATCCAATATTACACTCACCATAATCAACAAAGAAGTTCCCCCAAAAAACAGGGCAAATCTATCTGTCTGAACGATTGTTCCATGCACTATTGCAGGAAGGACTGCAAAGATAGCTAAAAAAATTGAACCAGGCAAAGTTATTCTTGATAAAATTTCATCAATATAATCTGCTGTATCTTTTCCAGGTTTTATTTTAGGGATTAAACCTCCCTGTCTTTTTAAATCATCAGCCATTTGATGAACTGGTATAGAAATCGCAGTATATACAAATGAAAATATAATAATCAACAATGCAAACAACACATTATATTGCCAACTAAAAACATCTTTAAAACCTGCAAAAAATGTATTGGTTTCATCAACCTTGGTCAATAACCCTGGTAAAAACATTAGAGCTTGAGCAAAAATGATAGGCATTACTCCAGCAGCATTTACCTTTAATGGAATCCACTGCCTTGCACCATCCATTAAGTTTCTATTCATTCCACCTCTCGCTTGAGCTCTACTCACATACTGAATTGGTATTTTTCTAACAGCAACCGATAAAAGAATTGCTAAAAGAATTACCAAAATCCAAAACAACACTTCTACTAATACTATAATAGGACCTAATCCTCCTTCGCTTGTTTGACGATTTACTTCATCTACAAAAGCCATAGGCAAATCAGCTAAAATCCCCACCATAATAAGAATAGAAATTCCATTACCAATTCCTCTGTCTGTGATTCTTTCTCCCAACCACATACAGAAAAGTGATCCCGTCACAAGAATAACCATACTTGGCAACCAAAACATTATAGAAGTGGGTTCTACATAATAAGCAGTCCTAAATTGTGCATAAGGAAGAAACTCATTTGTAATCACTCCCAAATAAAAAGGAGCCTGTACCAAACACACCCCGATGGTTAGCCATCTGGTAATTTGGTTAAGGGTATTTCTACCACTTTCTCCATCTTTCTGTAATTTTTGGAAATAAGGAACTAACATCCCCATTAGTTGCACAATAATCGATGCGGAAATGTAAGGCATAATCCCTAATGCCAAAATAGAAGCTCGGCTAAAAGCACCTCCTGTAAAGGAAGATAATAATCCTAAAAGCCCCGCTCCCTGTTGATTACCACCTTGATTTTGGTAATGCTGTAAGAGATTCCCTACCTCGTCCAAATTAATGGCTGGTAGGGAAATATATGAAGCGAATCTATACACCAATACAAGAGAAATAGTCAAAAGTATTTTCTCTCTTAACTCATCTAGTTTCCAAATATCTTGGAGTGTCTGTATAAATCCTTTTTCTTTCATTGATGTTTTTTTATAGAGTAATTGCTTTACCTCCTACTTTATTGATCGCTTCTTCTGCTGATTTAGTAAATTTATTTGCAGAGATAGAAACATTAGATTTCAATTCACCTCTACCCATAATTTTCACTAATTCATTTTTAGAAGACAATCCGTTCTCAACCAAAACTTCTTTTGTAATTTCAGTCAAGTTTTTAGCATCAACCAATGCCTGAATAGTATCCAAATTAATAGCTCTATATTCTTTTCTATTCACATTGTTGAAACCAAATTTAGGTAATCTTCTTTGCAAAGGCATTTGACCTCCCTCAAAACCGATCTTCATAGAGTTTCCTGATCTTGATTTAGCTCCTTTATGACCTCTTGTAGAAGTCCCACCTTTACCACTACCTTGTCCTCTACCCAATCTCTTAGAGTTATGCGTAGAGCCTGATGCTGGTTTTATATTACTTAAATTCATAATTCTTGTCTTAAATTTAAATTTCAAATCTAAAGATTTAATACTCTAAAAAAGTAATAAACCTTTAGATGATATTTTTATTTTTGAACTTCTACTAAATGTCCTACCGCAGCTACCATTCCTAAAATAGATGGAGTTGCTTCGTGCTCTACTACTTGGTTTAATTTTTTTAGTCCCAAAGCTTCAAGAGTCAATTTCTGAACCTTTGTTCTCCCAATAGCACTTCTTACTTGTTTTATTTTAATTGTTGCCATTTTACTAAAAATTAACCATTAAACACTTTACTTAAAGACACACCTCTCATTCTTGCAATTTCCTCCGGTCTTCTGATATCCAACAATGCCTTGAAAGTTGCCTTTACCACATTGTGAGGGTTTGAAGAACCTTTAGATTTTGACAATACATCATGAATACCAGCAGATTCCAATACTGCTCTTACCGCACCTCCGGCGATAAGCCCTGTACCGTGAGATGCAGGCCTCAAGAAGATATCTGCACCACCGTATCTTGCAGAAGTCTGGTGAGGAATTGTACGGTTGATTACAGGAACTTTCACTAAGTTTTTCTTAGCATCTTCTACTGCTTTAGAAATTGCAGAAGCAACTTCCTTAGATTTTCCTAAACCAAAACCGATGATTCCATCTTCGTTTCCTACTACAACGATAGCAGAAAATCCGAAAGCACGACCTCCTTTGGTCACTTTGGTTACTCTATTTACCGCTACTAGACGATCTACTAATTCTAATCCTCCAGGTTTTACTCTTTCTATATTATCTATTCCTAACATATTTCGATACTTTTAAAATTAGAATTGAAGACCACCTTCTCTAGCACCATCGGCAAGAGCTTTGATTCTTCCATGATATACGAAACCATTTCTATCAAAAACTATTTTCTCATAACCAGCAGCTTTTGCTTTTTCAGCAATTTTTTTACCTACCGCTGTTGCGATTTCAGTTTTCGTTCCTTTAAGTTCAATTCCTTTCTCTCTTGAAGAAGCTGATGCCAAAGTTTTACCTTCTTTATCATCAATTAATTGAACATAAATTTCTTTATTACTCTTATATACAGATAATCTTGGTGTTGCTTGAGTTCCGGAGATTTTTCCTCTAACTCTTCTCTTGATTCTGTTTCTTTTTTCTACTTTTGTTAATGCCATTTTCTTAAATTTTAAGCAGATTTACCAGCTTTTCTTCTCACATTCTCTCCTACAAATCTCACACCTTTTCCTTTGTAAGGTTCAGGTTTTCTAAATGATCTGATTTTTGCAGCCACCATTCCCAATAGTTGTTTGTCATGTGAAGACAAAGTGATGATTGGGTTCTTACCTTTTTCAGTCTCAGTATTCAATGTAATTTCTTTTGGAAGTTCCAATAAAATACCGTGAGAGAAACCTAGAGCCAATTCTAATCTCTGTCCAGAGTGAGATGCTCTATAACCTACACCTACAAGCTCCAACTTTTTAGTAAAGCCTTCTGATGTACCAATAATCATATTATTGATTAATGCTCTATAAAGACCGTGCAAAGATCTGTGCTCTTTAGAGTCAGACGGTCTGTTCACTGTTAATTCAGCACCTTCTTGTGCCAAAGTAATCCCCCCAACAATTTCTTGAGAAAGTTCTCCTTTAGGACCTTTTACTGTCACTACATTATCAGCGAATGATACTGTAACTCCAGCAGGGATTGTTATAATTGATTTACCAATTCTTGACATTATTCCTATTTATAAATTAATATACATAGCAGATTACTTCACCTCCTACTTTCTCTTGTCTTGCTTTCTTATCAGTCATTACCCCTTTAGAAGTAGAGATAATTGCAATTCCTAAACCATTCAATACTCTTGGTAATTCTGTAGAACCTGCGTATTTTCTCAAACCTGGTCTAGATGCTCTCTGGATAGACTTGATTGCTGGTTTATTGGTTTGCTTATCATACTTCAAGGCAATTTTGATAGTCCCTTGAACAGCGTTATCCTCAAACTTATAGTTTAAGATATACCCTTGATCAAATAAGATTTTCGTAATCTCCTTTTTAATTTTTGATGCAGGAATTTCCACCACTTTGTGGCCTGCGCTTTGTGCGTTCCTTACTCTAGTTAGGAAATCTGAAATTGGATCTGTTACCATTTTTCTTTTTTAATTTAATTATTGGTTAATGATAATTAGTTTTGAGAAGAAGCAAGATTCAAGAGCCAAGATTCAAGAAATTAATCTTGTAATCTCGCTTCTCGGCTCTTGTGTCTAATCAACTTAATTATCTCTATTTGTTAAAAATTATTACCAACTTGCTTTTTTCACACCAGGGATAAGACCTTGGTTAGCCATTTCTCTGAAAGTGACTCTAGAAAGACCGAAGATTCTCATATACCCTCTTGGTCTTCCCGTAAGCTTACATCTGTTGTGAAGTCTTACAGGAGAAGCATTTTTAGGTAATTTTTGTAATGCTTCATAATCACCTGCCTCTTTCAAAGCCTTTCTTTTCTCTGCATATTTCGCAACAAGTGCTTCTCTTTTGCGCTCACGCGCTTTCATTGATTCTTTTGCCATTTCTTTTAGTTCTTTTTAAATGGTAATCCAAAGTGAGTTAGTAATACTTTTGCTTCTTTATCTGTCTTAGCAGATGTCACAAAAGTAATATCCATTCCTTGGATTTTTTTAACTTTATCAATCACGATTTCAGGGAAGATAATTTGTTCTGTAATACCCAAATTATAGTTTCCTCTTCCATCAAAACCATCAGCTTTAATACCACTAAAATCTCTAATTCTTGGAAGTGCAGAAGAAGTCAATCTATCTAAGAACTCATACATTTTATCAGCTCTTAAAGTCACTTTAGCTCCAATTGGAACGCCTCTTCTCAATTTGAAAGAAGCTTCGTCTTTCTTAGAGATAGTACCCACTGCTTTTTGACCTGTAATTGCTGTAAGCTCTTCAACCGCATAATCTACGATTTTTTTATCTTGAACAGCATCTCCCAAACCTTGAGAAAGAACAATTTTCTCCAATTTAGGCACTTGCATTACAGACTTATACCCGAATTCTTCCATCATTGCTGGAACAATCTTTTCTTTATATAATTTTTTGGGTCTAGCTATATATTCCATCTTTTATTTTTTATAAAATTTCACCAGATTTTTTAGCAAATCTTACTTTTTTATCCCCTTCCATTCTGTATCCTACTTTGGTAGCTTTACCAGTTTTAGGATCTACCAATGCAAGATTAGAAATGTGGATAGAAGCTTCCTTTTCTACAATTCCTCCTTGAGGATTAGCAGCAGAAGGCTTTACATGCTTCTTCACAATATTAAGACCTGCAACTATGGCTCTATTTTTGTCTCTAATCACTTCAATAACTTCACCCGTCTTACCTTTAATGTTCTTATTACCTGTAGTAACAATCACATTATCTCCTTTTTTAATTTTTAATTTTGTCATCGTTTCTACAAATTTATAAAACTTCTGGGGCTAATGAAATTACTTTCATGTATTCTTTATCTCTCAATTCTCTTGCAACAGGACCGAAAACACGAGTTCCTCTCATTTCTCCAGCTGCATTTAGAAGAACGCAAGCATTGTCATCAAAAGAGATGTATGAGCCATCTTTTCTTCTAACCGCTTTTTTAGTTCTTACTACAACAGCTTTAGAAACTTGTCCTTTTTTTGCGTTTCCTGATGGAGTAGCATCTTTAATAGTAACTACGATTTTATCACCAACGGAAGCATATCTTCTTCTAGTTCCTCCTAGAACTCTGATTACCAATACCTCTTTAGCACCAGTATTATCAGCAACTTTTAATCTTGATTCAGTTTGTAACATTACTTAGCTCTTTCTATTATTCTTACTAATCTCCATCTCTTATTTTTACTCAAAGGTCTAGTTTCTTGGATAAGAACTGTATCACCTTCGTTGCACTCATTCTTTTCATCGTGTGCGGTATATTTTTTCGTTTTCAATACGAATTTACCATACAGCGGATGCTTCACTCTCATAGTTTCACTAACAACAATGGTTTTTTCCATTTTATTGCTTGAAACTATTCCTATTCTTTCTTTTCTTAAATTTCTTTCCATGCTAAAAATGAAAATTATTGTTTGTTAGTTAACTCTGTTTCAAGTCTCGCAATTGTTCTTCTCAAATCTCTAATTTGAATAGGATTCTCAATTGGGCTAATTCTGTGAGCTAATTTAGTTTTGTTAAGTTCTGCTTTCAGCTCTACTAATTTTGCTTTGATATCCTCTACGCTTAGATTCTTAATTTCAGCTTGTTTCATAATTTTGAGATTTATTGTGGTTGAACAAAATCATTTGCTACTACAAACTTCGTCACTACAGGAAGTTTCTGAGCTGCAAGTCTTAAAGCCTCTTTTGCTACTTCGTAAGGAACACCTCCTATTTCAAACATCACCTTACCAGGCTTTACTACTGCTACCCAATATTCCACAGCACCCTTACCTTTACCCATCCTTACTTCGGCTGGTTTCTTAGTAATTGGCTTATCAGGGAAGATTTTAATCCATAACTGACCTTCTCTCTTCATATATCTTGTAGCGGCAATACGAGCCGCTTCAATTTGTCTTGCAGTAATCCACGCTCCTTCTATCGCTTTAATTCCAAATGTTCCGTATGCTAAACGATGTCCTCTATTAGCATTTCCTTTCATCTTCATTTTATGAACACGACGGAACTTGGTTCTTTTTGGTTGTAACATAATTTTAGAATTTTAGATTTTAGATTTCAAAATTTTAGATTTTAAAAGGTAACGGCATTTAAAATTTTCAATTTCAAACCTAAAATTACATTAATTATTTTCTTTCTCTTGATTTTTTACCAGAGGTATTTCCTTTCTTCTGTTGCCCAACAAGTGGAGACAACTCTCTCTTACCATAAACCTCTCCTTTCATTATCCATACCTTTACTCCTAATCTACCATAAGTAGTGTGAGCTTCTGAAATATGGTAATCAATATCAGCTCTGAAAGTAGATAGTGGAATTCTTCCTTCTTTGAAAGACTCACTTCTTGCCATTTCAGCACCATTCAATCTACCAGAAATTTGAACCTTAATTCCCTCTGCTCCTGCTCTCATAGAACCAGCGATAGCCATTTTCACAGCTCTTCTGTAAGAAATTCTGTTCTCAATCTGCTTAGCGATATTATCAGCTACTAACACTGCGTCTAATTCAGGTTTCTTAATTTCAAAGATGTTGATTTGAATATCTTTATTGGTGATTTTCTTCAACTCTTCTTTTAATTTATCCACCTCTTGACCTCCCTTACCAATGATAAGACCTGGTCTTGCAGTAGTAATTGTAACCGTCACTAATTTTAGAGTTCTTTCAATATAAATTCTTGAAAGACCTGCCTTAGATAATCTAGCCTCAAGGTATCTTCTGATTTTGTAGTCTTCCGCGATTCTGTCTCCATAATCGCTTCCACCGAACCAGTTAGAATCCCATCCTCTGATGATTCCTAATCTATTACCAATTGGATTTGTCTTCTGTCCCATACCTTGATTATTGATTTTCTGATTTATTACCTAAAATTAAAGTTACATGATTAGATCTTTTTCTAATTCTATAACCTCTACCTTGTGGAGCTGGTCTCAATCTCTTCAATTGTCTTGCACTATCTACATAAATTTCTTTTACAAAAAGATTTGCAGCTTCTATATCAGCATTTGGATTTTTCACTTGCCAGTTAGCAATCGCTGACAATAGAAGTTTCTCTAACTTGTTAGATGCTTCTTTTTTAGAATATTTCAAGATATACAATGCTTTGCTTACATTTTCTCCTCGGATGATATCAGCAACTAATCTCATTTTTCTTGGAGAAGAAGGGCAGTTATTAAGACACGCTTTTACCACATCTCTATTTGCCTCTTTTCTAGCTAATGCGCTATTTTGCTTTCTTATTCCCATGACTATCTGCTTCCTTTATTTTTATTACCCGCGTGACCTCTAAAAGATCTTGTCGGAGAAAATTCGCCTAACTTATGACCTACCATATTTTCAGTGATATATACTGGAATAAAAGATTTACCATTATGCACTGCAATAGTTTGTCCCACCATGTCTGGAGAAATCATAGATGCTCTAGACCATGTCTTAATTACTGTCTTCTTACCAGACTCTATATTTGCCTGAACCTTTTTATCTAAATGATGTGCAATGAAAGGTCCTTTTTTAAGTGATCTTGCCATAATTATTTTCTTTTAGATACTATATATCGGTTAGACACTTTATTTTTCTTTCTTGTTTTATAACCCTTAGCTGGTTTTCCGTTTCTAGATCTTGGATGTCCTCCTGATGATCTACCTTCACCACCACCCATTGGGTGATCTACAGGGTTCATCACTACCGCTCTCGTTCTTGGTCTTCTACCTAACCATCTACTTCTACCTGCTTTACCAGAAACTGTAAGCTGGTGGTCAGAGTTAGATACAGAACCAATCATTGCCATACATTCCACAAGAATCATTCTTGATTCCCCAGAAGGCAATTTAATGATAGCGTATTTACCATCTCTTGAAGTCAATTGTGCTGACGATCCTGCACTTCTTGCCAAAATAGCCCCTTGACCAGGTTTCATTTCTACACAAGAAATGATAGACCCCAAAGGAATATTTTTCAATTTCATAGCATTCCCAATTTCAGGAGCTACGCTTTCTCCAGAAACAACTGTTTGACCTACTTTGATACCTGTTGGAGCGATGATATATCTTTTCTCCCCATCAGTATATTCTACCAAAGCAATAAACGCTGTTCTGTTCGGATCGTATTCCACAGTTTTTACAGTTGCATTAACATCAAATTTATTTCTTTTGAAGTCAATGAATCTGTATTTCTTTTTGTGTCCACCTCCGGTGTAACGCATGGTCATCTTACCTGTATTGTTACGCCCACCTGATTTCTTAATACCAATAGTCAAAGATTTCTCTGGCTTGTTGGTAGTAATTTCCTCAAAATTGTTTACAATTCTGAATCTCTGTCCCGGGGTGATAGGTTTTAATTTTCTAACAGACATTACTTATTGTTTATATTAAATTTATTAATTCGCAAAAATATCAATAACTTCACCTGCTTGAAGTTCAATTACTGCCTTCTTCAACTTGTTTGTTTTCCCAACTTGAAGACCTCTTTTCGTGTATCGAGAAGAAA
Organism: Flavobacteriaceae bacterium; assembly: GCA_030529185.1. Taxonomy (GTDB): domain Bacteria; phylum Bacteroidota; class Bacteroidia; order Flavobacteriales; family Weeksellaceae; genus JABCPE02. The sequence continues at coordinate 55,280 of JAUMXI010000004.1, forward strand.
CCTTAGGAGCATAAATCATAGTCCTAACATTTTCTACCTTTACACCATAAGCTTCTTCTACAGCTTGTTTGATTTGGATTTTATTCGCTTTAGTATCTACTAAAAAAGAATATTGCCCTCTCAAATCTGTAAGATAAGTAGCTTTTTCTGAAATGATTGGTTTAATAATTATTGACATGACTTATTTTCTTAAATTTTCCTGTAATTTTTCTACTGCACCTTCAAAGAATACTACCTCACCAGCATTGATTAAATCATAAGAAGAAATTTCGTTATAATTCATCACTTTCGCTTTTGGCAAGTTTCTTGAAGACAAATACACATTTTTATTTGCTTCTGAAAGAATAAATAAAGACTTTTTACCTTCTAACCCTAAAGCATTCACCACATTGATGAAATCCTTAGTCTTAGGAGTAGCTAATGCCATTTCTTCCAAAACTTTGATAGAGTTATCTTTCATTTTTTGAGAAAGAACAGACTTCTTAGCCAATCTCTTTAAAGCTTTATTTAACTTAAATCTATAGTCTCTTGGCTTAGGACCGAATACTCTACCTCCACCTTTGAATACTGGAGATTTGATATCTCCATATCTCGCAGAACCAGAACCTTTTTGTTTCTTTAACTTTTTAGTAGAAGCTGTAATCTCACTTCTCTCTTTAGATTTATGTGTACCTTGTCTTTGAGCTGCAAGATATTGCTTCACTTCTAAATAAACCGCGTGCTGGTTAGGCTCAATCCCAAAGATTGATTCATCTAACTGAACTTTTCTTCCGGTTTCTTTTCCTGATGTATTTAATACTACTAATTCCATTACTTTCTGATAATTACATAAGAATTTTTAGCCCCCGGAACAGCACCTTTTACTACTAAAAGATTTTGTTCTTTATCTACTTTTAACACCTGAAGGTTTTGAACCGTCACCTTCTCACCTCCCATTCTACCAGCCATTCTCAAGCCCTTGAATACTCTTGAAGGATCTGAACCCGCACCGATAGAACCCGGAGCTCTCAATCTATTGTGTTGCCCATGAGTCTGTTGCATAACACCACCAAACCCGTGTCTTTTCACAACCCCTTGAAACCCTTTACCTTTTGAAGTTCCTGTAATATCTACATACTCCCCTTCCGCAAAAATTTCAACATTCACTTCATCTCCTAATTTAGCATCTTCAAATCCCTCTTGGAATTCCACAATTTTTGCCTTAGGAGCAGAACCAGCCTTTTTAAAATGACCAGCCAATGCCTTTCCGACATTCTTTTCACTCTTGTCATCGAAACCTAACTGAACAGCTGAATAACCATCAACCTCTTCGGTTCTGACCTGTAAAACTGAGCAAGGCCCCGCTTGAATAACAGTACATGGAATATTTTTTCCATTCTCGTCAAACAAGGAAGTCATCCCAATTTTCTTTCCAATAATACCTGACATTATTAATTAAAATATAAATTTTATTTATTCCTAAAAATCAATCACTTACAAAGCAAAACACATCACACAGATGTACTTTACCTGCAAATTTGGTCTGCAAAATTAAGAATATTTTTTCTAACTTGCAAACATAAGTTGTTTTTTCTGTGCATTTTATTGTTTTTTTTTGAATTATTTTCCAACTACTTTCTATATTTGCAGACAGAGTAAGAATTTTTATGAGTTTAAAAAATCAAACATCATTATCTCAATTATTAAAAATTAATTTCGGAGAAGAAATCAGCAAAAAGTTAGACCAAAATCAACATATTGCCGTAAAGGGTTCTGCAGGGTCGTTTCCCTCTATTTTGGTGGCTAAACTTTTTCTCACGCGACAAAAAACCATTCTCTTTATCACCGATGACAAGGAAGATGCCCACTACATTACCACTGAAATGGAAGAGCTTTTGGGTGAAAATAATGTTCTGTATCTCCCTGCCACTCATCTTTCCCCCTATCAAATAGAGCGAACGCAAAATGCCAATTTGGTATTGCGAACCGAAGTTATCAATCGTCTAAATACCGATAAAAAACCAAAAATCATCATTGCCCATCATTCGGCGTTGAGTGAGAAGGTGCTTAAAAAAGAAGATTTTAAAGCAATTTCCCATTATATAAAGGTGGGCGACCAGTTGGATTTTGATTTTACGGAGGAATTGCTCAATCAATTTCAATTCAATCTGACTGATTTCGTTTCAGAACCAGGCGAGTTTGCCGTTCGGGGAGGGATAGTAGATGTCTTTTCTTATGCCAATGAAAAACCTTACCGCATCTCATTTTTCGGTAATGAAGTGGAGAGTATTAAAACTTTTGATATTGAAACACAACTTTCTATTGAAAAGGTAGAAAGTTTTCAGCTCATTTCTAATATGAATATTTCCGAGCAAAGTCATAAGGTTTCGTTCTTGAATTTATTGCCCAAAGATAGCATTATCATTACAAAAAACGCCCTAATTTCCATTAATGCCATTAACGATTTTTACCATAAAGCCGAAGAAAAATTTAAGACTTTAAACGAAAACATTAAACACCAAAAACCAGCCGAATTATTTCTTTCCAAAGATGAATTTTTAGCCGATTATCAACATTTTCAGACTTTGGATTTTTCAGCGAATGGCGAGTGGCAAATAGCGAATGGCTCTGTAATAAATGTTAATCAACAACCTCAGCCGAGTTTTCATAAGAATTTTGAAATGCTGATGGAGGATTTACAGAACAAACAAAAAGAGGGTTATAGTATCTGGATTTCCTTCTCCACCGAAAAACAAAAAGAAAGATTAGAGGAGATTTTTAATTCGTTGCAAGAAACAGAGAACGGAGAAACTTCAAATATCAAACTTCAAATTTCTAATTTTAAATCTAATCTCCACTCAGGATTTATTGATACTGAAACTAAAATTTTAGTTTATACGGATCATCAGATTTTTGACCGATACCAAAGGTATAAGGCAAAGAATGCTTTTGCAAAATCGGAGCAACTGACTTTAAAAGATTTGATGTCCTTGAAAGTAGGAGATTACATTACGCATATAGACCACGGCATTGGGAAGTTTATGGGTTTGGTAAAGGTAAACAATGACGGAAAAGTGCAAGAATGTTTTAAACTGACTTATAAAAATGGGGATTTACTTTATGTAAGTATTCATTCACTGCATAAAATATCCAAATACAATGGTCCCGATGGTAAGGAAATTACCTTATCCAAACTCGGTTCACCAGCGTGGAAAAACTTGAAAAATAAAACCAAAGCCAAAGTAAAACAAATCGCTTTTGACCTGATAAAACTTTACGCCAAGAGAAAAACAGCGAAAGGATTTGCCTTTACCCCAGATACTTATCTTCAAAATGAATTGGAAGCGAGTTTTCTCTATGAAGATACTCCTGACCAAGAGAAGGCTACCCAAGATGTAAAACGAGATATGGAAGCCGAAACCATTATGGACAGGTTGATTTGTGGCGATGTAGGATTTGGAAAAACAGAAGTGGCCATTCGGGCAGCGTTCAAGGCAGCAACCGATGGAAAACAAGTGGCAGTTTTGGTGCCCACCACTATTTTAGCGTTTCAGCATTATCGCAGTTTCAAGGAAAGACTGAAAGATTTTCCGGTCAATATCTCTTACCTCAATCGTTTCCGAACGGCAAAGCAAAAACGCGAAACATTAGAAAAATTGGAAAATGGCAATTTGGATATTATTATTGGGACGCACCAATTAGTTTCAGATAAGGTGAAATTCAAAGATTTAGGACTTCTTATCATTGATGAAGAGCATAAATTTGGTGTTTCGGTAAAAGATAAATTGAAAACTTTAAAATCGAATATTGATACGCTTACCCTTACTGCAACGCCCATTCCGAGAACTTTACAATTTTCCCTGATGGCAGCCAGAGATTTGTCCGTGATTAAAACACCACCACCGAACCGACAGCCCGTAGAAACGCAGGTTATTGGCTTTAACGAAGAAATCATTCGTGATGCTATTTCCTATGAACTCCAACGCGATGGACAGGTGTATTTCATTAACAATAGAATTGAAAATTTAAAGGAAATTGCAGGGCTTATTCAGAGATTGGTTCCTGATGCGAGGGTCATCACAGGACACGGACAAATGGATGGTAAGGAGCTGGAAGAGCGTGTTTTAGATTTTATGGAGGGAAAATATGATGTACTGGTTTCTACCACCATTGTGGAAAGTGGCGTAGATGTACCGAATGCCAATACCATTTTTATCAATGATGCTCAGAAATTCGGAATGGCAGACCTCCATCAGATGCGTGGACGCGTGGGACGAAGCAACCGAAAAGCGTTTTGCTACCTCATCACGCCGCCTTATGATATGATGACCTCCGATGCTCGAAAAAGATTGGAAGCGATAGAGCAGTTTTCAGATTTAGGAAGTGGATTCCAAATTGCGATGAAAGACCTTGAAATACGAGGTGCAGGGGATTTATTAGGGGGTGAGCAGAGTGGCTTTATTAATGAAATGGGATTTGAAGCGTACCAAAAAATAATGCAAGAAGCTTTGGAGGAATTACAGCACGAAGAGGATTTTGAACATCTTTTTGAGAATGAAACCGACCGCAAAAAGCTCTTTAAATCCACCAAAGAGGTCAATATCGATACCGACCTCGAACTGATGCTTCCTGATGATTATATTTCCAGCATAGAGGAACGATTGAGCCTTTACCAAAAATTGGCAGAAATTCAAAACAAGGAAGATTTGCAACGCTTTGGTAATGAATTAGAAGACCGCTTTGGAGCGATGCCAGAAGAGGCGATTAACTTATTAAAATCCGTAGAACTGAAATGGTTGGCAGCGGAAATAGGTTTTGAGAAAATCGTGATGAAAAATGGCATATTTTTAGGTTATTTCCCAAGCAATCCACAGGATAAATTCTACCAAAGCGAGCAGTTTAAGCATATCATTGATTATTTAAGTCAAAACCCTACCGCCGCCCAACTCAAAGAAAAATCTACCAAAGAGGGTAATCAATTGATGCTAAGAAAAGAGCAGGTGAAAAGCGTAGAGGAGGTGAATGCTTTGCTGGTAGATGTTTTATGCTAATATTAAGACTTATTTCTATCTTTGCAAGTCAATTTTCAGATTTTTTAAATCATAAAATTTTAATCATAATGAAATACCTTATCGTAGGGCTGGGAAATAAAGGCGATGAATACGCAGAAACTCGCCACAATATAGGCTTTAAAGTCGCAGATAAATTGGCAGAATTAATGGAAGTAAAATTCCAATCAGCTAATTTTGGTTGGCTCGCCGAAGGCAAATACAAAGGGCGAAAAGTTTTGGTATTAAAACCCGATACTTATATGAATCTCAGCGGAAATGCCGTGAAGTTTTGGCTTCAAAAAGAGAATATTCCAATTGAGAATTTAATGGTCATCACTGATGATTTGGCTCTTCCTTTCGGTTCGTTAAGAATGAAAGGCAAAGGCTCTGACGCAGGACACAATGGACTGAAAAACATCCAAGCAATACTCAATACTCAAAATTATCCAAGATTGAGATTCGGCATTTCAGCAGAGTTTTCCAAAGGTCAGCAGGTGGATTATGTTCTCGGCGAATGGACAGAGGAGGAAACCGAAAAACTCCCCGAGAGAATTGACACTTTTGCAAAAGCCTGTTTGTCTTTCACTTTTGCAGGGATAGGCAACACGATGAATGCTTTTAACGGGAAATAATTTTTACAAAGGTTTAGAAAAAATCGTGTATTCTTTATACATTTTATAGTTGGCAATCCGCTCGATGGTTCCTCTCATTTTGGCGTTTTCTTTCATTATCAAATGGCTGTCCAAAATTGTGAATCCCAACTCCAATGCAGAACTAATTAGCTTCAATGCCAAAATAGCGTCTAAACCTTTGTTTTGCATCTCATTTTGCACCCCTCCCAAAAGCAAAACCAAGCGTTTGGATTTTCGCATTGATTGAAAAATATGATACCACCCAAAAGGGAAAAGTCTGCCCTTCGCTTTCTTAATTCCCTCGTTGATATTCGGCATTGCAATTACAAACGCGATGACTTTATTTTCATCATTGGTTAAAATTTTTATCAATTTAGGATTTAATAAGGGTAAAAAACGATTAGCGAACTCGTTGGCTTCTTCTTCGCTCACTTTTGTAAAGCCATAAATATCTGTATATGTAGAATTTATCAACTCAAAAACACCTTTTACGAAAGGTTTAATTTCTTTGGTAGAAGTAAATTCTTGAATTTTAATTCTGTGATTTCTCAACACTCGCTGAACAAAAATCTCGTAAGTTTGAGGCAAATCCTTTGTTAATGGCACTTCATACTGACAAAGCTCCACATAAGGCGTATAGGCATTTTCAAGAGTGTAATTTTTCATATACCCAAAAGTGTGATTGGTGACGGGCATATGCAATTCCTCAAACCCCGAGGTCAAAAAACCTTGTGGCTCCTTATCCGAAAAGCCCATTGGCCCAATGATTTGATTACAACCTTTCTCCCTCGCCCAAGTTTCCACTTCTTTCAAAAGAGCATCAAAAATATCTTTCCTTTCATAGCACTCAAAATAACTGAAACGAGCCGTTTTCACTTGATTAGAAGCATTAAAATCCGTAGGGATAATTCCCATTATTCTCCCCACAGGCTCCTGATTTTCATACGCCAAGAGCATTATCGTTTCGTTATTTTTAAACGCTGGATTTTTGTCTTTATTAAAGAATTTCTCCTCATCTATATACAACGGATGCACCCAATTTTTATGGTTTTGATGAATTTTCTCTGGAAGATAAATAAAAGTCTTAAAATCCGATTTTGAAACAACTTCTTTAATTTTTATAGACATTTGAAAGCCTTTTAAATATTTGATTTACTATATAATACACCACAGGAGCAGTAAAAATTCCCGCCAATACATCAACCGCATAGTGTGCCTTGATATACACCGTTGCTAAAATTAGCAAAACCACCGTAGGCACAAAAAACTTCACATATTTTTTGGCATTATCATACAACCATAGGAGCATAATTATCGCCAAACTCGTATGAGAGCTAGGAAATGCTGCCGTTTTATCCTCTCCGTTTTCTTGTATAATTTTCACAATTTTACCAAAAACACCTTGGGCTTCAATAAAATTTTCTGGATAAGAGAAATAAAATTGAGGACCAAAAGCTGGCAAAGATATAAAAATCAAATAATACAAGAGAAAAGAGCTAATCAACATAAAACCAAAGTTTTCCATTTTTTCGGCATTATTTTTATAAATTATCATTAAAATAGCAATCGGCATCAGATAATAAGAAAAATAACCAAAAAACATCATTTCACTAAAAATCAGCGAATTAAAATATTTTGAAAACTCCAACGATGGTTGAAATCCGAAAATCTTTTGGTCAAGCTCCATCAGCCAAGAGTCTATTTCTGGTAAAAATAATTGATTTAAAACCGCTGTTTCTTTATACAAACCTCCTAATCCTGCGTATATTAGAAGAATGTTTACCAACCTCCAAAGCGATAAGGGTAATTTATTTTTCAATAGAATGCTTATCAAAAAAAACACACCATAAGTTGCTCTGTTCATCAAAATTTTAAAATCAAAAACCATCTCTGGTTGCTTTAAAATAATGATAAATTCTACTGCCAAAAAATAAAAAATCACGCTCCACCAAACGACTGGGAAGTTCTTTAATATTCTCATTAATTTTTTTAGCAAAAGTAAAGATTTTAAGAAATTAAAAAAATAATTGTAAAAACCAGAAAAATATGTATTTTTGCAAATTGAAATTATTAACAGGGACGAGCTCCCACTAAAATTAAATTATTATGTCAGTAAAAATTAGATTACAAAGACACGGAAAAAAAGGAAAGCCTTTTTACCACATCGTAGTGGCTGATTCAAGAGCAAAAAGAGATGGTAAATTCATCGAGAAACTGGGAACTTACAACCCAATCACAAACCCAGCTACTATTGAGCTTAACTTAGACTCTGCTGTTCAATGGTTAAACAATGGTGCTCAACCAACGGATACTGCAAGAGCTATCCTTTCTTACAAAGGAGCACTTTACAAAAAACACCTTCAAGGGGGTGTAGCAAAAGGGGCTTTTGATGAAGCAGAAGCAGAAAAGAGATTTAACGCTTGGCTACAAGAGAAAGAAGCAAAAGTTCAGGGTAAAAAAGATGGTTTGGCTAAATCTAAGGCAGATGCTAAAAAAGCAGCTTTGGAAGCTGAACAAAAAGCAAATGAAGCAAGAGTAAATGCTAAAAAACAAGCTGAGGAAGAAGCAAAAGCTGCTGCTGAAGCTGAACAAGCACCAGTAGAAGAAACTCCTGCAGAGGAGACTCCTGAAACTGAAGCTTAAAAAACTAACCGATGCGAAAAGAAGAGTGCTATTTTTTAGGCAAAATCACTCGTAAGCATGGGCTTTCGGGGAATGTTATCTTGAAATTAGATACCGACCAACCCGAATTATACAAAAAATTGGAATCAATATTCATTGAAATCAATGGGTTATTGGTTCCTTTTTTCATCGAAAAAATATCTTGGAGCAAACAAGATGCTCTAAACATTCTCTTAAAAAACTCATCAGAGGCATTGGTGGAACAAGTGATTGGAAAAAGCGTATATCTCCCTCTTTCCACGCTACCAAAATTATCTGGAAAACAATTTTATTACCACGAAGTTATCGGTTTTGAAATTTTAGAAAAAGAGGGCAAAACTTGTGGAACTATCGTTTCTGTAAATGACCAAACCGCTCAACATTATTTTATTCTCCATCTGGCTGATAAAGAAATCATCATTCCTATCGTAAAAGAATGGATTTTGGAAGTCAATAGAGAAGAAAAACAAATAAAAATGCAACTTCCAGAGGGGTTAATTGATGTGTTTTTGTAATATTTCAAAATAAAAAAAGCCCCTTTTAAGGAGCCAATCTTGATATTTTCCAACTATCATTTTCTTGCAAAGTATATAAAATTCTATCGTGCAATCGGTTAGGGCCACCTTGCCAAAATTCTATTTCATAAGGACGAGCCAAATAGCCTCCCCAATGCTTTGGTCTTGGGATTTCTTCTTTACCTTCATATTCTTTTTCTAAGACCTCCAGTCGTTCCGCCAAATACTCTCTACTTGGGATATTCTTACTTTGTTGAGAAGCCCAAGCTCCCAATTTACTTCCCCTTGGACGAGAAGCAAAATATTCATCGGACATTTCCTCTGGCACTCGTTCCAAAGTTGCCTTTATCATTACCTGTCTTTCCAAAGTAGCCCAGAAAAAGTGCAAACAAGCCTTTTTATTTTTCTCTATGGAAACCGCCTTTTTGCTTTCATAATTGGTATAAAATACAAAGCCATCTTTGTCAAAACTCTTCAACAAGATGATTCTATTGCTCGGGCAACCATCTTCATCTAGGGTAGAAACGGACATACTGTTGGCTTCCACGATTTCTAAATTTTTATCTGCTTCTAAATACCATTGATGAAATTGCTCCATCGGAGTTTCCTTTACATCTTTATCCAATAATTGAAAAAGTTTGTATTCCTGACGCTTATCATTTAGATTTTCCATTCGTTATTTTTTTAGTTATTATCAAATCACTCTTATTTTTTAGGCGATTTTTTCATCGCTTTTATTATTACAGGCGTAGTCGTCACAATAATTAACCCAATGATGATATATTCCAAATGCTTCTTTAAATCTATATCAAATTGCTCGATAAAAAATTTATCCAAATAATGCCCTGCAAAAATCAAGGAAAAAGACCACAAAAAGCCCCCCGCCACATTATAAAACAAGAATTTTTTTCTGTCCATTTTCACAATTCCCGCTACAATAGGGGCAAAAGTTCTAATCATTGGCAAAAATCTTGCAATAATAATCGCCAAAGCTCCATTTTCCTCATAAAATTCTTGAGCTTTCAAAAGGTGATTTCTTTTAAAGAATAAAGTTTCCTTTCGTTCGTAAAGCATCGGGCCACTTTTCGCACCAAACCAGTACCCTACAGAATCGCCTAAAATAGCTGCAATTCCTACGCAAAACGCCAATAGCGTAGTGTCCAAAAAATCGCTTCCCAAAGAACCAACACTTTCTCTAATCATCGTAGTAGAGTAAATCCCAGAGATGAAAAGCAAACTGTCCCCAGGCAAGAAAAAGCCAAAAAACAGACCAGATTCTGCGAAAACGATAAGGAGAACCAACCAAAAGCCTCCCAATTTGATATAAAATTCAGGATTGACTAAATCTTTCCAACTTTCAAAATGTTCCATTATTTATTTTTAATTAAAATCCTATTTTCTTTTGCTCCTCTTCTCTGAAAATTTTATCATTAAGATGAGTTAATTGAGCCAAAGATACAGGTTTTTCTACAATATTGTCAATATTCATTGCTTTTAGATACGCATTGCTCTTTTCAACGGAAAGTTCCCTGAATTTATACTCAGCTATCAGTCGCCCCTCACGAAGCAAAGCCGTATCTATTTTGGAAATATCCGAATTGAAAGTGCAAATCAGCTGACACTCCACCACATCAGACAAAATCCCATCAGCAATGTTGAGAATAGAAGAAACCACATCGGTATTGCTATTCAAAGTATTTCTTTCAGCGATATAATTTTCGCAATCTTCCATTACCAAAACAGAATTTGGACTATCAATCAAAAGTCCGATGAAATTAGGGTCGGTGAGCGAGGCAATCATCGTAGTCGGCACAAAAATGAATTTTTTATCAGGAATTTGACTTGTAAGCCATTTGATATAATTCGTTTTCCCCGCCCCAGAAATGCCGTGAAGTAAAACAATTCCTTTATTTTCTTCGGAAATGCTTTGTTTGATTTTAGAATGAACTTCCTTAAAATCATCATTATACATCAAATCCAAATCAATACGATGAGGCTTGATGGTATGCGTTTTTAGGGAAAAATGATTGTTCTGATACATTAAAACGGAAATTTTCGCCTCTTTGGAAACATACTTTTCAAAATAAGTATCAAAAAGATAATTTACATTTTTTTGTGCATTAGGATTGGTAGCATCATAGAAAATGTAATCCAACATATAAACGCCTTCATCAAACTTTTCCTCATTATAATTATCTGAAATATCGGCATTTAAAATAATAAATATTTCCAATTCTTGATGAAAATAGCAAATTTCCTCTTCGTATAATTTATTCTTTTTTGCAGAATGCCTTACATTATAGAAATCTGTGCATTTTACAAAATTCTTTAATTTCTCTTTTTGCATCACAATTCCTGCTTCCCTTTCAAAAGAAACACAAAAAAACGAATCTTTCAGTAATTTATAATAATTGTTCTTGGGTAAGATTTTATTTCTATCAACTATCTCAATATTATATTCATCATCTAAGCCAATAGTAATTGCAGGACGATAAAATTTGGATTCTGTTATTTTCATTTTCTATAAATCTAAATCGTTATTTTCTCCACTTTGCCCCTCCGCCATTAGGAAGGATTTTAGAAATGGCGTGATATTTCCGTTCATTACGCCCTCTACATCAGAAGTTTCGTGTCCAGAACGGACATCTTTCACCAATTTGTAAGGGTGCATCACATAGTTTCGGATTTGGCTACCCCATTCTATCTTCATTTTTCCTGCCTCAATTTCATTTCGGGCTTTATTTCTTTCCTCCAACTCAATCTCGTAAAGGCGAGATTTAAGGAGTTGCATTGCTTTTTCCTTATTTTGAAGTTGCGAACGGCTTTCGGAGTTTTCAATGATAATCCCCGTTGGGTGGTGGCGAAGCCTTACCGCTGTTTCTACTTTATTCACATTTTGCCCTCCTGCACCACTGGCTCTCATCGTTTCAAAGGTAATATCCGAAGGATTGATGTTAATCTCAATCGTGTCATCTACCAACGGATAAACATACACCGAAACGAAACTCGTGTGTCGTTTGGCATTACTATCAAACGGCGAAATTCTCACCAAACGATGCACTCCGTTTTCACCTTTCAAATAACCGAAAGCAAACTCTCCATCAATCTCCAAAGTGACGGTTTTTACCCCTGCCACATCGCCCTCTTGGAAATTCAATTCGCGAACGCTATAACCTTGTTTCTCTGCCCACATTATATACATTCTCATTAGCATAGAAGCCCAGTCGCAACTCTCCGTTCCCCCAGCACCTGCCGTAATTTGTAGCACTGCCGAAAGTTCATCCCCCTCGTTGGAAAGCATATTTTTAAATTCCAAATTCTCAATTTTCTCCACCAAAAGAGGAAAAGTTTCGTCTAATTCCTGCTCACTATCCGCATCTTCTTTGGCAAATTCTAAAAGCACTTGCAAATCTTCAAAACTTTGATGAATAGCCTTGTAATCTTCCACCCATTTCTTTTTGCTTCGGAGCAATTTCAGAAAAGCCTCTGCCTCTTTAGGATTGTCCCAAAACTCTGGCGAAGCGGTTTTTTCATCATCATTGGCAATTTCTACCTCCTTTTTCTCAATTTGGAGATATTTATGCAAATCTTCTATTCTTGTCTGAATGTTTTTTATTTGTTCGTTGGTAATCACTGATTTAATAATAATTAAAATGAATAGAGCAAAGATATACAAAACCTTTACAAAATTTAAACTTTTTACTATAATTTCTAAAATAAAAAACACCCCTAAAAGGTGCTTTCATTCTTATTTCTTGTTATCTAATATTTTCCTTATATTTATAATTGAAGATATCATAACAAATAAATTAGATATTCCTATTAATATGAAAGATATAATACTTACCTCTCCCTTTAAAAAGAAAACTATAAGTAAAATTTCCATTATTAACGCTCCGAATAATAGCATATAAAAAAGTGGCTTTTTCTTATTATGTGATATCATAATTATATTTTTCAACAAAGATAATCATTTTCTTAAATACCTAAAAAACTCCCACATCACAATTCCTCCGCAAACACTCACATTGAGAGAATGTTTCGTGCCCAATTGTGGAATTTCCAAAAACGCATCACAAAGCGGTAAAGCCTCTTCGCTAATGCCCTCTACCTCGTTGCCTAAAACCAAAGCATATTTTTTTTGATTATCCAACTTAAAATCAGTAATCAACTGACTGTCCGTAGTTTGCTCAATTCCCACAATGGCAAATTCTTCTTTTTTCAGACTTTCCAAAGCCTCCGTAATTGTTGGGAAATACTGCCAATCTACACTTTCCGTAGCTCCCAGTGCAGCCTTATGAATTTCACGATGAGGAGGTTGTGGCGTAATCCCACAAAGCAGAATTTTCTCTACCAAAAAAGCATCAGCCGTTCGGAAAATCGCCCCAACATTGTGCATACTTCTTACATTATCCAAAACCACCACCAAAGGCGTCTTTTCGGTATTTTTAAAGGTTTCTACATCTATCCTTCCTAATTCTTCTAATTTAAGTTTTTGAACCAAAATATTCTGATTTTAAGATTAACTTTCACTAAAAATTCTGATGACATTTCGCTCTATATTCTGAGCAATTGCCTCCATTGGCAAGTCATTCTCTTCATTATTGAATGGCTCTTCTATTTCCTCTGCCAATACCTCCAAACTCATCAAAACATAAAACACAAAAACCGTGAGAATAACCATTAGATAACCAATATTCATTCCATAAGCAATAGGTAAAGTAGTGACATAAACCACAATAAATTTCTTAGTAAAAGAAGAATAAGAAAACGGAATTGGTGTGTTTTTTATCCTTTCGCAACCGCCACAAACATCTAAAAGTCCGCTAATATGAGCATCTAACATTCTCATCTGCTCGGCTACAATTACGCCATCTTTATACAATTTCAAAACCCTTTCCTGCAATCTCCAAACCAAAGCATTAGGTGGGTGAGGCAACTGCTCCACTTCCGTATGCTGACTGTCTTGGTCGAGTTCCATTTTAGTGGATTTCTTGGATAAATGTCGGCTCAACAAATGCGGAAAAAAGCAAATATATTTCTGAAAGAAAGCCCTATCTTCCTCTGCATTTTCAGGAAGTATAGCGTGAAGTTTTATAGCAAGATTTCGGGAATCATTCACCATTTTCCCTAAAAGCTTTCTCCCCTCCCACCATCTATCATAAGCCGTATTTGTCCTGAAAACCAAAAGCATAGACAATACAAACCCCAACAAAGTGTGAATTAAAGAAATATTCCTAAAAGCGGAGTCTTTATCTACCTTAAAATATTCTGTTTCCAAATATACAATTACCCCTGCATACATTGCCATTGTAATCATACCCGATGCCAGTGTTTTGAATGTATCAGCTTTGTGCATACTCAGCAAAACTGAAATCCAATGTTTGTTATCATATACCTTCATAATGCCAATTTTTTATTTGTAAAATTTTAAATTTGCACAAAAATAAAACTTTTAAAGAAATTTCACGAAGTATTTTAAGTTTATTTCATTATGGCAAAATCTACGAAGGAAACCCCGCTAATGGCTCAATACAATGGCATCAAGGCTAAATACCCAGATGCAATCCTACTGTTTAGAGTAGGTGATTTTTACGAAACTTTTGGTAAAGATGCCATCAAAACTGCTCAAATTTTGGGAATTACACTCACCAATAGGGCCAATGGTGCAAGTAGAATAGAGCTTGCAGGTTTCCCCCATCATTCGTTGGATTCCTACTTGCCTAAACTCGTCAGGGCAGGAATGCGTGTTGCCATTTGCGACCAGTTGGAAGACCCAAAATCCGTAAAAGGTATTGTAAAACGGGGAGTGACGGAACTCGTTACGCCTGGGGTAACTTTCAACGAGCAAGTTTTAACTTCAAAAAAGAATAACTTTTTGCTCTCCATTCATCGCGAAAAAGAAAAATACGGAATGGCTTTGGTGGATATCTCCACAGGAGAATTTTTGGTAAGCGAGGGAAATTTAGAAAAACTCCTGCATATTGTGCATACTTTTGACCCCAGCGAAATTATTTACCAAAGAAAAACAGAGCTTCCTCAAAAATTAAAAAATAAAAATCTGTTTTCTCTGGAAGATTGGGCGTATCAATATCCTTACGCCTATGAAAAATTAACCCAGCATTTCAAAACAAAATCTTTAAAAGGTTTTGGAATTGAGGAAAATAAACTCGGAATCACTGCCGCAGGAGCTATTTTTGCTTATCTCGTGGAGGATACGCATCACGCTCTACTTCAACACATTACCAAAATTAAAAATATTCCACAAGAAGATTATTTGATGATGGACAATTTCACTTTAAGGAATTTGGAAATCATCTACCCTAATAATCCCGAAGGGAAAAGTCTTTGGGACATTATAGACCGTACGACAACTCCTATGGGGGGGCGACTTTTAAGGCGAAGGCTTATCCTCCCGCTGAAATCTGTAAATGATATTAACAGAAGACTTTCCTTGATTGAATTTTTTAACAAAGAAGAAAGTTTAAAATACAACATTCACGACACGCTAAAAGCCGTTTCAGATTTAGATCGATTGGTAGGGAAATTGGCTTCGGAGAAAATCACCCCGAAAGAATTGGGCTATCTTCGCCAGAGTTTAGAAAATATTCAGAAAATCAAAGAATTGCTAAATCCTCATCACGATATTTTGGCGTGGATAGAGCCTATTATTTCATTAGAAGAGTTGATTTCCTATCTTCAAACTCATCTCAATGAAGAGTTGCCTGTAAATATCGCCAAAGGAAATGTCATCAAATCAGGGATTTCCAAAGAGTTAGACCAATTAAGAAACTTACAAAATTCGGGTAAAACTTTTCTGGAAGAAATGTGCCAAAGAGAGAGTGAAAAAACAGGAATTTCCAGCCTAAAAATAGATTTTAACAATGTTTTTGGATATTATATTGAGGTGCGAAATACCCATAAAGACAAAGTGCCACAAGACTGGGTGCGAAAGCAAACTTTGGTAAGTGCAGAGCGATACATTACCAGCGAACTTAAAGAATACGAAAATCAGATTTTAGGAGCAGAAGAGAAAATTGCCCAACTGGAACAACAACTCTACAGAGAAGTCTGCGAACAGGTTTTGCTTTACATTGATAGCATTCAAGAAAATTCAAAAATCGTTGCCAAAATAGATTGTAGCATCGGGCTTTCAGAACTTTCTATTTCGGAAGATTATGTAAAACCCAATCTAAACGATGGCTTTGAAATCAACATCAAAGAAGGGCGACACCCTGTGATTGAAAAATCTTTGCCTTTGGGCGAAAAGTACATCCCCAATGATTTATTTTTAGACCGAGAAACTCAACAAGTGCTAATGGTGACTGGACCGAATATGTCGGGAAAATCGGCAATTCTTCGTCAAACAGCAATTATTTGCCTCTTGGCACAAATTGGGAGTTTCGTTCCTGCCAAACACGCTGATTTGGGGATTTTAGATAGAATTTTCACGCGAGTAGGTGCTACGGATAACATCTCGGCGGGGGAATCTACTTTTATGGTGGAAATGAACGAATCTGCCAATATTCTCAACAATATTACGGAGCGAAGCTTAATTCTCCTTGATGAAATTGGACGAGGGACTTCCACCTATGACGGGATTTCCATCGCATGGGCTATTGCTGAATATCTTCACCAGCACCCTACTCAGCCCAAAACGCTTTTTGCAACGCACTACCACGAACTCAATGAGATGCAAGTTAATTTTAAACGAATAAAGAATTTCCACATTTCTGTTCAAGAGAATAAAAACAATATTATTTTCCTGCGAAAATTGGTAAAAGGAGGTAGCGAACATAGTTTTGGTATTCATGTGGCGAAACTGGCAGGTATGCCCAATAAAGTAATCTCTCGGGCGAAGGAAATTTTAAAAACATTAGAAGAAAGCCGAACTCAAGACCAAAATAAAGATAAAATAAAACGCGTGACGGAAGAAAATTTACAATTGTCTTTCTTTCAATTAGATGACCCCGTTTTGGAAAATATCCGTGAAGAATTAACCAAAATAGACATCAACACCCTTACCCCAATTGAGGCACTGATGAAACTCAACACAATAAAAAAAATGATTGGGAAATAAATGTTTGCTTTAAATTCCTTAAATTCGCATCAAACATAATGAATATGAAATTCACTATTTTTACTCCGACTTACAACAGAGCTCACACATTGCCCAGACTTTATGAAAGCCTGAAAAAACAATCCAACAAAGATTTTGAATGGCTTGTAGTAGATGATGGCTCTACAGACAACACCGAAGAATTAATACAAAAATACATTGGGGAAAATCCTTTCCCTATTCAATACCACAAACAGGAAAATCAAGGGAAACATATCGCTATCAACTCCTCTCTAGAATTAGCAAAAGGGGAATATTGGATTACCATTGATAGCGATGATTATATTACCGGTGATTGCATAGAAGTTTGCCATTCTCTGGCTCAAAAAATTGATAATAAACCAGATTTTGCAAGTTTTACTTTTATTCGATTTTCGGAGGAAACACCTTACGACAAATCTAAATATGGTAAAAAAGAATGGACAAAACCAAGTGATTATCAATGGGAATTTCATGGAGAGATGAATTTCACTTTCAAAACAGCCATTGCTAAAAAACACCCTTTTCCCGTATATAAAGGTGAGAAATTTTGTAGAGAATCAGTCTTTTTAATCCCTATATTATCAAAATACAAAGTCTTATGCACTGACAATGTTCTTTCCTTTGGAGATTATCTGGAAGATGGGCTCTCTCAAAATACTTACAAAAGAATGCTGGAAAGTCCTCACTATGCAATGCTCTATTATCGTAAAAAATTGGATACAGCAAGTAATCATACTGAAAAATTAAATTTCACGCAATATTATTGGGATATCGCTAATAAAACGGGGGGGGGGATTATTAAAAACATAACCAAACTCCCTATTTATTGGACGATATTGGTTTTTATTCGAAAATTTTTATCAAAACTTAAAATGCATTTTTAACTCTAACTCGGAGTTAAAAATACCAAGAATATGAAATTCACTATTTTTACTCCGACTTACAACAGAGCTCACACATTGCCCAGACTTTATGAAAGCCTGAAAAAACAATCCAACAAAGATTTTGAATGGCTTGTAGTAGATGATGGCTCTACAGACAACACCGAAGAATTAATACAAAAATACATTGGGGAAAATCCTTTCCCTATTCAATACCACAAACAGGAAAATCAAGGGAAACATATCGCTATCAACTCCTCTCTAGAATTAGCAAAAGGGGAATATTGGATTACCATTGATAGCGATGATTATATTACCGGTGATTGCATAGAAGTTTGCCATTCTCTGGCTCAAAAAATTGATAATAAACCAGGTTTTGCAGGATTTTCATTCATTCACTTTTCCAATCAAATTCCTTACGATAAATCTAAATATGGTAAAAAAGAATGGACGGGGACACCACAATATAATTGGGAATTTCACGGAGAGATGAGCTTCACTTTCAAAACAGCCATTGCCAAAAAATATCCTTTTCCCGTATATAAAGGTGAAAAATTTTGTAGAGAATCAGTCTTTTTAATCCCTATATTAACTAAATATGAAATGCTTTATACTGATAATGTTTTGGTTCGTGGCGATTATTTAGAAGATGGACTATCTCAAAACACTTACAAAAGAATGCTGAAAAGTCCTCGCTATGCAATGCTCTATTATTGTAAAAAATTGGATACAGCAAAAAATGGCATTGAAAAATTAAATTTCGCCCAATACTATTGGGATATCGCACTCAAAACAGGAGGAGGGGTTTTAAAAAACATAACAAAACTTCCTATTTATTGGACGATAAAAGTTTTTATTAATAAATTTGTAGAAAAATACAAATTTTAATTTTTGACATTAGAAACTTCCATAGAATTTTTAAAAGGCATCGGGGCGGAGAGAGCAAAACTCATACAAAAAGTTTTGGGAATTTCCGTTGTGGAAGATTTCTTGCATTTTTATCCCATTCGCTATTTAGACAAAAGTAAAACCTACCAAACCTCTGATTTAAAGGAAGATAATGTGGAAATTCAACTAAAAGGAAAAATCACCAATCTTCAAGAAATTGCTTACGGAAAAGGACAAAAAAGACTTTCGGCGAACTTTCAAGATGAAACAGGAAGCATTGATTTGGTTTGGTTTCAATATTCCAAATGGTTAAAAGAGCAAATCCCCATCAATAGGAATGTTTATATTTTCGGGAGAGTAAATGCTTTCGGTCAGCGTTTCTCTATGGCTCACCCAGAAATAGAATTAGAGGAAAAAAAAGAAAAAGAATCTCGGCTTCGTCCCATTTACCCAAGCAGTGAAAAACTGACTAAAAGAGGACTAAATCAGAAATTTTTTCAAGGTGTTCAAGCGACAATTTTAAATCAAATTTCAACATTAATAGAGGAAAATCTCCCCGAATCTTTGCTCAAATCTCTGAAATTAATGGGGCGAAAAGAAGCGTTTATCAATATACATTTTCCTCAAAATATTCAAGCCTCCGAACAAGCCAACAGAAGACTAAAATTTGAGGAAGCATTTTTCTTTCAGCTGGGTTATGTCCTCAAAAAACAGCATCAAAAAAGTAGCGTAATAGGAAATCCATTCCCTATCGTGGGCGATTTTTTCAATGATTTTTATCAAACCAAATTGTCTTTTGAACTCACCAACGCCCAAAAAAGAGTACTAAAAGAAATCCGAAACGATATGCGAAAGCCCATTCAGATGAATAGACTTCTCCAAGGTGATGTCGGCTCTGGGAAAACAATGGTCGCTCTACTTTCAATGCTTTTGGCATTAGACAATGGTTTTCAAGCCTGTCTGATGGCTCCCACCGAAATCTTGGCACAACAACATTTTAACGGAATTTCTGATTTGCTTTTCGGTACAGGCATCAATGTAAAACTCCTAACTGGCTCTAGCAAAGCCTCAGAAAGAAAGGAAATTCATCAGGAGTTGGAAGATGGCTCTCTTCATATCATCATCGGCACTCACGCTTTATTGGAAGATAAGGTTAAATTTAAAAAATTGGGACTGGCAATCATTGATGAGCAACATCGTTTTGGCGTGGAGCAAAGAGCAAAATTGTGGGCAAAAAATAAAATTCCTCCCCATATTCTCGTTATGACCGCAACCCCTATTCCAAGGACTTTGGCAATGAGTTTTTACTCCGATTTGGATGTTTCCGTGATTGATGAAATGCCAATGGGAAGGAAGCCTATTATTACTGCACATCGCCGAGAAAAAGACCGCCTTTCGGTTTATCAATTCGTGAAAGATGAAATCAAAAAAGGCAGACAGGCGTATTTTGTTTATCCTCTAATAGAAGAATCCGAAAGTTTAGATTATCAAAATTTAATGGAAGGATTTGAGGCGGTTTCCTCTTTTTTCCCTCTCCCAGAATATTCTATTGCGATGCTTCACGGAAAAATGAAGCCTCAAGAAAAAGACGAAGCTATGCAGTATTTTGCTTCGGGGAAAGCTCAAATTATGGTCGCCACTACGGTGATAGAAGTTGGCGTAAATGTCCCTAATTCTTCGGTAATGGTAATAGAAAGTGCCGAAAGATTTGGACTTTCACAACTCCACCAATTAAGAGGGCGAGTTGGACGAGGAGCAGAACAAAGTTATTGTATTTTAATGACTTCCGATAAACTCTCCACAGAAGGTAGAAAAAGAGTGAAAACAATGTGCGAAACCAATGATGGATTTAAAATCTCCGAAGTAGATATGCAACTTCGTGGTCCTGGGGATATTCTTGGAACTCAACAGAGCGGAATTGTAGATTTCAAAAGACTAGATTTAACTCAAGACGGAAATATCATCAAAACTGCAAAACACGAAGCTGAGCAATTACTTCAAAAAGACCCAAAACTTAATTTGCCACAACATTCAAAGTTGAGAAATTACTACATTCAACTATACAAAGGTAAAAACAAATGGAGTAGGATAAGTTAAACACAAAAAAACCACCCCTAAATTTAGAGGTGATTTCTTCAGCAATCTATTTTTATTAAAAATTTATTTTAATTCAACTTCAGCACCAGCTTCTTCCAATTGCTTTTTAAGAGCTTCTGCTTCGTCTTTTGGAACTCCTGTTTTGATTGGAGCTGGAG
The DNA here is from genome assembly GCA_030529185.1 of Flavobacteriaceae bacterium. Taxonomy (GTDB): domain Bacteria; phylum Bacteroidota; class Bacteroidia; order Flavobacteriales; family Weeksellaceae; genus JABCPE02. The sequence continues at coordinate 76,243 of JAUMXI010000004.1, forward strand.
CACCATCAACGATATCTTTAGCTTCTTTAAGACCAGCACCTGTTAAATCTTTAACCAATTTAACGATAGCCAATTTAGAAGCACCTGCTGATTTAAGGATTACATCGAATTCTGATTTTTCCTCAGCGGCATCTCCTCCAGCAGCACCTCCTGATACTACTACAGCAGCAGCAGCTGGTTCAATTCCGTACTCTTCTTTAAGAATAGTAGCTAATTCATTTACATCTTTTACTGTTAAATTAACAAGCGTTTCCGCTAAATTTTTCAAATCTGACATTTTAGTAATGTTTTTAATTGTTGAACGATTTATTTAAATATTATTTGAGTGTCATAACTCGGATTATTCTGCACTTTCCTCTGGAGTTTCAGTAGCAGCTGGCTCTTCTGCCTTTTCTTCTGTAGCTCCTTCTGGCTTGTTTTGTAAAGCAGAAAGTACATTTCTGATAGGAGATTGAAGCAATCCGATGATTTCCCCAATCATTTCCTCTCTAGACTTAATATTCGCTAATGTTTCTAATTGATTATCTCCTACATAGAAAGTTTCTTGCAAATATGCAGATTTCAAAGCAGGAATAGCTTCTTTCTTTCTGAAGTTTTTAATCAATTTAGCAGGAGCATTAGGCGTTTCAGCAATCATCAACGCTGAATTTCCTTTAAAAGTAGAGAACATTTCTGAATAATCTACCCCTTCTATTTGCTCCATTGCTTTTTGCAACAATGTATTTTTTACAACTTTAAGCGTAATATTATTTTTAAATGCTTGTCTTCTAAAATCTGAAGTAGCAGCAGCATTCATTCCTTCAAGACTTGCCACATACACTACTTTTGCATCTTGTAGCAATTCTTTTAATTCTTGTATTACTAATACTTTTTCTTCTTTTGTCATTGTCTTTCAGATTTTAGTTTACAGATTTAGTATCAATAGCAATACCAGGACTCATCGTAGAAGAAAGGTAAATACTCTTCACATAAGTTCCCTTTGCTGCAGTTGGCTTCAATTTGATTAAAGTTTGAATAAGCTCTTGAGCATTTTCTTTAATCTTAGCAGCATCAAAGGATACTTTACCAATACCTGCGTGAACAATACCGTATTTATCTACTTTAAAATCAATCTTACCTGATTTTACTTCTGCCACAGCTTTACCAATTTCCATTGTCACTGTTCCAGATTTTGGGTTTGGCATCAAACCTCTCGGTCCTAATACTCTACCCAACGGCCCTAATTTACCCATTACAGCTGGCATTGTCACGATAACATCTACATCTGTCCAACCATTTTTAATTTTTTCAAGGTATTCATCAAGACCAACATAATCAGCCCCAGCTTCTTTAGCTTCAGCCTCTTTATCAGGAGTCACCAAAGCCAATACACGAACATCTTTACCTGTTCCATGAGGAAGAGAAACCACTCCTCTTACCATTTGATTAGCTTTACGAGGATCTACACCTAATCTTACGGCGATATCTACAGAAGCATCAAATTTTGCTATATTTACTTCTTTTACTAATGCAGAAGCATCCTCCAAGGTATAAGCCTTATTTTTTTCAAGCTTTGCAACAGCTTCTTTTTGCTTTTTCGTCAATTTTGCCATTTGTCAATTTTTAAGCGTTAGGTTTAGTTCCTGTTACTTTTAATCCCATAGATCTTGCTGTTCCTGCAACCATACTCAATGCAGAGTCCATTGTAAAGCAGTTAAGGTCTGCCATTTTATCTTCTGCAATTTTCTGCACTTGCTCCCAAGAAACACTTCCTACTTTGTTTCTGTTTGGTTCTCCAGATCCTTTTTTCACTTTAGAAGCTTCCAAAAGTTGCACTGCAGCAGGAGGTGTTTTAATGATAAATTCAAATGATTTATCCTCATACACCGTAATTACTACAGGTAAAATTTGACCTGGCTTATCTTGCGTTCTTCCGTTAAATTGTTTACAAAACTCCATAATATTCACCCCTGCAGAACCCAAAGCTGGACCTACTGGAGGAGAAGGATTGGCAGCACCACCCTTCACTTGAAGTTTTACCATTTTAAAGACTTTCTTTGCCATCTTTCTTTTTTAAATTTTTAAACACTATAAAAATGTGGAAGCATTTTATACATAAATAGTTGCATCCTTCTCACCTGAATGCAATCTATTTTATTTCAGTTTGCAAAATTAATTAATTAATTTTTAATATACAATATTTTTTATCACTAAATTAATAAACCACTCATTAAAGAGCGGTTTATTATTTAATATTAAAGTTTTTCTACCTGCATATAGCTCAACTCTAAAGGCGTTTCTCTACCAAAGATGCGAACTTTAACTTCTAATTTCTTTTTATCTTCGTGGATTTTTTCAATAATTCCAGTAAATCCGTTGAATGGTCCATCGATTACTTTTACATTCTCACCAACTTCATAAGGAATTTCCACATCAACCGCAAATTCAGAAAGTTCGTCCATCCTACCCAACATTCTATTTACTTCTGCCTTTCTCATCGGAACAGGATCGCCACCTTTTGTTAAGCTTAAAAATGAAATTACCCCTGGTATATTCTTAATTAAATGAGGAATCTCTCCCATTAAATTAGCCTCCACCATCAAATAGCCTGGGTAATAAGGTCTTTCTTTCAATACCTTTTTACCATTTCTCATCTGAACTACTTTCTCGGTAGGAATTACCACCTGTGTGACAAAATTCTCGTATCCTACTCTCTTTACTTCCGACTCTATATAAGATTTAACCTTGTTTTCCTGTCCGCTTACCGCTTTTAGCACATACCATTTTAATTCACTCATTGGGAAAATGTTTTTCAGTTAAATAATCCTATAAATAAAGAATACAAGTTTTTAATTGCCATACTAAAAGCTGTATCCACTCCAAAGGTAAATACCGCTAACAAAACAGCCGATATAAAAACAATAACCATAGAGGTTTGTAGTTCATTCCACTTTGGCCATTCTACTTTTTCTTTAAATTCTACTATTGAATTTTTAACAAAATTTACAAACGAACTCATTGCTTAAATGTATTACAAAAAAACAAAAACTAAGGAAATCCTTCTACATCTTAGAAACAAACACCCTTAGTTAATCCTGCTTTTATAATTTAATTTGCACGGGCACTAGGATTCGAACCCAGATCAACGGTTTTGGAGACCGGTATCCTACCATTGGACGATGCCCGTAGATTAAAAAAAGTTCCCAAAAGGTTTCCCAAATGGGAACTTTATATTATTTTTAGATTAGTCTAAAATTTCAGTTACCTGACCAGCACCTACTGTTCTACCTCCTTCTCTAATCGCAAATCTAAGACCTACATTAAGAGCGATTGGTTGCAACAATTCTACTTCAATAGTCAAGTTATCACCAGGCATTACCATTTCTACACCAGATGGCAAGAAGATTTCACCTGTAACATCCGTTGTTCTCACATAGAACTGAGGACGATATTTGTTGTGGAATGGAGTATGACGACCACCTTCTTCTTTTGAAAGGATATAAACCTCTGCTTTGAATTTTTTGTGTGGAGTCACAGAACCTTGCTTAGCGATAACCATACCTCTTCTGATATCAGTTTTCTCAATACCTCTCAACAATAGACCTACATTATCTCCAGCTTCACCTCTATCTAGGATTTTTCTAAACATCTCAACCCCAGTTACAGTAGAAGTTAATTTTTCAGCACCCATACCGATGATATCTACTGGATCACCTGTATTGATAACACCAGCTTCAATTCTACCAGTTGCTACAGTACCTCTACCTGTAATAGAGAATACATCTTCAATCGGCATCAAGAATGGCTTATCAGCATCTCTTACTGGCTGTTCAATCCAAGTATCAACAGCATCCATCAATTCCTCTACAGTAGCCACCCACTTAGCATCCCCATTAAGAGCACCAAGAGCAGATCCTTTGATTACAGGAGAATTATCTCCATCGTACTCATAAGTAGAAAGAAGATCTCTCAATTCAAGCTCTACCAACTCTAACAACTCAGCATCATCAACCATATCCACTTTGTTCATGAATACAACAATTCTTGGAACATTTACCTGACGACAAAGCAAGATATGCTCTCTCGTTTGAGGCATTGGACCATCAGTTGCAGCACACACCAAGATAGCACCATCCATTTGAGCAGCACCAGTTACCATGTTTTTAACATAGTCGGCGTGACCAGGACAGTCTACGTGAGCATAGTGTCTGTTTTCAGTTTCATATTCAATGTGAGAAGTATTAATAGTAATCCCTCTTTCTTTTTCTTCTGGAGCAGAGTCAATTGCAGAGAAATCTCTCTTTTCTGCCAATCCTTTGTCTGACAATACTTTAGAAATTGCAGCAGTCAAAGTAGTCTTACCGTGGTCTACGTGACCAATAGTACCAATGTTCAAGTGCGGTTTGCTACGATTAAACGTTTCCTTTGCCATGATTTAAATTATTTTAAATTTTATACTTTATTATTTAGTGTGCAAATATATACATTTTTTTTATAAAAACAATCATCATCATAAAAAAATATAATTGTTTTGTTTTTCGCACATCTAATTTCATAAAAAACACTTCTAAATCCATTAGAAGTGTAGAGGTTCCGAGCGGATTCGAACCGCTGTAGACGGTTTTGCAGACCGCTGCCTAACCACTCGGCCACGGAACCAATTGGTTTTGCAAAGGTAAAAAAAGTTTTTCACGCTAACAATTTTGATTTCATTTTATTTGACTTTATTTCAATAAAATAATGATTATCAATACTATAAATTAACTATGAAAATTATATTTCCTCTCTATTTCTTTATAATAGAGTAGAATTTACGATATTTGGAGCATTAAAAATTGGAAAATGAACTACATCAGCGTTGAAAATTTGACGAAAACATACGGAATTATCACTTTATTTGAAAACATTTCGTTTCACATCAATGAAGGAGATAAAATTGCAATTGTAGCAAAAAACGGCAGTGGAAAATCTACCCTGCTTAAAATTTTGATGGGACAGGATTTCGCTGATAGTGGGACAATTAGCATCAATAAAGACATTCAAGTAGTTTTATTTGACCAAGAAATTTCCTTTGATGGAGATTTGAGCATTACGGAATTTATAATGAACTTGGATTCTCTACCTATTTTGGCACTAAAAAATTATCAAAAATCATTAACCTCTACGGATAGCGATTTTATTGAGAAAGCCCTCATAGAAATGGAGACTCAAAAAGCGTGGGATTTGGAAAATGAAATTAAGCAAATTTTATCACAGCTTAAAATCACCGACCTTGATGCAAAAATGAAAAATCTCTCGGGAGGGCAAATCAAACGCGTAGCACTGGCAAAACTTCTGATAGAAACCAGAATTGAACACAAACGCACTCTGCTCATTATGGACGAGCCAACCAACCACCTTGATGTAGATATGGTGGAATGGCTGGAACAATTTCTCTCCAAAGCAATGGTCACTCTGCTTCTCGTAACCCACGACCGATATTTTTTAGATAGCATTTGTGATATTATTTGGGAAATTGAAGACCAGAAACTCTACATTCATCAAGGAGCGTATGCTCAATATTTAGAAAATAAAAGTATTCGCGAAGAAAATCTCAACGCAACAATTGATAAAGCCAACAACCTTTACAGAAAGGAATTGGAATGGATGAGAAGGCAACCCAAAGCCCGAACAACGAAATCCAAAAGTAGAATAGATGCCTTTTACGAAACGGAAAAAATTGCTAAAACCGATACCCGAAAACAAGAATTAGCCCTTAACTTTGAAATGAAGAGATTGGGGAAAAAGATTTTGGAGTTGAAAAACATCAATAAAAGATTTGGCGACAAAATTTTATTAGACAATTTCAGTCATCAATTCCAAAGAGGAGAAAAAGTCGGCATTATCGGAAAAAACGGCGTTGGAAAATCTACTTTGCTTAATATTATTCTAGGATTTGAACCTTATGATAGTGGAGAAATAGAAGTTGGAGAAACTATAAAATTCGGATATTTCTCTCAAAAAGGCATTGATTTCAGGGAAGACCAAAGGGTAATTGACTTTATGAAAGATATTGCAGAATATTATCCTTTAAGCAATGGTAAAAGTATTTCTGCCTCTCAATTCTTGAAAATGTTTCTTTTTAACGAGCAAACACAATACACCCAAATCGCCAACCTCAGCGGTGGAGAAAAAAGAAGATTGTATCTTATTTCCATTTTGTTCCAAAATCCAAACTTTTTGATTTTTGACGAACCTACCAACGATTTGGATTTGCCAACACTTACCGTTTTAGAAAATTTCTTACAACAATTTCAAGGCTGTCTAATTATCGTTTCTCACGACCGATATTTTATGGATAAAATTACCGACCATCTTTTGGTATTTGAAGGAAACGGAAAAATAAAAGATTTTATTGGAAACTTTACAGAATACAGAAGTAAAGAAAAAGATACAAAAAATGAGAGCCAAGACACGAAAACTGAGAAGCAGGATACGAGAGCCAAGAATCCAGAAAAACTAAAGAAAAAATTAAGTTTTAAGGAACAAAAAGAATTGGAGCAGATAGAAAAAGAAATGCCCGTTTTAGAAGAAAAACGAAATGAGATTTTAGAAAAACTAAACAACGAAACGGATTATAATATTATCTCTGAACTTTCTAAAAATTTAGAAGAAATCTCCGAAAAATTAGAAAACCACGAAATGCGTTGGCTGGAATTGCAGGAAAGCATTAATTAATCAAAATTTAAAAAATCCACTCCGAAAAAATCAGAGTGGATTTTTATTTTTCAAAATTTCAGAGATTATTTCCCTTCCATTTTCTTTTTCAATTCAGCAAGAGCATCAATATCTCCAAGAGTTGTTTTCTCCTCAGCAGTAGATGCTTTTACAGTTGCTTCTTTCACATTTTTTCTTTCCTCTTCACGGAAAAGACCTGTGTGAGAAACTACCACTCTCTTGAATTCTTTATTGAACTCAATTACTTTAAACTGAGCCTCTTCTCCTTTCTTGATTTTAGAACCATCTTCTTTTTCTAATAATCTTGAAGGACAGAATGCTTCAACTTCTGCATCTTCAAACTGAACTTGAGCTCCTTTATCAAATACATCAGTTGCTTTTCCTGTGTGAGTAGTTCCTTCTGCGTATTTAGTTTCAAACTTATCCCAAGGGTTTTCAGTTAATTGTTTGTGTCCCAAAGAAAGTCTTCTTGCATCAACATCCAATTCTAATACAACCACTTCTAATTTATCCCCAACAGAGCAGAATTCAGATGGGTGCTTGATTTTCTTAGTCCAAGAAAGGTCAGAGATATAAACCAATCCATCAATTCCTTCTTCTAATTCTACGAAAACACCGAAGTTAGTGAAGTTTCTTACAGAACCTGTGTGCTTAGAACCTACTGGATATTTAGCTTCAATTCCAGCCCAAGGGTCTTGCGTTAATTGCTTGATACCCAAAGAAATTTTTCTCTCATCTTTATCCAAAGTAAGAACTTGTGCCTCTACCTCATCACCGATTTTCACGAAATCTCCTGCACTTCTCAAATGAGTAGACCAAGACATTTCAGAAACATGGATAAGTCCTTCTACACCTGGTGCAATTTCTACGAATGCTCCGTAATCAGCAAGAACAACTACTTTTCCTTTTACTTTATCTCCAACTTTCAAGTCAGCAGAAAGAGCGTCCCAAGGGTGTTGCTCTAATTGCTTCATACCCAATTGGATTCTTGTCTTCTCATCATCAAAATCAAGGATAACCACTTTCACAGTTTGTCCGTCTGTAAGGATTTCTGATGGGTGATTTACTCTTGACCAAGAAAGGTCTGTAATGTGGATTAATCCATCTACACCACCAAGGTCGATGAATACTCCATAAGAAGTAATGTTTTTAACCGTTCCTTCAAGAACTTGTCCTTTCTCTAATTGAGCGATGATTTCTTTCTTCTGACCTTCAATATCAGCCTCAATCAATGCTTTGTGAGAAACTACTACATTCTTGAATTCTGGGTTGATTTTAACCACTTTGAACTCCATAGTTTTACCTACGAATTGGTCGTAATCTTTGATAGGCTTCACATCAATCTGAGAACCAGGCAAGAATGCTTCAATACCGAATACATCTACAATCATACCTCCTTTTGTTCTTGACTTCACGAAACCATTTACGATTTCTCCACTTGTATGGTATTCATTTACTTTATCCCAAGCTTTAAGCGTTCTCGCTTTCTTGTGAGAAAGTTGTAATTGTCCTGTTTTGTCCTCTCTTCTATCTACCATTACTTCAACCTCATCTCCTACTTTAAGACCTTGGTTGTAACGGAATTCGTTAAGAGAGATAACTCCCTCAGACTTGAAGTTGATATCTACAATCGCTTCTTTGTCTGTCAATCTCACCACTTTACCGATGATAACATCAGACTCAGAAAGGTCGTTTAAAGACCCTTTGTAGATTTCTTCTAATTCACTTTTTTCTTTTCTGTCCTCTGCGTTAAGACCTGATTCAAAAGAATCCCAATCAAACTGCTCAGGAGCCACATTTTGGTTCAATAGAACCTCTTCTTGTTTTGACATAAAAATATCACTTTGTATTCCTTCTTTTTTAGTTTTGACCAAATGTGTAGGCTAAAAAATCGGGAAGATGTTAAATTTAATTTTCTCTGCTTCGTCAAAATTCCCTACAAAAGCGTTGCAAAGATATACAAATATTTTAAATTCAATATATTTAAATAAAAAAGAGATAGCAAAAATATGTATCTTTTTTTGATGTTTTAATAATATTCTTTTATCTTGATACAAAAGATCCAAAAAATCAAGACTTGGAAACTCGGCTAAAAATTTGGGAGTTTTTCTAAAACTTTTAGAACTCGCTTTGCTTAAATAAGTTTTTTTACCAAAAAAACCTCAAATTTTCTTAACGCCTCCGTTTCCTATGCCAGTTAAACTTGAATTAACTTTCCTCTACTTTTTTATATAAAGCACTTTTTTGATGGCCTCTTTCACCTCTTCTACTTTTGGGAACCATTCCGCAAAAAGTGGAGCGGAATAAGGAGCTGGAGCATCTGGCGTGGTAATCCTTTTAATCGGAGCGTCCAAATAATCAAAGGCTTTTTGTTGAACCATATAAGTAATCTCCGAAGCCACTGAACCGAAAGGCCAAGCCTCCTCTAAAATGACCATTCTATTTGTTTTTTTCACGGATTGAAGAATTGTATCGTAATCCAACGGACGCACGGTTCGTAAATCAACCACTTCCACAGAAATATTTTCTTTTGCTAATTCTTCCGCCGCCTGAAGAGCCAATTTGGTAATTTTCCCAAAAGTAATCAAACTCACATCTGTTCCTTCTCTTTTAATATCTGCTTTCCCGATAGGCAAATAATATTCCTCTTCTGGAATTTCCATTTTATCGCCATACATTTGCTCGGATTCCATAAAAAGCACGGGGTCATTATCCTGAATTGCCGATTTTAAAAGCCCTTTCGCATCGTATGGATTAGAGGGAACCACCACTTTCAAACCTGGGCAATTCGCATACCAACTCTCAAACGCTTGGGAATGCGTTGCCCCCAACTGCCCCGCAGACCCCGTCGGACCACGGAAAACAATAGGAATATTCCACTGCCCACCGCTCATTTGATACATTTTCGCGGCATTGCTGATGATTTGGTCTATGGCAACCATAGAAAAATTAAAAGTCATAAATTCCACAATTGGGCGACAACCGTTCATCGAAGCCCCCACAGAAATTCCCGCAAACCCCAACTCTGAAATAGGTGCATCTATCACTCTTTTTTCTCCAAATTCGTCCAACATTCCTTTAGATGCTTTATAAGCTCCGTTATACTCTGCCACTTCCTCTCCTATCAAATATATAGATTCATCTTTACGCATCTCCTCGCTCATCGCTTGAGCAATCACTTCTCTAAATGTATATTCCTTCATAATTTTTCTTTAATAGGGACAAATTTAATATAAAATTTTTATTAAATTAACATCTTTTGTTTTCTCATACAGATTAGACAATACTACAATCTTGACAAATCATTAAATAAATCACAACTTTAATTTATCACTCACTCCGCCTGTCTTTAATTTCCATTATAAATTATTATTCGAAACAAAGAGAATTTAAATAAATAATGATGAACTTTTGATTTCCAAATTATCTTTTATCTTTGCACAAATTTTTTAGAGAAGAATGACAAAAACAGGGCGAATAGAGTTGATGGCTCCAGCGGGGGATTTCACCTCTTTGCAAGCGGCATTAGATAATGGTGCCGATTCCGTATATTTCGGAGTAGAACAGCTTAATATGAGGGCAAGAGCTTCAATGAACTTTACATTAGATGACCTTCCCGAAATCAGCAGAAGGTGTAAAGAAAAAGGGGTGAGAACTTATCTTACGCTTAATACCATTATATATGACCACGACCTTTCCATCATCAAAACCCTTTTAGATAAAGCCAAAGCTGCAGACCTTACAGCAGTGATTGCGATGGACCAAGCCGTTATCGCCTATGCACGACAAATCGGAATGGAGGTGCATATTTCTACGCAAATCAACATTACCAATATAGAAACCGTGAAATTCTACGCTCTTTTTGCCGATACTATGGTAATGAGCCGAGAGTTGAGCGTTAATCAAATTAAAAAAATCTGCACTCAAATTGAAAAGGAGCAAATCAAAGGTCCTTCTGGAAATTTGGTGGAGATTGAAATTTTCGGTCACGGAGCCTTGTGTATGGCAGTTTCAGGGAAATGTTATTTGAGTTTGCATTCGCACAATTCATCGGCAAATCGTGGGGCGTGTAAGCAAAATTGCCGAAAAAAATACACGGTAATTGACCAAGAATCTGGCTTTGAAATTGAATTGGACAACGAATATATGATGTCGCCCAAAGACCTTTGCACCATTGGATTTTTAGACCAAATCATAGATGCAGGGGTTAAGGTTTTAAAGATTGAAGGACGAGGCAGAGCCCCTGAATATGTGGCAAGAGTAACGAAATGTTATCGCGAAGCGATTGACTCCATTGCAGAGGGAACTTACAGCCAAGAGAAAGTAGGCGAATGGATGAAACTTCTGGAAACGGTTTATAACAGAGGTTTTTGGAGTGGCTATTATCTCGGTCAAGAATTAGGAGAGTGGTCGCCAAACCCAGGTTCCAATGCAACGCAGAAGAAAGTTTATATCGGTAAAGGAAGGCATTTTTACCCTAAATCCAACATCGCTGAATTCCTTATTGAGGCTTACGATTTGGCAGTAGGAGATAAAGTGCTTATCCAAGGTCCTACAACGGGTTCGCAAGAAATGGAAATTACCGAAATGATGGTAGAAAACAAAGGTTTGCAGGAGAGAGCTACCAAATCTGATGTGATTACCTTCAAAACGGAGTTCCGAGTTCGCCCAAGTGATAAATTATATAAAATAGTAAAAGCGTAAATGGTCATCATCACACTACAACGAGATAAGTGCATCGGTTGCAACTATTGTGCGGAGTTTGCCCCAGAGTACTTCCGAATGTCTAAAAAAGATGGAAAATCCGTTCTCCTAAAATCTACCGAGAAAAAAGGATTTTTCACTCTGAAAACTCCCATTCCTGATGCTTTTGAACCTTGCGACAAGGCAGCCAAGGCCTGTCCCGTAAAAATTATTTCGGTAAAGGAAATATAAACGCAACCTTTATTTAGGGTTGCTTTTTTATTTAGAAAAATATTTATACTTTTGTATCACTAAAAACAAAATAACAATACTAAAAACCATTATCTATAAAAATATAACTCAAAATACCCCCCCCCATATTTTTGGCCGTTTTTTTAAGCAATTTAACCAACTTTTTACATAACACTAAAGAGCGGATTTCTCGTGCGGAGAGGTCGGCTCTTTTTTTGTGGAAAAAGATACGAGAGATAAGACACGAGATGCAAGATATTC
>JAUMXI010000027.1 GCA_030529185.1 Flavobacteriaceae bacterium
TTTTTCGGCTTTTTATCTCACTTTTATTTTTAGACCTTTTGTTTTACTGCCCATAGATGGAAGAGATACCCCATACTTATCCTATTAAGGCTTATCACGAAAATTTAGAATTTAGAATCTGCGAAAAAACCGCTTATATACAAGGGTCTTTGCATAAATTTTACAATCGATATGTGCTAAATCAAAAGGAAAATCCAGAACTTTACCCCTATCTAGAAGATAATAATTATAATGATTTTTATTATCTTCAAATCATTCATACATTAGAAACTTACAAAGAACTTTTTGATGGACTAGACTTAGACACTGCTACAATTTCAGAATTGGAATTTGGGTTTAATATTACTACCCAAAAACCTCCAAAGAAGTATATAGAACAAAACTTTCTACTATATCAATACAAAGCTCCTGTAAGTAATTATGCTGAAAAAGGAAAATTTTATAAAAGATTTGAACATAATAAATTTGCTTTCAAAATATACAGCAAAAAAGACCAAAAACATCTTGATACCAATATTTTAAGAATTGAAATTGTAATCAAAAGCACTCATCTCAAATTACTCAATATAACGCGTTTTAGCAACTTGTTTAAGGAAGAGTCAATAGATAACCTATACAAATTGTTTTGCGAGAATTTTGAATATTTTCTGTTGGTAGATAATCGTTTTGCGAGAACAGATATACAGTATAACACTATCAACTCTTTGGGTAATTATTTAGAACCTACTTATTGGATTCATTTAAAAGGAACTTCTAATATCAATAGAAAAAAACAAAAACTACAAGAGTTATTAAAAAATAACAACTTGCTCAATACGAGAATAGGTATTATAGAACTACTTATTAGAAAGTATGAACAATTAAGATACGGAATAGTTGATGATTCTTAGTCTTTACTATATTTGATTGATTTTTCCACAATGTATATAGAGAAAAACCAATCACTAATATAAAAAAATTAGTATCTTTGTTATCAAATTTTATAGAGATGAGTTCAATCATTGTGCATACAAACAACCCTCAGGAGCTTGATTTGTTAAAGAATATTCTAAAAAAGATGAAATACTCTTTTGAAACAATTTCAGAGGAAAAACAACGAGAAATAAAGGTTTCTGATGGAGAAATGAAATCTATTTTAAGAGGATTAGAACAAGCTAATAATGGCGTTCTATCAGATAGTATAGATGTTCATCAAAAAGCTAAAAAACTATATTCAAAGTAAAATGGACCACAGAAGCGGAAGAGCAATATATAGATAACATCCAATTTTGGATTGAGCATAATCAGTCCAATCAATACTCTCTTAAAATCATTTCAGAAGTAGAGAGATTTGAGGCATTATTGAAACAAAATCCATACATTGGCTCAATCGTAGAAAACACCAATAAACAAGTGAGAAGAGTAGTAATATTATCTAATTTTTCCCTATTTTATAGAATAGTAGAAGATAATATACAAATACTTTCCTTTTGGAGAAATAAAAATAACCCCGAAGAATTAACCATAAAATAAAAAGAGGCTAATAAATAGCCTCTTTTATCTTATCAGCATCCACTTCCTCCATATAATGGAAATATATACTTCCTTCCTTTTTTTATTAAAGTTAAAGAGCCTTTATATTCAAAGTACTCGTGCATTTCACTCATTTTCTTTAAATTAATGTGAACCGTTATATTTTTTTCATAGTTCTTTAATACTGTGTATAATGCGTTTTTAGAAACTGATGTAGCCTGAAAATTGACAACTTCTCCATCTATAACCATTTCAATATTAAAATCTTTTCTATATGCTTTTCCCCAATAATCAGTGACCATTCCTATAAATATATAGTTGCCTTTTTTATTATCAGATTTATTTATAGAAAAATAACTTCCACATCCTTCATACATTGGCTTTACATAAGATTCATTATTAAAAATACTGACTCCCGCTTTCTTTAAATCGGATATTATAGTCTTATTTTGAGAAAATGCAAAAATGGGTAATAAAACTACCGTAATTAATAAAATTAATCTTTTCATATTCTTGTTTTTTTATCGTTAAATATTAATCTCCACCATCGCTATCTCCGTCTCCGTCATTATCAGAGTCAAAAAATCCCCAAATAGAGTTATTGTTAGAAGAGTAGCCACCACCATCGAAATTGCTATTATTGTTATTATCGCTTTGAAAAGCTTTATATATCAAAAAGGACAAGAAAAATAGAATAATAAGCTCCATTACTTTTTTGAATTTTTAAATGTGTCAATAATTAATCCTACACCTACCACGACATCTACAATGTTCCATATCGTTCTTCCCAGCGGTATTTTTATCAATGGTTGAAATAATAATGCCAGTATAATATAAATGATTTTGTTTTCTGCTTTATCTTCTACGAAAAACAAATACACCATTCCGCCAAGCATTAAGAACCTAACCATTTGGTAAAACCCATAAGGCATATTTAATAAACAAGCAAACAGCAATAGAGCCAAAAATATTTTTATTATGTTGGGATTCATTATGAAAACTATTTGATTGTTAAGATATGATTAATTTTTTGCTTCAAAAATATTTTTTATTCTTAAATTTTCATCAAATTCCACATATATTGTTAAGTAGAAATATTTCCAAGGGTCATCATAATATTTCTTCACTTTATAAACTATATTATATCTCGCTGTGGTTTCATTATTATAACGATGGATTACGATGCTGTTTTCATCAATTGTTAATTCTTTATATGGATAGATAGAATCATAAGTCTTAGCTTCTTCTATTATATCATTTGGGGATAGGTTATATTTTCCGAAGAACCTATTTACCCTACTAGAAAATAAATCATAAAAAGCATAATAATTACTATTATACACGGCGTTATAATATCTATTTAGTCTGTCTATTACCTCATCATCTGAATAATAGGAGCTATAAACTTCTACTGGTTCAGATTCAGTTGAATATTCATACGATGCAGGTGCTGTTTCCCTAATCACTTCTGATTCAGTAGGGGATTCATACGGTTCAACTGCCACCTCCGCAGTAGCCTCGGATTCATAAGGTGTTTCTACTGCTTCTGCTGGAGATTCATATATCTCTGTTGGAGGTTCATAATTATAATTATATCTTTCTCTTTTTTCTGATAAAAAAGCTAATAGAAGAATGATAGATATAATTGCTATCGCTATTATAATAATAACGGCATTATTGTTTGATTTTTTTGGAGGCAATGGTGCTGGTTCTGGGGGAGTTGGAGGTAAAATAGGCGGAATATTATTCCCTTCCGTTAGAGGAATGTTATATTCTACTTGATTTCTATTCAATGAGAATAAACTAATCGGTAAATGAAGCGGTGTAGCCCCTAAATATTGATTCCCTGAATATACATTTGCTCCACTAGGTATAGAATTAATAATAAAATCTGTTCTCTGTAATGGGGTAGAAGTTGTAGGGGTAGGTTCAGCTTCTATCAATGGTTTTTCAGGGTTTATTCTAGTAGGTTTTATAATGCTTACTTCTTCCTGATACAGAGATACTTTTTCTCTATTAGGGGAAAACTCATCACTGAATAACTCGTTTAAATAATAATTAATAGAACTTTGATTTAATCCTTTAATTTTATTTACTAATTGAGAATGATTCGGATTTTCTAAATCTTTTGCCTTGAATAAGAAATTATCCTCATCATTAAAACCACCTTCGGTGTCTCTTTTCCATAGAGATTTATCAAACTTCAAGGCTTCCAAGGAAGTAAGCAATAACCAAAAGGAAAATCTATCAATCGTTTCATCATAATAGGATTTGTCTCTCTTAGGATGTTGATAGGAAGAATGCCCTATTTCCATTGCCAACTCTCCTTTTAGCTCTGGAACATATATAGGGTCATAATCTACCAATTTTAAAACAATATCTCCCCCATTGGACGCTACTAAAATATTTCCAGCGTGTATATCTCCGTGGGCGATTTCTAGTGCCTCCAAATTCAAACTCAATTCTACTAGTTTTCTCTGTAATTCAGCGATTTTATAATTATCTTGAAGAATTGTAGAAACATATTCATTAAGAGGTATTCCATCGCACCATTCCATTAAAATAATAGGATATTGCTGATGGTTTATACTTATCCCATTAGGAAAGAATTGCGTTTTACAAATCCAATATTCAGATACTGTTTGGAGACTATTAGATATCGCTATCGCTCTGTCTATTTTTTTAGGATTAGCCATATTTAAGAAGCCTCTTAGTGCAAATAGTTTTCCTGTACCAATTTCTCTTACCTTAAAAACTATTGCAAAAGACCCTGAAGCTACCTTAAAAACTTTTATAGGTTGAAGTTTATTAGGAATAAACTCATAACCATTAGGCAAATTAAGACACGCACTACCCAATGTCCTTATTGCTTTTTCATATTCTACAATAGATGGATATTGTTTCATAATATTAGTTTATATTATTCTTCGGTGTTAGTTTCTGTATTTTTATTACCATTGGCATTACCCTGGTTATGTTTTTCATCCGAAGGCTTATTTTGCTTTTCGGCATTTTGTTTAGGAGAGCCTTTTTTAGTTTTATCTTTTGGGCTTGTCTTTTTCTTGATAGGTTCTTCTCCCTTTGAAGGAGTTTGTTTTAACGAGTCAATAGTGTTTTTATTGCCATTTTGCTTAAAACTATTATCGCCGTGCTTTTTTATATCAGAAGACACATTTTTATTGTTAGATTTGTTGTTGGTTTTAGCTTTTCCTTTTGGGGAATGTTTTCCCCCTTGTTGTATATTTGTTTTTTGATTTTGAGGATTTTTAGTATATTGGAATACCCTATAAGCTCCAAATCCCATAGCAATACCTATAATAACGGCTATAATAGTATCTCTGAATTGTTGGAAAAGATTCTTCTGATGTTCTATTAAAGCATACTGATGTTGAACTTCTTGCTTTAAATGGTAAAGTTCTTTTTTCAATAAATTAACATCTCCCATTAATTTAATAAGAGAATCATTACCACTATTGATATTTTGAGTATGAACATTATTTTCTCCTATATGTAGAGGTTTAGGAAATTCTAAATCTTTTGCCAAAAATTCTTTCACCGATGATGCTTGATTATTATTCTCTATACAGAGCATTGTGATGTCATCTTCTTCCAGTTGTTTCGTTTCCCAAAGATTAATAATAAATTCTTTAAAAGAAACAAAATCATTAAGTCTTATAAGTTCTTGTAGAAACTGATGATTTTTCAGAATAAATCTTGCTATGGCATCTGTCATCAAAACAACATTATCTCCATCATATAAAGATAATTTCCCTTCTCTAAATTGCGTTTCTAGTATTTTATTATCAATAAGTTTTTGAGTATTCAAAAACCCCTTGTCTTTATCTAAATCTTCTATATTAGTATGAGGAAAAAATTGTATGCCATTTTTAGAAAAAATAGCTCCACAAATATCTCCCGATGAAATGTAATGAAGTATTTTATTCTCTATTTTTACTCCAATAAATGTAGCAGAAGCTCCTTCTTGTTTTTTTCGCAGTTGTATTGCTTTGATAGCTGGATTGATACTTAATTCTATATCTTGCTTACTAAATTGATGAGCTAGATGAGTAAAGTTAGCAATAAGGCGAGAAATATCAAATGTAGGGTTAGATGCAAAATCTTTCACCAGTTGTTCTGCCCATATTTGAGACATAAATCCCTGCGTGGCACCATCAGATACAGCATAAATATTATTATCTTGATTAATGCCATATTTATCTTGTATATCTTTAAATACATAAGATGAACGCTTGTGTATTTGAAATGCTTTAATGTCCATATATTAAATAGGGTTGCTTCCAATGTTTAAAAAATCCATTAAATTTTTACCAGAACCATTAAAAATATAGCCCTTGGCACCTTCTTTTATATTATATCCTGCATTCCTTGCTAATTGTATCATATGTGGATTGAGAGAAGAAGATAAATCAAACAATAAATGTGCATATTGATTATTATTAGGGGGATAATTAGGAAACGCAATGGTATCTCCAAAACCTCCATCAATATGAATGTTAAATACATTTACATTACCATAATTGGTTCGTAATCCCATTAATTTTCTTACTGTATGAGCCAAATCTCCAAAATTAAAACCTCCATCCGTAGGCATTCCATCTGTAATATTAATGATAATAGGTGGGTGGCAATCTCTATGATTTCCCCAATTAATCCAGTCTTCGCAAATTCTATAAGCATTTTCAAAAGCTCTTCTCATAGAAGTTTGCCCACTATATCTTTCAGATATCCATAGAGGAATATCATTATACATACTAATAGGATTATTGAAAACTTCTGAAATAGGAACAACCCAACTACCAGACAATGCACCTTGCCAAGCAGAGCTTACACTGGTTCCATAACCAATTACCGACAACTCAAACCTATTTCTAATATCTCCATTAGCCCCTACGCATTTTAGTCCTGTCTCAAAAATAATTTCATTGATGGAATGAGCAAGTTTTAGCCCTTTTTTAGCAGTCCCATCGGATTCCGCCATACTGTTGCTGTGGTCTAATAGATAGATAATTAAACAAGGGTGTGTGCTACTAATTTGTAATGTTTCTATATTATACATAATGATTATAATTTACTTAAATAATGAAATAAAAAAATCAATGATGGCTTTAACTCGAAAAATAGTCCCTAAATATCATCAAAAAAAATACTATATAAATAACAAATTCTTTTACTATGGCTTCAAACTCATCAAAAATAGCTGATAACACACATATTATCACTACAATAAGGATTAGTATATAGAAATATTTATGATATTTTTCATCCATAGTTTTTTGTATTATTTACTATAAGGATTACCAGATTTGTATTCTCTCCCTTTTGGAGAATCAGTGTTTTGAGAAGATGGATTTCTATATTCTTATTGCGAAGATTCTTTGTCATTTTTTTTCCAAATCACTCTATAAAGATATAACACAGGAATCCAAAATAGGGCACCACCCTTTATCCCTGTTGCACTTGTGAATATAGCCAGTATTACCGTTAAACCTATTGTGGCTAAAATTTTCTGAAAATTATTCATATCTATCGGTTTAGTTTTTATCTTTTCCCATATGGATTACCACCACCATATTCACCACTATTTCTATTATGGTTTCCACCATTATTGCTACCTCCATAATAGCTATTCCCATTATTGGGGTAATTTCCATAACCTCCGTGGTTATGGTGTCCATTATTACCTTCATCTTTTGGATCTGCTCCATATTGGTTGGGACCTTTATCTCCTTCGGCAAAGAGAAGCCAAAATCCATACAAAGGAAATAAAATATACCAACCAGAATTTCCTATATCGTGGGATCTTTTTACGGATTGTGCTAAATTAAACCAAACTGCAAAAACCCAACCTATTAACGCTATTGCAGCTCCTATTGGGACTTGTGCAATGAGTACTAAACCTAAATGAACGACCGCCCAAATAATCATAGACAAACCAAACTCAGTTCTTCTAATTCTTCCTTCAAATGAAAACGGATTTTTAAACATATCTATAAATTTTTATTATTTTCTATTAGCGATTAATAACATAACAAAGTGTGAAACTACTGCAAATAAACCAAACAACAACAGCACAATAAAGAAGCCATAGTCTCTATAACTCACTATCCAAATAAAATGAATTAGAACGCTAATTACATTAGCTAAATCTCCTAAAATAAAGGATAGTAAAAATGAAATCAAAAATATAGAAACTTGCAATACAATATAAACTTGTATAAAATCTCCAATACTATCAATATCTTCCAATATCCAAGAATTTCTCTCATCTAAAAGCCCTATTGAAGAGCAACTACTTACTAACAATAATAGAGAAAAACAGAAGAATACATTTAAAATACTTTTTATTTTCATAGTTATTATTTTTTCTTTTTATAATATAAATTATCTCCTTTTTTATACTCCGTGTTATGAGTATCTGGAAATGATTGCTTTGGAGGTTGATGATTTGATATATATCTAGTAGTAGGCATTGTTGGTTTGTTGTGAATAGTTTTAGGCAAGTTGCCAGTTTTATTTGGTAGGGTAGATCTAATAGAGTGAAATAAATCAAAATCTAAATATCTATTCTGACAAGCCAATACTACTTTAAGAGTATCAAAGCCCATTACATTAAGCCTCCTTTTAACCGTTTCATTCCCTAAAATAGGAAATAATATCATTTCAATTTCTTGTTGAGTTATAGATAGGTCATTCAATATTTTCAGTTCTATTCCACTTCTATATTGAAAAGAACTTGCATTATTATGAAAAGAGCTATTTCCTTTTGTAATACTAAATAAACAACGCCTATTAATATATTGAGATACATAAAACTCACCGTATAAATTATTGAGGATATTAATCATTTGTTGGCGATTGTCATTTCCATCAATTAAATACCCCGATATTTTTTCTGCAATTCTCTTAATATTATTCAAAAATAACTCATTCATAGTGATTAAACATAAAATTTATTTAATTTCAAACAACAAAAAAGCAAGTGGTTTCACTTGCTTTTAGTTCTGTCGGCTCGGCAAAGCCTATACTACATAAAAACAGGAGAGCCACTTGCTTATATCACAAGTGTGTTTACTTGTTTTGCATTTTGTAGTATTCATAGAATTTTGCCGATTCACAGAACAAAAGCAAAAAAGTTTACACTTTTATTTTTCGTTAATGTTATTTTGCACAAATATACAAAAAAACATTATAAAAGGCTCTCCTGCTTATTTTTATTCTTCTGTTTCTTCTTGTTTTGCAATTTCCTCCCACATCTTGCTTGAAAAATGCAAATCAAGTCCTCTTAAAATATTCCTAATATCCTTATAGGATAGCCCTAATAATTGCTCTTTTAATTGTTCTAATAAAATTTTGGCTTCATCGCTCAATCTTTTGTCTCTCATTGGATATTCGTAATAGTCTAACATAATTTTTTATTTTTCTTCAAATTTACCCATTAAAGAAACATACAAAAAAGGTTCGCAATATTGCGAACCCTATATTTTAAAATATTCCCTCCCAAATCACTAATTTTCTGGGAAGTTTTATCTGTTTGGATTGATTTCTATTTCCAGCAATATAATATTCTCTCGCTAAACTGGGCGAGATTTTACTACAAAACGCAGATTTTATTCGCGATATATGTTGATAGACTTGTTTGGTTTCTACATCTAAAACAGCCTCAATGCTGCTTTCCAACACATCTAAATTATTTCTGTAAGAAATCGCTTTATAAAGTTGGGTAAAAAGTTCTTTATGTTCGCCTAAATTTTCTAAATCAATAGGTTTTTCGTTTTGAAGAAAAGTCAAATACAAAGCTTTGGAAAGATGCCTAATATCTATTTCCAACTGATTGTAATCCAATAAAATTACTTTAAAATCACTGGTAATCTTTAATCTACTCGGCTCTAAATCAAATCCTATTTGCTGAGAAAGTTCCTTAATCAATGGGGCTAAAAGAAACACCTGTTTGCTCTCAACAAAATATTGAGCCAAATGCCTCATTTCTTCAATTTTCTGAATAGCTTCATCTTCTAAACTACTCTCAATTAAATATTTATTTAATCTTATTTCTTCTTCAAATACAAAAGAGTTTTCGTATTTGTAATAAAATCTCGGTATATTATCGCTTCCTGATACTTCTGTAAAAAGAATGCCATTAGGTGCTAATCTTAGAAAACCTGTTTTAATTCTCCCTTTATACCCAAGCCAATCTAAAAACTCTTGGTCAAAATTTCTATGAGGATTTTCCAGTTCGTTTAAAACTGATTGAAGTTTTTCATTGCTACAAAAAGGGCAAAAATAAGATATTACTTCTTTTATCTTTGTAGGATTTATTTCGTTGCCTAATTTAAATTTTTTCCATTCTCCATAACTGAAAAACTCGGAAAACTCTTCATTTTGAGTAGTGTCTATAAATAGGGTAATAATATTACTATATTCTGATAGCGAAAAATTGCGATAGAGCTTAAAAATTTGATGATTCATAGATATTAAATCCTCTCTTGCCCCAATTGAGTATCTTCTTTCTAAAAAGTTAAGCATATTTATGTAATTTTTACAAAGTTAATTTTTTTACTAAATATGTTAGCCATCACAAAGTATTGATGTTGTATCCCCCTCCTTTTATAAAAAAGTTTGGGATACCCCTATTCAACAACAAAACAGAGTTTAAATTTAATAGAAAAGGGAAAAGATTTTGAAATATTATTTTGTATTTCTCAAACGAGATATTCTATATATTCCTTTCCAGCCCAATATATAATTTATAAATAAAAATTATCTTTATTTAGAGAATATTGAGTATATTTGTATAAAATAAGAGTAGAGGATTTTTGTAAATTCAAATGTTGGAAAATAGTTGGAAAACTTATAGTAAAAATAAAAGACAATCTACTGATTATTAGTAAATTGCCTTTATTTGCTCGCGGAGAGAGAGGGATTCGAACCCCCGGACCTGTTACAGTCAACGGTTTTCAAGACCGCCGCATTCGACCGCTCTGCCATCTCTCCAAAACTTTAAAGTATTCTTCTGTTTTGCGTTGCAAAGATAATGATTTTTAATTTTTCTACAAATATTTTTCTTGTTTTTTTCTTGTTTTATGTTTAAATTATTGAAATTCAAACTCGTTATTTCATCTTAAAAGTTTTTAAATGAGTTGAAAAATAGAGTTTATTATTGTTTTGTTGTAATGACCGCTTGTGTATAAAATTGAGGATAAATTAATAAAATTGTCCTATAAATTATTAAATTTGCCTCCTAAATTTGGCAAAGATTATGAATTATTTGGAAGGATTAAACGAAGCTCAATACAAAGCCGTAACCACTCTTCAAGGACCGTTGATGGTATTGGCAGGAGCAGGTTCTGGGAAAACCAGAGTATTAACAATGCGTATTGCTCACCTCATTACCAACGGAGTAGATCCTTTCAATATTTTGGCTCTTACCTTTACCAAAAAGGCTGCCCGAGAAATGGAAACAAGGATAGCCAAAATAGTAGGCGATAGCAACGCCAAAAGCCTTTGGATGGGGACTTTCCACGCTGTTTTTGCCAGAATTTTGAGAAGTGAAGCCCATTACCTTGGTTTCCCCTCTAATTTTACGATTTACGATACGCAAGATTCTCTTAATGTGCTGAAAAAGGTGCTTAAAGAGATGAATATTGATTCTGATATTTATAAGCCAAAAAAAGTTCAGGGGCGAATTTCCCAGTACAAAAATAATCTTATCACCGTAAGAGCTTATTACAACAATCCTGAATTGATAGAGGCTGATACCCGAGCTAACATGAAATTATTGGGCGAAATTTACAAAAAATATGTAGAAACTTGCTTCCGAAATGCAGCGATGGATTTTGACGATTTATTGCTAAAAACCAATGAGTTGCTTACTCGTTTCCCTGAAGTTTTGGCGAAATATCAAGACAGATTTCGTTATATTTTGGTAGATGAGTATCAGGATACCAATCATTCTCAATACCTTATCGTAAAGGCGTTGGCTTCCAAATTTGAAAATATTTGCGTGGTAGGAGATGATGCCCAATCTATTTACTCTTTCCGTGGGGCAAATATTCATAACATTTTGAATTTTAAGAAGGATTATCCCGATGCGGTGAGTGTGTCTTTGGAGCAAAATTATCGTTCTACCCAAAACATTGTAAATGCCGCCAATAGTGTGATTTCCAAGAATATTCAGCAGTTTAAAAAGAATGTTTTTAGCGATAATGAAGTGGGCGAAAAAATTCAAATTTATCGTTCCCTTTCCGATGCCGAAGAGGCTAATTTTGTAGCTGGAAATATTTGGGAACAACATCTTTTTCATCAAAAAAAGTTCAGCGATTTTGCTATTCTTTACCGAACCAACTCTCAAACTAGAGCTTTGGAAGATGCATTGAGAAAGAAAAATATCCCTTATAAGGTCTTCGGTGGAATCTCCTTCTATCAAAGGAAAGAAGTAAAAGATTTGATGGCTTACCTTCGTCTTTTAGTCAATGAAAAAGATTCTGAAGCCTTGATGAGAATTATCAATTATCCAGCGAGAGGCATCGGCGAAACTACTCAAAATAAATTAATTGTTTATGCTGATAACCAGCAACAAAGCATAGCAGAAATTTTGGATAATTTAGTATTTCATAGTCCGAATTTAGGCTTAAATAAACCTACGCTTACCAAACTTGATGATTTTTGGCAAATGATAAAGGCTTTTCAAGTAATGCTGAAAACGGAAAATGCCTACGCTGTATCGATGGAAGTTGCCAAACGAACAGGGATTTTAAAGACGTTAAAGGAAGACCAAACACCAGAGGGAATTTCCAAAGTGGAAAATATTCAAGAGGTGATGAACTCCATTCAAGGTTTTATTGATGAGCAATTGCAATTAGAAGATGGCGATCCAAGTTTATCCCATTTTTTGGAAAACATTGCTTTATCTACTGATAAACAAGAGGATAACCAAGATGAAGACCAAGTTTCATTGATGACGATTCACCTATCCAAAGGTTTGGAATTTCCGATAGTGCATTTGGTTGGTTTAGAGGAAAATTTGTTCCCAAGTTTAATGAGCTCCAGCTCTCGCGAAGAGTTAGAAGAAGAACGAAGGCTTTTCTATGTTGCCCTTACCAGAGCCGAAAAACAGGCAGTTTTGTCTTATGCTACTTCTCGTTTTCAATGGGGAAGAATCACCGATACAGAGCCAAGTCGTTTTTTAAGCGAAATAGATGAAAAGTATTTGGAATTTTTAAATCCAGCCCCAAAACCTAAATTCATCAATCATTCGGGGTTAAATTCTAATATTTTTGATGATACACCGAGTAGGATTTTTCAAAAGAAAGAGCCAAAGAAAACTCTTTCACGCCAAGAAAAACCTGCTCCACAGAAATTGACTTCCATTGCTTCGGCGAAATTTACCACTCCAAAAGGAGATTCCTCTCAGAATATTCAAGTCGGCGATAAAGTAAGGCATAGTCGTTTTGGAGTTGGGGAAGTTGTTTTCCTCGATGGCACAGACCCTGATAATGTAAAAGCATTGGTAAATTTCATTCACGAAGGAGAGAAAAATCTAATTTTAAAATTTGCCAAACTGGAAAAGTTGGAATAAAAATTTGATTTATTTGATATAATTTTATACCTTTGTGAATTATTTACATAGGGGTTGACTGGTTTCGACAGCAAGACCAATGGGTAAATAAGCATGCAGAGAACCGTAGCGCGATCTCTTTAATCCCTTGCTACAAAGATTTAACTGGCAACGAAGAGTATGCTCTTGCTGCTTAATCTGAAGTATAGTAAGATTAGCGTTTTTCCCGAAGTATAGTAAGGAAACAAGATGTCTCACGGAAGCTCCGTTCTACGGCGTCCGAGTATGGGGCATAGGAAATGTAGAAATAAGCCTTTAAGAGCTTTGATTAAAGGACGAAAACCTTAAAAGCTAAGTCGGAAATTGAGTGTCTGTTCTCTGTTTGCGAACGAAAACCAAAGACAGAATAAGCATGTAGAAAGTTTGCGTATTGCTTGTTTGGACGAGGGTTCGAGTCCCTCCAACTCCATTAAATTTAATAACTCTCACAAAGTCAATTAGTTGAATTGTGGGAGTTGTTTTTTTTTAACTTTGTCTAAAATTTAAACCCTATGCCTTTACTTTTTTTATTCTTTTTAGCCTTTATCCTTTTGTTATTCATCTTTTAGCAGTCCGAGAAAATATAACAAATACCAACGGAGATGAAATATACACAACCCTACAAACCTTCAACATAAAAACCTCAAAAGCAGTCCATCACCCCATTAATCTTTTTCGCTTCGTCATTGATGAAGAAAACCAACAAGTCGCCTTTGTCTCAAAAGATAAATTCCCACCTTTTATTATCCTATTTCAAGAAATCCGTGCTGTAAGCATAGAAGAAATCAACTCACAGCAATACGACTTTTCAGGCACCCGTGCCATCGCTGGTTATCACATCGGCTCGCTAACCAATAGACCCTTCTCGGATACACCTGGGGGGGCAGTCTCAAGCCTTAAAAAAGAAAAAACCTGCACCCATATTTTTGTGGCTCTTGCTTATCAAA
Source organism: Flavobacteriaceae bacterium (assembly GCA_030529185.1). GTDB lineage: Bacteria > Bacteroidota > Bacteroidia > Flavobacteriales > Weeksellaceae > JABCPE02. Next base: position 14,074 of record JAUMXI010000027.1, read on the forward strand.
AAAACAATCAAAACCTTAAAATAGAACCCCTACTTATTCTCAAATCCCCCGATAAACCATTTACCCAAAATGATTTAGAATAGCTAAAACATAGAAAAATCGCACTTGATATTTACAACCACATCATCAATATTATCGCCAACCAACAAACCACATAAAGCCCTCCAGCTTTTTCGCTATTTGATACAATGCAAGAATTTTTAGACAAAAAAATATACGATTTGTCCGTGATAGAGAGTCTATATCCTCAATAAAAATTCAATAATAATTAAAACTCTATTAAAACACAAAAGAGGTTGAATAAAACCTCCTTTATGTTTCTCAATAATATCTCTATTTAAACCGATACATTATTCTCTCTCAAAGCATTATTCAGAGAGGTTTTTTTGTCGGTGGATTCTTTTCTCTTACCGATAATTAATGCACACGGTACCTGAAACTCCCCTGCTGGAAACTTTTTCGTATAGCTCCCCGGAATTACCACCGAACGAGCAGGAACTCTTCCTTTCATTTCCACAGGTGTTTCGCCCGTCACATCTATAATTTTAGTAGAACCCGTCAAAACCACATTAGCTCCCAAAACAGCCTCTTTCTCTACATGAACACCTTCTACCACGATACATCTTGACCCGATGAAACAATCATCTTCAATGATTACAGGTGCTGCTTGAAGTGGCTCTAAAACCCCTCCAATTCCTACTCCACCACTCAAATGCACATTTTTACCAATCTGGGCACAACTTCCTACTGTAGCCCAAGTATCCACCATTGTCCCACTATCTACATAAGCCCCAATATTTACATAAGATGGCATCAAAATAGCTCCAGAAGCGATGAATGCTCCCTCTCTTGCCACTGCGTGAGGCACTACTCTAACTCCTTTTTCAGCGTAATTTTTCTTTAATGGAATTTTATCGTGGAATTCAAAAGGTCCAACCTCTATGGTTTCCATTTTTTGAATTGGGAAATACATCACTACGGCTTTCTTAATCCACTCATTCACTTGCCAAGAACCATCTTCTTTTGGTTCTGCCACACGAATTTTCCCTAAATCTAATTGCTTAACTACCTCGCGAACAGCCGTTTGATATTCTTCTTGTTGAAGCAAAGCTCTATCTTCCCACGCTTGCTCTATTTTTGTTTGTAAATTCATATTTTTATTATTTTAAATTAAATTTTTTCTAATTTTAAAGCACTCTTCTGGCGAATAAAAATGCTTTATTCCAATAACTTTCATTCAATGAGGAAATGATAACTCCCCTTGTCGTTGAGGCATGAATGAACTTCACCTCTCCCCCATTCAATATAGAATGAACAATCCCCACATGAGAAACTCTCCCTTTACCTGCTGTCGCAAAAAATAACAAGTCCCCTATTTTTACATCATTAATATTGATTTTCTTCCCCTGTTGAGATTGGTCTATGGAACGGCGAGGCATTTTCAAATCATTTTCATTAAAAACCTTGACCACAAAACCCGAACAATCAAACCCTGAAGATGTCATTCCACCTAATTTATAAGGCGTTCCAATGTAACTTTCAGCATCAGAGATGATTTTTGCAATTTGTTTATCCGTTCCTTTATTTTCAAATTTTGATTTTAAATTTCTATTTGTTGTTGATTTCGTTTTATGATAAATTCGCGTTGGTTTTGATGCTCCACACGACACTAAAAAGTAAATCAAAATCAATAAAACAATTCCTTTTTTCATATCGGTCAAAATTAGAAAAATAATTTTCTTCATCAAAATTTATTTTTTATGCTATTTTTTGTAACCTTTTAAAATCTTCCTTCGTATAATGGGTTATAGAAAATATTTTTTTAATAAAATGAGACAACTTAAAATCACCAAACAGGTCACCAATAGGGAAACCGCCTCTCTGGATAAATATCTGCAAGAGATTGGAAAAGTGGAACTTATCACCGCTGATGAAGAAGTAATTTTAGCACAAAAAATCCGAAATGGGGATAAAGTAGCATTAGAAAAACTGATTAAAGCTAACCTTCGTTTCGTGGTTTCTGTTTCTAAACAATATCAAAACCAAGGACTTTCATTGCCAGACCTTATCAACGAGGGAAATTTAGGACTAATGAAAGCTGCAAAAAGATACGACGAAACCCGAGGTTTTAAATTCATCTCTTATGCCGTTTGGTGGATTAGGCAGTCTATTTTACAAGCATTAGCAGAGCAATCTAGAATTGTAAGGCTTCCTTTAAATAAAATTGGTTCCATCAACAAAATCAACAAGGCTTACGCTCAATTAGAGCAGGAAAACGAGCGACCGCCTTCCCCAGAAGAATTGGCAGAAGTATTGGATATGAGCGAGGAAGACATCAAAGAATCTATGAAAAACTCTGGAAGACACCTTTCTATGGACGCTCCTTTGGTGGAGGGTGAAGATTCTAACCTTTATGATGTTTTGCGTTCAGGAGAATCGCCAAGCCCTGACAAAGAATTAATGCTAGAATCTCTTCAAATTGAAATTGAAAGAGCCTTGCAAACGCTTACACCAAGAGAAGCTGATTTGGTAAGATTGTACTTCGGATTGAATGGCAAACACCCTATGACATTGGAAGAAATCGGAGAAACTTTTGATTTGACAAGAGAAAGGGTAAGACAAATCAAGGAAAAAGCCATCAAAAGACTGAAACACAACAGTAGAAGTAAAATTCTAAAATCTTATTTAGGAAAATAAAAAAACGCCTCCAAAATTTGGAGGCGTGTTTTTTTTAAATCAACCCATTAATATTTCCATCTTTATCAATAGTCATATTCTCTGCGGCGGGAATGGCAGGAAGCCCAGGCATACGCATCATATCGCCCAAAATAGGAATGATGAACCCTGCTCCTGTGGCAAATTCAAACTCGCGAACATTCACTTTAAAGCCTTTCGGACGACCGATTTTCTTTTCATCATCGCTCAAAGATTTTTGAGTTTTCGCCATACAAATCGGCAACTTGTCAAACCCTAATTCCTTAATGATTTTCAAATCTGCTTTGGCTTTTTGAGAATAATTTACCCCATCAGCACCATAAACTTTCGTGGCAATGGTTTCTATCTTTTGCTCAATGCTATCTTCCAGAGGATAAAGGAATTGGAAATTTTCATTGGTTTGTTCCGTGATATTTACCACTTCCGTTGCCAACTCTTTCATTCCTTCTCCGCCCATCGTAAATTCATCGGCAAGAATGGCTTTTACGCCTAATTTTGCACATTCATCTTTTAAAAATTGAATTTCCTCCTCGGAATCCGTAGCGAAATGATTAATCGCAACGATAGGTTTTAGGTTGTAATTTCCAGCATTTTCTATATGCTTTTCTAAGTTTTCAAAACCTTTTTTCAGATATTCCAAGTTTGGATTTCCGTATTCGTCTTTTTTCGCTCCGCCGTGATAACGCAAGGCTCTGATGGTCGCCACAATCACATAAGCATTCGGTTGAATATTACCATATCGGCACTTAATATCAATGAATTTTTCTGCCCCCAAATCACCCCCAAATCCAGCTTCCGTCACTACAAAATCCCCCAAAGATAATCCCATTTTCGTAGCAATCAATGTGTTCGTTCCTTGTGCGATATTGGCAAAAGGTCCTCCGTGCAGAATGGCAGGATTTCCCTCCAAAGTTTGCACCAAATTCGGCTGAATGGCATCTTTCAAGAGAATTGCCATCGCATTTTCGGCTTTTAAATCTCTGGCGAAAACAGGTTTTTTATCGTAAGTATAGCCTACAAAAATATTCCCCAAACGCTGTTTTAAATCCTCAAAATCTTTACTCAAACAAAGAATTGCCATCACCTCCGAAGCAGGGGTAATGTTAAAGCCTTCCTCTCTTACCACGCCATTTTTATCGCCCAAACCTACCACGATATTTCGCAACGCTCGGTCGTTCATATCCATTACGCGTTTCCAAACAATGGTTTTTGGGTCAATACCAAGGCTGTGTTTTTTGTTTTGAAGATTGTTATCAATCAGGGCTGAAAGTAAATTATTTGCTTTTTCTACCGCTGAAAAATCGCCCGTAAAGTGCAAATTAATATCCACCATCGGAATAACTTGGGCATATCCCCCACCAGCCGCACCACCTTTGATACCGAAGACTGGTCCTAAACTCGGTTCACGCAAAACCAAAACGGCTTTTTTGCCAATTTTGTTCAATCCATCGCAAAGCCCAACGGAAACGGTAGTTTTCCCTTCTCCTGCTGGTGTCGGATTGATAGCCGTGACCAAAATCAGTTTAGACTTTTTAATTTTCTCCTCATCAATGTATTTCAAAGGGAGCTTTGCTTTGTATTTGCCGTAAAATTCCAAATCTTCTTCTGGAATGTTAATCTTCTTCGCAATATCCTTAATATGCTGAATATCAGCACTCTGAGCAATTTCTATATCTGTCGGAAATTTCATAGTTGATTATTTTTAAATTTTATGATGAACAAATGTATTATTTTTTTCTTTTATTATAAAAAAAACCTTCCATATTATGAAAAGTTTTAATATTATTTACAAATCCATTATCGTCTCTAAAAGATACTCCATTTTTTGTTTTACTTGTGCTACGGAACCTCTGTAATTGTTAATTAATAGCGAAAAAACCAACAATTTTCCACTATTAGTTTTTGCATATCCTGCCAAAGTTTTCACTCTATTGAGCGTTCCAGTTTTAGCAAAAATATTACCATAAGATGAAGATTTTTGAAATGAAGATTTTAGCGTCCCTGTCTGTCCTGCGATAGGTAAAGATTTAAAATAAGCATCAAAATAATTTTCCCTCATTAAGGAAGAAAGCAGCTTAACTTGTGCCAAGGGTGTCACGGTGTGAGAACGAGATAATCCGCTACCATCTACAAAATTAAACCCCTGAAAATCAAAAGCTTTTTTTGCCAAGTGCTTATTCACTGTTGTTCTTCCCGTTTCCAAAGAAAAATCTCCTTTCTTATAAAATCCTGTAATTTTCAACAAGGCTTCGGACATTGCATTATTACTAGTCTGATTGATGAAATACACGATTTCTTCCAATGTTGGAGAATGATAAGTCATTATTTTTTTTCGCTCGTCATTTTCGTGAGATACAGATTGGTCTATCACTTTCCCCTCTACTGTGACACCTCTTTTAATGAAATTTGCTCTTAATTGATTTCCCAAATAAAACGCCACAGGAGGTAATTTAGTATATAACAAAGTTCCTTTAAACTCCTCTGTATAAGCCATTTCATTGGTATATGGCGAAATATAAACAAATTTTTGCTGTTCAGGGTTTCGTTTCAATA
>JAUMXI010000088.1 GCA_030529185.1 Flavobacteriaceae bacterium
CTTTATTTCCTGATTGTCAATTTTTTATATCATCATACTTTTTAAAACACGACCTGAAAATCTTGGGAGGTTTTTTCAACTTTTTTCTCTCTATTGAAATTATACCATTCCAAAGTGGAGGCTGATAAAATAGAACGCATCAACTCTTCTTCTGACCTATTAGTTACTTGCGAAAAATTACTATACTTTTTCACAAGAAAATCTTTCTCGTACATTGAATATTTAAAATTGGATGTGGGCTGTGAAACATTGATTGTAGCACAATCCATCTGCTGTTCTTGGGCAATCATCATTTGTAAAAATAATACTGCCAATGTTGTAAAAATTGATTTTTTCATTTTAATTTATATTTTTAAGAAGTAAAAAAATATGCAATGGTAAAAGCTAATAAAATGTTTAATATCAGTATTTTAATTATTACTATGCAATGTTTTTTTCTTTGCTTGAGTATCAAATAATAAGGTAATAATCCTAAAACCAATAGAAAAGGAAGTGTCAAAATCCAAAAATAGGAACTAGTATCATTTATTTTTTCACCCTTTATGCTGATTATTTTTGCTTGTTTTTCTGTTTGGACTTTTATAGTTAGAGTGTCTCCAATATCCGAATTATTAATCATTGGGTTTCCTACCTCTTCTTGTGCTGTTAAAATAAATTTTTGATATTTATCAATTGGTTTCACTTTAAAGTCCCAATAGTGAATACTAGAACCCTTTGAAGTGGTACTGATATAACTATCTTTTTCTAAAATAACACCTTGTAGCACTTCCCCATATATGAAATGTTCCTTTATTTGATTTCTAGCAATAATAAAAGTGACAAAAAATATGGAAAATGTAAATAAAATTATAAATAATATTCCACAGCCAACATTATGATTGTTTTTATTCATTTTTTATTTTTGTAAGTTTATTATTATTGGTTCTGATTCAATTTTCATATCTATCAAAATTCCTGAATAAGAAAACTCTTTGTTTAAAGGACCTAATTTGGTTTCAATTGTAAAATTGTACATCAAAGGATTTACATACGCATCAACAGCCATTTTATTTTCATCACCCTTATAAGGGTACTGTATTCTTCCTCCACCAGTTATGTTTACTTTTCCTCCTCCAAAAGCACCTATAATCAATTTATCATTTTCTTTGTAGCCTGCTCCTACGGCTAAACCTACTTCTCCTTTCACTTCTATACCTCCCTGTCCTTTTTTAACCTTTTTATAAAGTTTTCCATTCTCCAAATAATATATCGTGCCATTTTCTATGATAACATTAGCTCCTATACCTATTTCTCCATAGAGTTCTCCTAATTCAAAAGATTTTCCAAAAACAGAAGTACCTAACTTTTTACCACATCTAAGCTTAGCTATATCATTAGCTGAAAGGATAAACTGAAACAGCTTCTCTTGTAGAATATGCCGAGATTCTTCATCTTCTAAATTTTCCTCCGTCCATTGCCAAGTTAAATTTCTACCAACATCTTTAAATAAAGCTGCTTCACAAGGAATTACCTTTCCAATTTTTTTAGAAACTTCGTTTATTATTTGAAAAGCTTTCAAAAACTCATCTAATTTATTTGCAAAACTGATTACATTATAGGTTCTATCCATCCACTCAACATTTACTTTTTTGTATTTCTCTGCCATTGGGTTGCCTGTACGAGCCTGAACCTCTATTTTGCCTTTGTTGTCATCGTTGTAGTGTATAGTTCTACTAAGCGAAAGCTTATCGTGGTCTATATTTGTGCCGTTGTAAATCCATTCAATGTGATTGACAGGTATTTCATTTTCAGCAACTTTTGGGCTAATGTCTATTTGAAATGTTGGAGAACGAAAATCATACTTTTTTCCTGTTTGATGCACATAATAAAGCGTTTCCCCACTCTTGGCTACTCGGTTTTTGTTTTCACTGTCAATGACTTTTAAGTCTTTGTACGTGAACTTTTTAACTTCTTTTTCGATAAAAATTTCGGTATTGTTAAATTACTATATTTAGTTCATTATTCAGTTTCAAAAATAAAAGTTT
>JAUMXI010000089.1 GCA_030529185.1 Flavobacteriaceae bacterium
AGCACAAAATTCAAACTATCCAAGCAGTCTTTGGTTATTTTTATTCTTATTTTCATTTTTGAGTGATTTGAGAGGGTTTGTTGATATTCATTTTGCTTTTTGGTTATGTATTGGTAAATCTCGCTCCAAGGGGGCAACCCACCTACTTGCTTATCGTCCACGTATATGTGAGCGTACACCTTACGGCTGTTATTTTTGTACAACGCAACGCTTTGCGGTTCGTTATCGTTCACTCGGTCAAAAGGGATTTCATTCGCCAATAACCAATTAATGGCTTGGGTCAAATAGTCCCCGCAACGGCAGGTGTAGATGATAATGTAATGCCCATCATCTTTGAGCTTCTGAATGTACTGCTTGGCATCGGGCTGTAAGCCGTCAATGTTGGGGTATGCCCCCCGACAAATTGTGCCGTCAAAATCTATTGCTACTATCATTTTTAATTGTAAATTTTTAATTATTAATTACTTATACTTTCCCTTTATCATATTTTCAATGGCGAAAATGATTTTGCTCACTTCCTTGTGGCTCATTTCCAACAATGCCTTTTTCACGGGCGACCGCTTCGAGATGAGCCAACCGCCGAGCTTGTTAAGGTCAGGCAATGCCTTGCCCGTCTGTGTTACCGTTACCCAACCGAGTTCGTGGCAACGTGCCAATAGCGTGCGATGTTGCGGGTTTTGGCTGTCAAACCTTGCAAAAAAAGCGTTGTCAATAGCTTTGCCCTCTTTGAGGTAACGGATAAGCTGAAACGCTTGTTTTTCGGTCAAATCTTTGGTGGACTTGATTTCCACTGCAAAAAATTCTGAAAGAAAATCCAAACGCTCTTGGCGGTCGGTAAAACGCTTATTTAAAAGCGTTTGAATGATTTTGAGTTGTTCGGGGGTTATCATTTTAATCGTTATTATTTATTTGTATTTTCCCATACACCAAGTGCAAGTAAATGATATATAATAAAAATTCTGTGATTGTTATTTTACCAAAAATGAAAAACGCTAATCCTATGAAAAACAGAATTAAATGCGTTCGTGTTTTATTTATCTCATTCATTTTATTTTGCTTTTTCTTTGCTCTTTTTTTAAGTCTTTAAATGTTTTTGAAGCATCGTTGATTATTTGAGCCAAATTATCGTTTTGAAGCATTCCGTTTACAAGGTATAGATTCAACCTCAATCTGCTTCCCTTTGCGTTAAGAATCACGGTAAATTTATCTCCTTCCGTCTCTTTTACTTCTAAATTTAATGATGTTTTTGTAGCCATTTTAAATCGTTTTAAAGGTTGTTTAAATCAGTATTCTTTTAATAACTTATCTGTCCAACGATGTACGAAGTTAGGCACGATAGCGTTTCCTTTAATGATATACACGATGGGACACAACACAAACCACACCGCTATAAACACAAACAACGGAATTATGGTCAATCGCCACAAAAAACCAACTGATTTTATCCTTTTTCTCTTGATTATAAAGGCGTTGTATTCCTGTTCAAAATCGCTTACAGCCCTCCAAACTTCGTCATACGTACCTAAATCTCTTTCTATTAGGTACTCTACTAAATCTCGTTTTGCATTTACTTCTTTAACTGCCATTTTATTTTGCTTTTTGCCGTTAGCTTATAGCTTATTGCCTACGGCTGGTTATTCGTTCCGCTCGGGGGCTCGAACCCCGATGCCTGCCTGTGCGGAAAATCAGTGGGGTTATTCTTCTATTTCTTCTTCGATCCAATACCCAAGCCCTATTGCGTCGTGAGCAAGATTTACTAAATCCTCTTTTTCCGCTTCTGATAACTCATTATTTTGGTAACGTTCAAAGGTGTCTTTGTCCCAATTTATTTCTACCTTTGTCGGCTCATTTACCCCCACCATCACATTTAATACATATGTTTCCATTTTCTATTCATTTTTTAATTATTCTCTCGTTTTGGTCTCCAATCCCAGAATTGTATCATTGTGGGAGCTAATATCACTGCTTCGCCAA
>JAUMXI010000090.1 GCA_030529185.1 Flavobacteriaceae bacterium
AAACGTAGAGAAAAATCAAATTTCCTACCAAATATGCCATCAAAACGTATATATTTCCCACCAATTGCTTCGGAAAAATCAGCCATATCATAAAAGTAACCAAATAAAACACCAAAAAAGGCAATCCGAATTTTTTTCTTATTAATTGATTTTTTGTTTCCATTATCATAATTTTATATATTTCAATTATTACCAGAACAATACGAATGATAACATTCTACACTTGCATATATCTGTAACGAACCACACAAAGCTACACAAGCTGGGATTCCTAAACCTGCTGTTGTTGCCAAAGCAGTCGTATCACAACCAGCATGACAAAGAACAGCAGCTGAATAGGCTGCAGCTAAACAAGCGTAATACTTCCAATCACAATCATTACCAGGTATAACAATAATCCTACTATTTTTATTATTTTTACTCAATCTTTTGGCAAAACTTTCTGCAAGTAATTCTTCGTCTATATTATTGAATTTATTGTCAATAATTTTCCAATGTTGAGCAATAACTCTTGCATTTTCCTCAATTCTAGGAGTTAAATCAATACCAAACAACGAATTCAGTCGTTTAATTTTATCTTTATCTGGTAAATCACTATTCAAAACAATTTGGACTCTATTTTCAAGCTCAAATGGAGAAAGTTCACTTTTTTCAATAATTTCTTTTATAAAATGAGAATAATCTTTCATTTCATCAACAATTGCCAAAAAATTCTCGTTTTGAGACAATTCATCGGAAGAAATAGCAACTTTCTGCTCCTCAACATCTTTGCGGCAACCTGTAAACAATATAAAAACAAGTGATGCTAACATAAAAATTCGTGAAAAATCTACCTTAAAATTCATAATACAAAAAATTAAAATTAAAAAAATTATTATATTTGCACGCTTTTTTAAGTGAGGGCAATAACCCGTAGCTCAGTTAAAGGATTTATCTAATTTTTTTGAAGAAATCTATATAAAAAATATACCCTCATAAAGTGTGTCGGTTATGTTTCATAGGCATAATTTTAATTTGTTGTTATGTGGTAATAATTTCAAAAAACACCTTTTTGAGGGTTTCCTACTTTGCAAATCTATAATAAAATTTTTTTAGTTACAAAAATTATAATATGTTTTTACTTTAAAAATCAATTACTTACAAAAGTAAAAAACATAAAAAATTACGATTTTTTTATTTTTTTAGGAACATCTTATCGCCGTTTTTTAATATTCTTATTAAAACTTATAAAATACTGAAAATTAAATAATAAAAATTTTAATTCATTTATTTTGTAACATTACTACTTATTTATTCCTCATTATAAACTCAATTTTATAAACAGATTCATTTACTAACTTTTTAAGTAATTTTTCATCATAGAAATTCAATCGTAAACTCTCGGAAAATGTAGATAACTTGATAGAAGCCAATCCTCTACGCTTTTGAAAATAAGATTGTTTTATTTTTACTTCTTGTATTTTATCTACTCGTAAATAGGTAGTTGTCAAATCCCAAATACCGCTTTTGAGTATAATAAAATCATCTTTCAGGAAAAGTTTTTCATTTCTGTATGAAATATAAATAAGCAAAAAAATAAGGAAAAATAAAGATATTGGAATCCACGTAAATTGCAATATATCAATAAAATACATTGTTAAAATAACTGTTAAAAGAACAAAAAACAAATACATTGCCCGAATGATAACTTTCCGAGAACTCGGGCGATAAAATTCTTTTACTTCGTGAAAATCCTTATCGTATATAAATCGAAATAATTTTCTCATTTCCAAATCATTAATGCCAGGAATTAGTAAACCTTGCCTCTTTCTCTCTTTGTTTTTGGAAGAATCAATCTGTGAAATTCGTACCTCAAACAAATTCATCAACTTTTGAAAATAATTCTGCTGAA
>JAUMXI010000091.1 GCA_030529185.1 Flavobacteriaceae bacterium
AAAACCCTTTCTCAATTTGTTGTTTGATGTACTGATTCACTACGGCATACGACTTTCCGCTACCCGGAGTACCTAACACGATACTGGCCCGGAACGGATTCACTACATTTATCCAGCCACGCCATTGCTTTTTTCTGTACCAGAACTTGGTCGGCAGGTTTACGGAGTACTCATTTTGCAACAACCGCGTTTCCTGCATAAAACTCTCGTTTTCGGTATTGAAAACATCCTCCATCAGGTTGTTTTTGAGCAGCCGGCTCATCCATAGTCCACCTGCCAACAGAAAAAGATAGCCCGTTTCCGTTGTCAAGATGTACAATCCGGAGGTTGCTGTTGGTGTCAAAGGCAAATTGAGTATCCACCAGTTCATGAAGAAAAGGAGAAATCCGATAGTCATAAACACATAGATTTTCGGCCACGTAACCTTTTCCTCTTTAACACCCTTTGTTCCTAAGCAGGAGAGGGCAAGGAAGATAACGGCAAACAGTTTTGTATAAAGAATGTTGCCGAACAATCCTGCTGTACGGTTGAAGTTTAGCAGGATTTTATCCACAACAGTAATGCCGATATTCCATTCCTTCAGGGCGTAATAGCAGAACCAATAGATATTTATCACTACGAGCAAAATGCTTATCGCTCGCATAAATTCCATCACTTTGGCAAGTCCTCTCAAATCGTCTTCTTGTTGCATAAGGGTAGGGTTGTATTCGTTTGACTGGCGAAATTAGAGAGAAACTATGGCTGGATAACTCTTGTGAGATTGGCTGGCAGTTTGTGGCGTTGGTTTGGAAGTATATAATCTTAGGATTAAATAATTAATAATGTGCGCTGAAATTACGCCTACAAAAATTCAAACAATATTGATTTCAGTCGAAAATATATTTGTATTTTTGTATAATAGTTAAAAATAAGAATTGGCTTTTTATTTATTAAATCATGAATAGGAAACTTACAACAAATTCACGGTTGGTAAATGAACTTTTTGCAAATTATATAAGTACATTTACAGCTTTTTGCGAGTTAATTAACAACTCTTTGCAAGCTAAAGCAAAAAACATTTGGATTGACATTGATTACACAGCTACTACAGAAATACACCCCTTAGTAATCAAAAAAATAATTATCAAAGATGATGGACTTGGAGTTCATATCAATGAACTTGATAGTAAAATATTGGATATTGGAACGGCCAATAAAGAAGGAGGTAAAGGGATTGGACGTTTTGCAGCATTTCAAATAGGAAAAAAGATTGAAATTGAAACAGTTGGATATTCGACGAATGATAAAACATATTCAAAAGCTATTATACCTCTGAACTTTGATAGCTTTGGACGAAATATTAATGTTACAGACGTAAACATAGACACCAAAGAGGAAATTTTAAAAAAAAGTCAGCACACATATTATCAAGTTGAAATTTCTGAATTGTATGATAGTACAGCCACACAAAATGAACCTAAGAAAAAAATAATAGATAAATTCTTACGCGAAAATATAGAAGATGCAATATTTGAACGATATCCACTAAAGATATTTAACAATGAAGTTAAGATACACATCAATCAAAAAGAAATACTTCCTTCTGATTTTGTGATCGGTAAACCTATTAAAAAAATTTTATTATATCAAGACAAAAAGGGAAAAGAGCATAAAATCAAATTTAATTTTATACAAATTAAAAACATTAATAAAAAGAAAGTTTTTCTAACCACTTTAAATGCTGGTATTCAGACAATCGCATCTGGATTTGAATATGAGGCAGAGTGGCTGAGTCCAAAGATTGGGGGATGGTTTGTTTATATTTCATGCGATTCTTTGCCATCTGATATGTATAGGAATGTTGATTTAGATGGAATGGATGAAG
>JAUMXI010000092.1 GCA_030529185.1 Flavobacteriaceae bacterium
CATTTTTTGTAAGTTATATTCCGCAAAGATACTACTATTTGTTAAATTTTGAAACAAAACAGCGTTGAATGCAGAGGTAAATCGTTGCGTTTTTGGCTGTAATGAACATAAAATTTATTAAAAAACACAAATATTTTTTATTTTTGATGTAACAAATGAATTTGAAGTGCTACTAATACATCAAAAACGAGAAAATGAAGTTATTGGAAAAGGAATTTTTGGAACGCATCGAAAAGCATAAAGGCATACTGTTTAAGATTGCCAAAATGTATATGGATGATTTTGATGACCAAAAAGACCTTTTTCAAGAAATCACTTATCAGTTATGGAAAGCTTACCCGACTTTTCAGCAAAGAAGTGAGTTTTCAACTTGGATGTATCGGGTGGCACTCAACACAGCGATTGTTTTCTTGAAATCGGAAAAAGAAGAAAGATTTTATTTCGAGAGAAGATAACTTACACAATATCAAAATTAAAGACGATGATAGCTTGGAAGAAGAACATCAAATTAAAATACTATACGATGCCATTCATTTGTTAAATCCGATTGATAAAGCATTGATATTTTATTATTTAGAAGATTACTCCGGCAAGGAAATAGCTGAGCAAATGGGACTGTCGGAAATAAATGTTCGGGTAAGACTCAGCCGAGCAAAAAATAAACTTAGTGAAATAGTCAAAAAATTAAATGTTTAAAGATGGATAACTTTAAAGAACTTTGGAATAAAGACAAAATTGGTGAAACTCCTGAAATTTCGTTAGAAAAACAGCAGGAAATTCGTTTGCCTTTGGAAAAAATAAGAGCCAATATGAAAAAAGAATACAAATGGACAATCTTGTCATTTCCGTTTCTTTTTATCTTTTTGTTTTTTTTGGAAGGAATGTATAAAATTTCTGTCTTTTTGATGTTGGTGGGGATTGGTATTTTAATTACGGCATATTATTTCAGTAAATTTCGGGTTTTTTACAAAAAAAATCAATACGCAAAGCTTTGATACGTATCATAGTCTGCTGAATTTAAGATATGAATTGGTGCTAAATACCGAATTGTATAAATCTTATTATTTGTGCCTGGTGCCTTTGGTGTTTTCAGCCTATGTATTATTCTTTTTTGTGGAGCAAAATTTTCAGGAAGTAGCTAAAATCTTTGGTTCAATGTTGTTTTTTACTATTTTGTTTTATTTCTACGGAAAGACTATGCTAAAGAATAAGTATGGAAAATATATTTTGGAAATTTCGGAATTAGTAAATCAGATGAATAATCATCAAGATGATTTTCAATATGATAGAGCTACTGTTAAAATGGAAAAATATTTTTCGTTTTTTGAAAACACACAACCTTCTTTTGTTGAAAAATTTGGCAAATCGGGAAAAGTTTTGCATATTATCTTTTGGATTTTTATGCTTTTTGTGGTTTTATTTATTTTGGGTTTTATAGTAGGATTTTTTGGAGTAATGTTTAATAATAATTTTTAGAATATAGTTTTATGAAAAGTATTTGGAAAGCGACTTATGCCTGTAATAAAATCAGAATTGAAAACACTTGGTTTCACGGAGAGCGGTTGTACGTCAATGACGAACTTCAAGATGAACAAAGTAATATATTTAATGCTTTATTAACGGGGCATCTTTTTGAAGGGGAGATGAAAAAAAACATAAAAGTCAATATTTTTTCCCATTTTGTTCGGATGAAATGTAACCTTTTTGTTGATGACAAATTTGTGGAACTTACCCAAATGAAATAAAAAAAAGAGGCTATGAAGATAGCCTCTTTTTTATGATTTTATAATGTCTCGTCCTGAAATAGCGATACAAAAAAAATCGTTATTATGGATAAATATG
>JAUMXI010000093.1 GCA_030529185.1 Flavobacteriaceae bacterium
AATTCCTTCCAATAAATGTTGCTCTGTTTCAGGCATTATATCCTGAATCATTCCACGCCATTGTAATTCTTGTACAAAGTTTTTCATTGTTGTTATATTTAAAAATCAAAAGTTGGATTTACTAATAAATTTTGTACCCTCTTTTCTGCTATTTGACAATATTCAGAACTAATATCTATTCCTATGTAATTTCTTTTTGTCAAAAATGCACATCTTGTGGTTGTTCCACTACCATTCATTGGGTCTAAAACAAGGTCATTTTCGTTTGTCCAAGAAAGAATGTGGTCTATTGCCAATTGACAGGGAAATGGAGCTGGGTGTCCTTTTGCTTCTTGGTCTTCTATTTTTTTTCCCACAACATATTCCCATATATTTCCTTTTATTTTTTTGTCTTTTACCGGTTTTGCTAATTTTTCTCGTTTTTGCTCTCCTTTGGAATAGTTTTTATAAGTTGTTCCATTAAGTTCTAAACCTGCGTGAAGACAATCTACCATAATAGGATTGTGGGTGTTTGGTTTTTTTCCTTTAACAAAAACAAACATATATTCAAAAATTCCATTATACCTTTTTCTATAAATTTGAGGTATTGGGTTTGTTTTTTGAAAAATCATCGTATCGTGAAGTTTAAAGCCTTTTTCCATAAAATATAATGCCTGTTTAAAACTTGTCCCTGTTTCACTCCCATCGATTGTTGCATCATTTACTACCCAAACAACAATGCCTCCTTCTTTTGTTATACGAAATAATTCTCCTACAATTTCCTCAAAAGGGAAAATATACCCATTATATGTTCTTAAATTGTCGTACGGAGGCGATGTAAGTGTCAAATCAATGCAATTATCATCAAATTTTTTCATTACATCAACGCAATTTCCGTTAATAATCTTATTTATATATTTTTCCATAATTATTCAATATTAAAAAGACCATTATCTTTAACCGCACTGATGATTTCTATTTTATTTTCCAATTTACTAATCTTTATCAATTCCTTTATGGCATCTTGATGTGACATTCTCATAAAGCGTTCTCTTTCACTTGCTAAATATTCAAGGTCGATTTGTTTGGCAATATGCAAAGATTCATTGGATATTTCTTTTTCTATTTTCCATAAATCTTTCATTTGTTTTGATTGATTTAAAATAATATTATTCAATGATTGCCAATAAAAAACAGATGATTTTGAAGGGTTAAGTAGTTCTATGGATTGAAATATCTTTTTTAATAAATTTTCTGCTTTTTGTTTTCCTTCTTTTTGGGAATAATTCACAAGCAATGCTAAATGTGAATAAGTAAATATACAAACATTGCTTATAGAAGCATCTTGATAAATCTGGCTATTTTTGGTAGGAAGTTGATAAATAGGGCAAACTACCATAGCGTAAGGTTTTCCTTTTTTCCAACCATCCATAGATTTCACTTTAAAATCTTTTTGATTTTTTGCCGTTCTACTAAGTCGAAAAGTTTTAGCATCTGAAACAAACGAATAATCCTTTGCAAAAGACTCTACATCAGCTGCATCGGCTCTTTCAGTAAGCACTAAACTTCTTATTCCTATTTCTTCAAAGGCGAGAGATAGGATAGTGTCTGTGTATTTAGAATATAATTTTTCTTCGCTTGAATCGTGCTTATACATCTCTGGAATATTTCCACACAAACGGATATGGGTAAGCAGTCTTTCTACTCTATTTCTCCTAATTTCTTCAGTCAGTTCAGACTGCATTTTTTCTGTGTCATCAATAAAATTTCCATTCAAATTTTGAATTTCATTAATCCAAAATTTTCTATTGATTATATCGTTTTCTGTTAGATATTTCATATTTATTTTTTAAACTTCCA
>JAUMXI010000094.1 GCA_030529185.1 Flavobacteriaceae bacterium
AAGGAAGAACGAGGCGTTAAAGAGAAAATCGTTACGTTTTTAGGAAGAATTACCCTGCAAAAAGGTCCGGAATACTTCGTTGAAGCCGCAGCTAAGGTACTCAAACGGACTCCCAACGTTCGTTTTGTAATGGCAGGAAGTGGCGAGAAGATGAATCCGTTGGTGCGACGTGTGGCACAACTGGGTATCGGAACGAAATTTCATTTTACAGGTTTCTTAAAAGGTGGCGAAGTACAACGAATGTTCCGTTATAGTGATGTTTACGTAATGCCTTCGGTTTCAGAGCCTTTTGGTATTTCACCTTTGGAAGCGATGCGTTCGGGTGTGCCTACCATCATTTCGAAGCAATCGGGTGTGGCTGAGGTTTTAGACCACGCCATCAAGGTCGATTATTGGGATATTGACGCCCTGGCAGATGCCATTCACGGAATCCTCTCCTATCCTACTCTTGCCGAATATATGTCACGCGAAGGTTATGATGAGGTAAATCAGCTCAAATGGGAAAACGCCTCTTTGAAACTCAAAACCATTTACGAAAAGCTTGTGAAGTAAAGACGAATTAAACGATTTTTAATTAAAATTAATTGAAAGAATGTGATGTTTTTAATTCAATTTTAAACTTTCTTCAAGAGAAAACGAACTCAAAGCCAATGGTAAGACTTTTTATAAAATAAGCACAGAAAATTTAGTAATGCCATAAGGTATATACAAATGTATTTGTGGATTATAATGGAAATATTGTAGATAAGGTAAAAAAGGGAAACAAACTATAAAAAAAGAAAACATAAAATTATGGTCTCAAAAATTTCAGAAATTTGTGAATTAATCTTCGTTGCTTTTTTTGTGTTTTTAACGGGGTACTTATTGAGTTTTTTCTATTATTTAGAAAAAGATGTTTTCTGGGAAATTCGTATTGGTTTTCCGTTTCCTCATTTTGGATATAATTTTATGGGAAGTGATTGTCAAAATTTTTTATGGGGGTATAGAAGTGGAGCAGGAAAAATAGGTAAATTAGCTTTGTTAAATCCGTTACTACCCGTAATTGTATGCTATGTTTTCTATTTGATTTTCAAAAAGCAAAATATAGAGTTACAACAAAAAATCAGAAAACTGTTTTTTATAGTGATATTACCTATTTTGATTTTTTGTAGTATCTCGTTTATTTCGTTCTTCCCGTTAGAAAAACAAAAACGAGTAAATGACATTCTTATTGGTTTTCCATTTAAGTTCTATGAATACAAATACATAGGTGAAAATTGTTTAACCATTATAAAAAGTTGGAATATTTTATTTTTGGTAATAGATTTTGCTTTAATTTATATAATTTATTCTATGGCTTATTTATTTTTTAGAAATATCGAAACAAAAAACTCCATACAATAAAAGAAGTAAAGTATCAGGTAACGAAAAAAGAAGAAATATTAAAATTTACGACATAAAAAAATTAACATTTTAAAAATCAGACAACTATCATTTAAAAAGATTTATAATGAACAAAAAAACAGATAATAATATGAAGAAATCAGTTTGTATTTATTTCCAAATACATCACCCCGAACGACTTAGAAAATATCATTTTTTTGATATAGGAAAGAAACATAATTATTTTGACAATTACGCCAATCGTTCTGAATTGGAGGAACTTGCCGAAAATTGTTATCTCCCAACCAATGCATTGCTGTTGGATTTAATCAAAAAACACAACGGAAAATTCAAGGTTGCCTTTTCGATTTCGGGTTCGGCAATCGACCAATTAAATATGCATACTCCTGAGGTTATTCGCTCGTTTCAAGAACTT
>JAUMXI010000095.1 GCA_030529185.1 Flavobacteriaceae bacterium
CAATATTTTTCAAAGAAAGATGACCAATAGAAGTTTTTTGTCATAAAGATTTTAACAATGATTTTTATCAATTTGTGCTTTGATGAGATATGGAAAAAGATGAAAAAACTTTTCCATTAAATTCTAATAGAGTTTTTACAACAGAAGAAAATTCTACTCCAAATTGAAGTAAATCTTTGAGATTTACTAGGAGAAATTATATAGCTACAAATCATTTTACATATGTGGAACCAACAAAAAATTATATATTGACTTGAAAAGTAAAAATAAAAAGAAATTGAAAACAAGGGAAGTGATGAGCTTGATTATGATTTCAATCATATGATGAAAATTTTGAAAGAATTTATCCTTGATATGTGAGAATTATAGAATGATCAGAGACAACTATTTCTAGAAATTTAGTTTCTTCAGCTAAAGTTATATATTTTAACTGTGATGATAAGTTATACAATTTACTTAAAAATAATTTAAAATTTAGCACAGTTATAGCATATGATATAGATGATACTTGAGAGTACAAAGATTTACCAAATAGAAATATTTCTTGATCTATTTCTAATGAACGTACAGAAGAAAATAAAGATCCTGTAAACATAAGAAATAACTTTTTACAGAGAGTTTCAGCAACAGAATGTAGTTTAAAAACTTTGAGCAATATCTTACCAAATTGAATTTCTTCAAAATCATCTTGAACAAAGATAAGATTTCATCTAAATGAAAACTGGTTAAATTATTCTGCACCAGTTTGAAGCTTTGTTGAGTGAGAATGGAGAGATTTCAGATTAGTTGTTAATTGACAAAAAGAATTTTTAACAGAAAAAACTCCTCATACATTTTTCTGGCCTTGAACAAGATTTATAAAAATAGAATTACAATGAAATGGTTGGAATAGAATAGAATGATGAGTTTTTAAAATTTCAGATGATACTTCTACAACTTATCATGATGATATAAAACTTGAAATTACAGATTAAAAAAATAGCTAAAATTTTAGCTATTTTTTATTTTTCAAAACTTCAAAAGTAAATAAAATAATTGCTCTATAAAGTCTTTTTAGTCTATCTATTTTCCTTGGTCAAGTTATAAGTCTGTAAAGCCACTCTAAACCTAAACTTCTCCAGATTTTTGGAGCTCTTTTTTGAAAACCAACGAAATAATCAAAACTAGAACCAACTCAAAGTCCAAGTTTCAGATTTTTACAATTTTCCATTGTTTCCAAAATATTTTCTTCTTGTTTTTTCATTCAAAGAGTTGAAAAAACTATTTTTGAATCACTATTTTTTATTTTTTCAAAAATTTCAGATTTTTTTTCTGGATTAAAAATTATGTAATCAAATTTTAGATTTGGAAATTTTTCTTGTAATTTTTCTTTAAAAATATTTTGAGAAGCAACTTTTTTTGAGTCAGTTGGATTGTATAAATCTAAAATAGTTATTTTTATAGAATTCTTCTCTGAAAAAATAAGTAAATCTTTTGTTAAATCACTTCAACAAATTCTTTCTCAAAATTTTTTATATAAATATTTTCTTCTGAAAAATAAATTGAAAAAAAAGTATGGAAGTAATAAAAAATTTATAAAACTTCAAAAATTATTTTCATTTATTTGATAAGCTATATAAAGTCAAATTCCATCAGAAGTCAAAAAGTCTGCTTTTTGTAAAATATTTTCAAATTCCAAATCTGTTTTTGTTTTTAGCAAAATTTCAGGATTTGGAGTGAAAACTACAGTTTGTTTTTCTAGTTTTGTGATTTTTTCAAATAAATCTT
>JAUMXI010000096.1 GCA_030529185.1 Flavobacteriaceae bacterium
TATATAATTTAATAAATATACGATTATTTGCTTACTGCTAAGGTTAAAATTTCCTTGGTTAAGTTGTCTATCTGTTTTTGTGCATTAACAGAATCCTCCACTCCGTTAACAAGAACAGAACGAGTGAACGCCACCAAGTCAGAAATCATCGTCTTTGAAATACGTACATTATATTCATCCAGTTGTTGAGTTACTTCATTGGTAAGAGAAGTATTTGGTTTTACCATATTGAAAACAACAATGGCTTTATTTTTATTTCCAGTTTCTTCTACAATCTGAATGGTGGAACGTATTGCTAATATATCCAAGAAACCAGCTTTGGAAGGAATGATAATCACATCAGCCAAATCGTAAAGTTTAGGCAATTTTTCAGAAAGGTATGGAGGGGTGTCTATGAAAATAAAATCATAATCCAAATTCAAAATCTCATTGAATTTTTCCTCTGTAAAAATGGGAATTTTTGAAAGTTCTCGAATATTATTTAGAGAACCTTGATAGTCAAAATCTACAATGCAAACTTTTGCGATATCTCGAATATTGGTAGCTAAATTGAAAGTAAGTGTAGATTTTCCAACTCCGCCTTTTTGATGCGTTATTAAAATAATTTTTGCCATAGTCTTTTATTGGTGCAAATGTATGAAAAACATTTTTAATAAATATATAAATATTTAATTATGTATTTATATAAATTATTTAAATAATTGTTCTACAATGGTTTTTGCCTCTTCTTGTGTTAAATCAGGAGAGATTGCTGGATCTAAAAAATCAAGTTCAAAATCCAATTCCTGTTGTACTTCATTGATTTTTTCTTGCCTGCTGTTTTTCCCCAACTCGTTTTTCAGGCAGTGAATTAAGTACCCTTTGGGATTCTTTGCTTCCATTGCGTAACGTTTCTTTTCAGCGAGAAATTTGGACAAATCTAACTCTTTTTGTGCAGTTTTGAATAGCTTATACCATTGGTTAATCTCTTTATTGGAAAAGGAATATTCGTTCTGCAGATATTTTAAAGTTTGACTATCTAAAATCCAACGAGGAGACAATTGTTTTTCTAAATTGTGCTGTTCTATTTCCAAATTTCTATTAGCCGGAATTTTAAAAGGATGAAAAGTGATGGAATGATATTTTTTCCCTTGTTTGTTTATTTTGTATTCGAAAGAATAAGGAGCTTTTTTAGAAAGTTCTTTTTTTGCAGGTTCAATGACACGTTTAATAAAATCATTTATTTGCTTATATTTGTCTTCTATTCGGAACATTTTTTTGAGTTCATCAATAACAAAAGAAATGGGTCTTTCTTGACCGCTGAGAAGCTCGTAAAATCGCATTGTATATATACTATCAAATTCCATTGCTGTTTTGAGTTCGTATTTACGATATCCTTTTGCAAAATTTAAAAAAGCTTCCATAAGTAGGGGAGTTATTATTAACTTTACAACCGAATCATATTTTTTAATTTTAGGTTTTTCAATAATACCATAAACACCCCATTCAGTGGCATCTTCGTATTCAAAATCTTTATTACGAAGACTTTTAAGGGCTTTTTTGACTTCATTGTAGTTTGTATCCCTTTCATCTCTTAAAAAAGCACTCACAGGAATTGTAAACTCAAAATCTCCGTATAAATCTTTTTGGATAGAATAATTGTAAGTTAGTTTTAATCCCAAAATTTTGGATTGTAAAACTTCTACGATACGATATAAGATGCGTTTTTCATAAACAGAAAAATCATATCGTGCTGTAGTTACAATATAAGATTGTAAAA
>JAUMXI010000028.1 GCA_030529185.1 Flavobacteriaceae bacterium
GGACAGAGTTTGTCCCACATAAAACAACAAAAAAGAATCATTAATAATAAATAACCGATAATTATGAACACTATCGCCGAAACCAATCATTTTATCGTTTTAGATACATACGAAAAAATTGAGCAAACAGATACTTCCTACCAAACCGAAGCCGATTTGGAACGGGAGTTCATTCAAGACCTCGCCCTTCAAGGCTATGAATACCGCACGGATTTAGCCACCCAAGAGGCACTTTTACAGAATGTACGCACGCAGTTGCAAACGCTCAATAATATCACCTTTACCGATGCCGAATGGAGGCGTTTCGTGGAAGAGTATTTGGATAAACCCAGTGATGGAGTTGTGGAGAAATCGCGTAAAATTCACGATGATTTTATTTGTGATTTCCAGTTTGATGATGGGCGTATTCAGAACATTTATTTGGTTGATAAAAAGAATATCACCCGCAACAAGGTGCAGGTAATGAATCAGTTTGAGCAAAAAGGGAAGCACCTGAACCGCTATGATGTGACGATTTTGGTCAATGGTTTGCCAATGGTACAAAT
The DNA here is from genome assembly GCA_030529185.1 of Flavobacteriaceae bacterium. Lineage (GTDB taxonomy): Bacteria > Bacteroidota > Bacteroidia > Flavobacteriales > Weeksellaceae > JABCPE02. Next base: position 546 of record JAUMXI010000028.1, read on the forward strand.
TGAGCTCAAAAAACGCGGAGTGGCTATTCGTGAGGCGTTTAATCAAATTCATCGGTACAGCAAGGAGAGTTTCAATAGTGAGCATTCTCTGTATAAGTATTTGCAAATTTTCGTGATTTCCAACGGCACCGATACGCGTTATTTTGCCAATACCACCAAGCGAGACAAAAACAGCTTTGATTTTACGATGAACTGGGCAAGGGCAAACAATGAGCGAATTAAAGACTTGAAAGATTTCACGGCGACATTCTTTCAGAAAAATACGCTTTTGCAAGTGTTGTTTAAATATTCGGTGCTGGATATTACCAATACTTTGCTCATTATGAGGCCGTATCAAATCGCTGCCACCGAACGCATTTTATGGAAAATAAATAGTGCTTACCAAGAAAAGAAATGGGGTACTACCGAAGGAGGTGGCTTTATATGGCACACCACAGGCTCAGGGAAAACGCTAACGAGCTTTAAAGCAGCACGATTGGCAACCGAATTGGAGTTTATTGATAAGGTGTTTTTTGTGGTAGATAGAAAGGATTTGGATTATCAAACGATGAAGGAATACCAGAAATTCTCTCCCGATAGCGTGAATGGTTCGGATAGCACCGAGGGGCTAAAACGCAACATTGCCAAGAATGATAATAAAATCATCGTCACCACCATTCAGAAGCTCAACAATCTGATGCGTAGCGAGAGCGATTTACCGATTTACCAAAAACAAGTAGTTTTTATTTTTGATGAATGCCATCGCTCCCAGTTTGGTGAGGCACAAAAAAACCTGAAGAAGAAATTTAAAAAATATTATCAATTCGGATTTACAGGCACGCCGATATTCCCTCAGAATGCTTTGGGTTCAGAAACTACGGCGAGTGTTTTCGGTAGAGAGTTGCATTCGTATGTAATTACCGACGCTATCCGAGATGAAAAAGTATTGAAATTTAAGGTAGATTATAATGATGTTCGCCCGAAATTCAAACATTTAGAAACGGAACAAGATGAGATAAAGCTAAGTGCCTCCGAAAACAGACAGCTTCTGCTTCACCCCGAGCGAATAAAAGAAATATCGCGTTATCTTTTGCAAAACTTCCGCATAAAAACGCACAGAAATATGGGCAACAGAGGTTTTAACGCCATGTTTGCCGTGAGTAGCGTGGAGGCAGCAAAACTCTATTATCAGGAACTGACAAGGTTGCAAAAAGATAGCGAAAATCCTTTAAAAATAGCCACGATTTATTCCTACGCCTCTAATGAAGAGCAGAACGCAAAAGGGGATATCTCGGAAGAGAATTTTGAACCTACGGCAATGGACAGCACGGCAAAAGAGTTTTTGGAAAAAGCCATAGGAGATTATAACGAAATGTTTAAAACAACCTTTTCGGTAGATGGCAATGAGTTCCAGAACTATTACCGCGATTTGGCAAAGCGTGTAAAAGGCAAAGGAGATAGCGGAGAACTGCCCGAATCGGAAAAGGTAGATTTAATTATCGTGGTAGGAATGTTCCTCACAGGTTTTGACGCCCCGAAACTCAACACGCTTTTTGTGGATAAAAATTTGCGTTATCACGGGTTAATACAGGCGTTTTCTCGTACCAATCGTATTTATGACGCTACCAAAACTTTCGGAAATATCGTGTCGTTTAGAGATTTGGAACAGGCAACCATTGATGCCATTACGCTTTTCGGAGATAGAAATACCAAAAATGTAGTTCTTGAAAAAAGCTATAAAGAATATTTGGAAGGCTTTACCGATGTGGCTACAGGTGAGGCAAAAAAAGGTTATGCCGATGTGGTTAAAGAGCTGATGGAGAAATTTCCAGACCCTTCTGAAATAGAAAAAGAGGCTGACAAAAAAGAGTTTGTAAAACTTTTCGGAGAGTATTTAAGGGTTGAAAATATTTTACAAAATTACGACGAATTCACACACCTGAAGGCATTCCAAATCATTGATGTAGAAGATGAAAACGCCGTGGAGCAATTCAAAGAAAAGCATTTCCTTACCGATGAAGACATTGAAACAATGAAAGGTGTGGAGGTGTTAGACAATCGTGCCGAGCAAGACTATCGTTCTACTTATAATGATATTCGCGATTGGTTCAGAAAGGAAAAAAAAGGCGAAAGATCCGAAACTTCGCAAACCGATTGGAGCGATGTAGTTTTTGAGGTGGATTTGCTCAAATCACAAGAAATTGATTTGGATTATATTTTAGAGCTTATCTTTGAACACAATAAGAAAGTGAAAAATAAAGAAATCCTCATTGAAGAAATCAGCCGAGTAATTCGTGCAAGTATCGGCAACAGAGCCAAAGAAAGCCTTGTGGTGAATTTCATCAACGAAACCGATTTAGATGCCATTCAAAGCAAGGAGGAAATCATTGAGAGTTTTTTTATTTACGCTCAGCAAAAGCAGAAAGAAGAAGCAAGCGTATTGATTCAGCAGGAACAACTCCATACAGAACCCGCAAAGCGATACCTCAAAAACTCACTAAAAAGAGGATACGCCAGTGAAAATGGCACGGAATTGAGCGAGATTCTTCCTAAAATGAGCCCGCTTAACCCTCAATATCTAACGAAAAAACAAAGCGTTTTCCAGAAGATTTCTGCCTTTGTAGAAAAGTTTAAAGGCGTAGGGGGAGAGGTGTAAAAGAAAAATAAATAGTAATATGGGTTGGGATATTTGTTCAATAGGAAACCATAGATTAGATACTTCAAGTATTAATGTATTAGCAAAACAATTGTCTGAAATTTTCAAAATCAATATTTCTTGCAAGGCTTTTAATCAATATACCGATGAAAAAATTGATTTAGGTGAAGTTGTTTATAATAAAAACGCAGAATGGTTTACGCTTTGGGATGAATTTTATTTTGCTAAAAGTTTTTATAATAAGACATCAAAAGTAAATCAAAAGAGAATTTATAAGTGCGATTTAGAAGATATAGAAAGTGTAAAAAGAGGATTAGTGAGTTATAGCCTTGGTTCTAATAGAGATGTTGGAAAGAAAGATTTATACGAATTATGTTTTGCTGATATAATGAAGGATTTTATCAGTTTTTCAATAGTAGAACCTTTTCGTTGGTTTAGTTTTTTAGATAATCTTAAAAAAGAGAAACCAAGTGATTATTTTCTTAAATATAGGCAGAAAAATACAGATTATTATAAAAAAGTTGGTGCAACAGAAATTGTTTATTTTCCAGACCAAGGTACAGCACAACTGATTTTAGATAAATTTAGTAATTCATTATGGGAAGAAATAAAAGAATATGCATTAGAGAAAAAATATTATGCTGATTATCTTTCCTCTTGTATTAATTCTAATTCTAAAAATTGGGAATTAGCAAAGAAAGAATATGAAGAGAAAGATAAGTGTTTAGTTGTTAATTTATCAGAAACTTTAAGAAATGAACATTTTTTTTCCAGTGAAGATTATATAGAAGTCCTCTATGATGATTTAAGTGGCTTATCTTAAAAAAACTCCTTGAAAAATTTCAAGGAGTTTTTTTAATCTATAAAATTTAAAACTTATGGATAATATTCTATTACTCGTTCGGTAATGATTATTGGTTTATCATCACTATATGTAATTCTATTAATCCAATTGCCTTTTTCATCATAAGTGTATTTAAATTTTAACACAGAATCAGCCATCATCGTTGTATCTACATCGCCATTATCATTGTATTTAACTTTTATAGGAGTTGATGAATTAATTTCTAAAACATTTCCTTTATTATTAAAATACCCTGTGATATCTTGAGTGATTATTTTGAAGCCCTTGTCGTTATGAACTAAATTCTGTTTTTCAATAAGTTTAGCCTCATTATACACCTCTATTTCTGTCAATTTATCTTTTTCGTACTTGAAAATAATTTTTTTGTTTTGAGGCGTTTCCTTTCCATTATATTGAAATTCTACAATATTTCCGTTTTCATTGTACTTATAAACACTTGTTCCAACTTCCTTACCCGTGTAATCTTGTTGTATTACATTACCCTTATCATCATGTTCAAAGTGCAATTGTTGCTCTACGGTATACCTTAAAGTTTCATTTCCTTTTTCATTAAACTCTCTTGTAAAAGGGGTTGTTATATCCCCATGAATAAGGTTATAGAAATAATTTGTGGTAAAATCTACTCCTCGCTCTATCTCGCCTTTTTCTATTTTACCTGATATTTCCATAGCAGTATACGGAATTTCCCTTATAAACTTTACCTTTCCTTTTAGATTTAAAAAATTTAAATCATTATCTTTATGTTGGATTTGCTTTGTTATGCTTTCGGAATCGGTTTTATTTTGTTCTTTATCATTTTGGGCATTTCCACAAGATAAAAAAGAAATTCCTGCTAATATTATCAAAAATCTTTTCATAAAATCAAATGGTTTAAATTATCTCAACTCCCCCAAATAGCGTTCTGCATCTATGGCTGCCATACAACCACTTCCTGCTGCGGTAATTGCTTGGCGATAAATATGGTCTTGGACATCTCCTGCGGCAAAAACCCCTGGCAAATTGGTTTTGGAAGATTTTCCTTCGGTGATGATGTAGCCATTTTCATCAAGGTTGATTTGCCCTTTGAAAATTTCCGTATTCGGTTGATGCCCAATCGCAATGAAAATACCTTCAACTGGGATTTCGGAGGTTTCTTGGGTTTGATTATTAATTACAACGGCTTTTTCTACCAAATTGTTTTCTCCTTTAATTCCGATAAGTTCGTGATTGAATTTCACCTCAATATTTTCCGTTTTCATCACGCGGTGTTCCATTGCTTTGGAAGCCCTGAAATGGTCTTTTCTCACCAACATCGTCACTTTTTTACAAATATTCGCCAAGTAAGTTGCCTCTTCTGCTGCCGTATCTCCTGCTCCCACTACGATAACATCTTTACCACGATAGAAAAATCCATCGCAAGTAGCACACGCCGAAACACCACCACCCGAGTAAGTTTTTTCATCTTCTAGACCTAAATATTTCGCCGTTGCCCCAGTGGAAATAATCACCGTTCTTGCTAAAATTTCTTTTTCGCCGACCCAAATTTTATGAATTCCACCCACTTCTTTAGAAAATTCCACTTTGCTGACCATCTCATAGTGCACCTTGGTATCAAATCTTTCGGCTTGTTTTTGTAAATCTACCATCATTTCTGGACCTGTAACCCCATTAGGATAACCTGGGAAATTATCTACTTCGGTAGTGGTTGTCAATTGCCCACCAGGTTGCATTCCTGTATAAAGTTCGGGTTTCAAATCTGCTCTTGCTGCATAAATCGCTGCCGTAAAACCTGCTGGTCCAGAACCAATAATCACACAATCTAAAATATTATTTTCCATTATAAATTTTTATTTTAAAATTCTCTTTTTATTACATAATCCAACATCAATTGGAGGGATTTTTTAGCCTCGTTATCAGGAAATTCATCGAGAATATCAAGAGCTTTTTGCTGGAAGTTTTTCATTTTCTTCGTTGCATAATCCAAACCTCCTGTATTTTTCACAAAATTAATCAATTCCTTTACTTTATCAGCTTTTTTATTATGTTTTTTGATGATATCAAAATAATATTTTCTGTCTTTTTCTTGGGCTTGATTTAAAGCATAAATAAGCGGTAAAGTCATTTTTTGTTCCTTAATATCAATACCTATGGGCTTTCCGATGATGTTTTTGGCTAAATAATCAAACAAATCATCTTTTATCTGAAATGCCATTCCTGTATAAATCCCAAACTGCTTCATTTTTTCGGCTAAATTAGGAGAAACGGCATTAGAAACGGCTCCAATTTCGCAACAGGCAGAAATCAGAGTGGCGGTTTTTTGTCGGATAATCTCGTAATAAACTTCCTCTGTAATATCCAACTTTCGGGATTTTTCAAGTTGAAGAAGTTCGCCTTCGGACATTTCCTTAATGGTCTTTGAGATGATTTTTAAAATTTCAAAGTCTTCATTTTCTACGGATAAAATCACTGCTTGAGAAAGTAAATAATCTCCGACCAAAACGGCAATTTTATTCTTCCAAAGAGCATTGATAGAAAAAAAATTTCGCCTCTTGAAACTCTCATCTACTACATCGTCATGAACTAAAGTAGCCGTATGAATCAGCTCAATCATAGAAGCACCCCGATAGGCTTTTTCATTGACTTCGCCCATCAATTTTGCACAGAGAAACACGAACATCGGACGCATCTGCTTCCCCTTTGTTATTACAATAAACTGGGTGATTTTGTCCAAAAGAGGGACTTTGCTTTGCATAGATTCATAAAACTTTTTCTCAAAAAGTCTCATTTCCTCTCTTATTGGTCGTTTTATTTCTTCTACAATACTCACAATCATTTTTTAGATTGCACAAATATAAAGTATTTATATCAGAGAAAAAAGAGTATAAGAAATAATCCTATACTCTTAAAAATAATAATATTATGAAAAGATTGCTTAATAGCCTTGTTGAGCCTTTTCTATCATTTTTTCGTTTGCAGTGATGGCAAATTCTACTCGTCTGTTTTTTGCTCTACCTTCATCTGTTTCGTTGGTCGCAATCGGTTCGCTTTCTCCAAGACCTTTGGCGGTCATTCTATTTTTAGCAACACCAAGAGAGTAAAGATAATTAACCACCGCATTTGCTCTTCTTTCGGATAATCTTTGGTTGTAAGCATCTGCTCCTCTACTATCCGTATGCCCTAGAATATTGATATTTGTGTCTGGGTTATCCACAAGAACTTGTGCCAACTTATCTAGATTGTTTTTAGCATTAGAAGTTAGTTCAGCTGAATCAAACCCAAAATTAACCATTGTTTCATTGAAGGTGATTTTAATTCCTTCATTTACTCTTTCTACTTCTGCACCAGGTAAAGCGGTTTTTATTTCACGAGCTTGTTTGTCCATTTTATTACCAATAACTCCACCTGCAGCACCTCCGATAATACCTCCCAAAACGGCTCCAAGAGTCCCATTTCCGCCTTTGCCGGCATTGTTTCCGATAATCCCCCCTAGAACAGCTCCAGCAGTTGCCCCAATAGCCGTCCCTTTTTGAGTGTTATTAGCATTTTGAACTGCCTGACAGCTCGTTAAAAGCATTGTCCCCGAAAGTCCTAATACTACTATCTTGTTTCTATTAAAAATACTCATTTTATTAAATTTTATTTGGTTAATATTTTTTCAAATTGATAACGCACTTCAATATTTTGCCCTTCAAAAAGAACATTCTGAACAAGCGTAAAATGATTAAGATGATGGTTTTCTAATTGCAAAACATAGCCTTCTGTGATGTGCTTTGCCTTTACATTTTGCTCTAATTTTTTAAATCTAAACTCTTTGTTTTTAGTCACTTCAAACTTAATGTCCTGAGATATGCTTGGGCAATTTCCAGTTGCTGATAGGCGATACGCCCCCGAATTATTGTTCGGAACAAGCGTCCAAACACTTCCTATAAAACAACGAGCATCTATTCCTTCTCCAAAAGGTTTGATTTTAAATTTCTTGGAATCATAATCAATAGAGGTGATTCTCCAATCTCCCTTCAATTTTTGAGAAGAAAGAGTTTCTACTTTTGTTCTTTGTGGAGTTGTTTTTCTTTGTGAATTACAAGAGCTTAGCCCTAATGCAATCAGCCCAAAAGAACACATTAACAATGTTTTTCTCATAGTAATTTTATTTAAGATTATTTAATAATATAATAAAAATCGTGCCAAATCATATCAAGTTTTTCTATGAATAATTTTAGTTAATAAAATACTCATTTCGTAAAGAATAAGGAGGGGAACTGCAGCCACAAACATACTAATCACATCTGATGGAGTGATGAATGCTGAGATAATTAAAATCAATATCAAAGCATGTTTTCTATATGTTTGAAGAGTTTTAGGAGAGATTACCCCAAGCATACTCAAAAAATAAACAATCATCGGGAAAAGAAAAACAAACGCCATCCCGAAAGTAATTTGCAGGAAAATAGAGAGGTAATCCGATAAATCATAACTCAACTGAATAGAATCCGAAATTCTATAAAAATACCCAAAATTAATCGCAAAAGGCAAAATAATAAAATAGCCACACAAAGCCCCCAAAAAGAAAAGCCCCCAAGTTCCATTAATAATAATTAAGGAATATTTCTTCTCGTTGGGAAGCAATGCAGGACTGATGAAACGCCAAAGCTCCCATATAATATAAGGAAATGAACATAAAAGCCCCCCAAATACCGCAATGGAAATGGTCACATTAAACTGCTCATAAAGCCTTCTCACTTGTATTGGGAACTTTTCTGGGAGAGCAAAACTTTCTTCTCCGAAATATTTTAAGGTAAATTCATTGATGATTTTAAAAGTCGGAAAATCAGGTTTAATGGGGTAAAACAAGATATGCTCCACCACCCAATCTATTTGACTACCGATAAGGATTGCCATAGCCACTGCTACCACTACCGAACGCAAAAGATGACCCCGGAGTTCGCCCAAATGCTCTAAAAAAGACATTTCTTGTTTGCTCATAGTTTCCTTGTCTAAATTATTCCTTCATCTAATAATCTGTGCAGGTCTATAATCCCAAAATACTCTCCTTGATGCGTGACTACTAACTGACCAATATTATTTTGTTTCAAAATCTGCATCGCTTCCTTAGCAAGTACTTCTTTTTCAATGGTTTTAGGGTTTTTAGACATAATATCTTTGGCTGTAATTCCTGAAAAATCATCTTTTTGGGAAAGCATTCTTCTCAAATCTCCGTCTGTGATTACTCCAATGATTTTTCCATTCTGAACCACCACTGTAATGCCGTGTTTTGAACTGCTGATGGAAATAATCACTTCCTTTATATTGGCGTTTTCAGAAACTTCTGGTTTATTTTGAGAGAGAAATTGCTCTACTTTTGCAGTTAGATTTTTCCCCAAAGCCCCACCGGGGTGGAATTTCGCGAAATCCTCTCCTTTGAATTGATTAAGTTCCATTAAAGCCACCGCCAAAGCATCTCCCAAAGCAATTTGAAGTGTAGTAGAGCTAGTGGGGGCTAATTGATTGGGGCAAGCCTCTTTTGAAACGCTCGTGTCTAAAACAATATCTGAAACTTCAGCTAATTTACTTTTGAGGTTGCCAGTCATTCCAATTAATCCAGCAGAATAATCTTTCAAGAAAGGAAGAAGATTGACAATTTCAGGGGAATTTCCAGAATTAGAAATGCACAATACCACATCATTTTTTTGAATCACACCCAAATCCCCGTGTATGGCTTCGGCAGCGTGAAGAAACTGCGATGGCGTTCCTGTAGAGTTGAGTGTTGCCACAATTTTATTCCCAATATGGGCACTTTTTCCGATGCCTACAACAATAAGTTTTCCCTTTGCTTTGTGTATGATTTCCACTGCTTTTTCAAACTCCGAATTGAGGCGGTTTTTTAAGGATTCCAATTCAATTATTTCCATTGAAATCGTATTTTTTGCAATATCAATTATGTTTAATGTTTTCAATTTAATTCTTTTTTTCTAATTTTACCATTTCTTTTTTTGAGCAATCAAAAATACTAATTTATTTCATTAATGAAAGAAAAAGCTGAAATCAATTGATTTTTGTATTAAAATTTTCTTACCTTTGAGGAATTGCAACTTATATTAAAAATATCAGCAAAAGATGAATACAAAAAATGTAGATTTATCAAGTTCGCTAAAAAAATATTTTGGTTTTTCCAATTTTAAGGGACAACAGGAAGAAATTATTTCTACTCTTTTGAATGGTAGAGATGTTTTCGTTTTGATGCCTACAGGAGGAGGGAAATCGCTTTGTTATCAGCTTCCCGCGTTGATTAGTGAAGGAACTGCTATTGTGGTTTCTCCCTTAATTGCACTAATGAAAAACCAAGTAGATGCAGTTAATGCTTTGTTTTCCGAAGATGGAATTGCTCATGTGCTAAACTCTTCTTTAAATAAAAGCCAAACCAAAACGGTGATGGACGACATAAGGGCTGGAAAAACCAAACTCCTTTATGTAGCCCCAGAAAGTTTGATAAAAGATGAATATTTAGATTTTTTAAAAGAGGTTAAAATCTCTTTTGTCGCTATTGATGAGGCTCACTGTATCTCGGAGTGGGGGCACGATTTTCGCCCAGAATATCGCAATTTAAAACTCATTATTGACAAAATTGCAAATGTTCCGATGATTGCCCTTACCGCAACGGCAACTCCAAAGGTTCAAGATGATATTCAGAAGACTTTGGGAATGAATGACGCTGTGGTTTTTAAGGAGAGTTTTAATCGTCCGAACCTTTTCTATGAAATTCGCCCAAAAGTAAATATTGATAAAGAAATTGTAAAATTCATCAACCAAAATAAAGGAAAATCAGGGATTGTCTATTGCTTGAGCCGTAAAAAAGTAGAGGAATTTGCTCAATTATTACAAGTAAATGGAATTAATGCCCTCCCTTATCACGCTGGTCTTGATGCAAAATCAAGAGTAGCGAATCAAGATAAATTCTTGATGGAGGAGGTAGATGTTATTGTAGCAACTATTGCCTTCGGAATGGGGATTGACAAACCAGATGTGAGGTATGTAATCCACTATGATATCCCGAAATCTTTGGAAAGTTATTACCAAGAAACAGGACGAGCTGGTAGAGATGGAGGCGAGGGACATTGTTTAGCTTTCTACGACCCAAAAGATATTGACAAGTTAGAGAAATTTTTGGCTCAAAAATCTGTATCGGAAAGGGAAATCGGTCTTCAACTTTTAAATGAAGTAGTGGGGTATGCAGAAACTTCTATGAGTAGAAGACAATATCTATTGTATTACTTCGGAGAGCAATTTGACCCGATTAATGGAGCGGGTGCAAAAATGTGTGATAATTCTGTAAATCCACCAGTTCTAAAAGATGCTTCGCAAGATTTGAAATTGATTTTAGAGTTAATTAAAAATTTGGAAGAAAAATTCCGTGCCAAAGATTTGATAGCCGTTTTGGGAGGTAAAGAAAACCCAACTACAAAGTCTTACAAATTAGAAACTTCACCTTATTTTGGTAAAGGAAAAGAGCTATCGGATAATTATTGGAAATCTATCATCAGACAAGCATTGGTTCAAAATTTCATCAAAAAAGATATTGAAACTTATGGCGTTTTAAAACTAACGGAAAAAGGAGAGACCTTTTTGGAAGGGAAAGAGAAATTTGCTTTTGAAATCGCGGAAGATAGAGAGTATGACCTTTCTCAAACGGCATCGGAGCAAGTGCAGGTGCAGTCTGGTGGTGGTTTAGATGAAACTTTGTTTAATCAACTCAAAGAATTGAGAAAATCCGTCGCGAAAAAACACGGAATTCCGCCATATACCGTATTTATGGACCCGAGTTTGGAAGATATGACCGTGCAGTATCCTATTAGTATAGAGGAGATTACAAAAATTCACGGAGTAGGAGAGGGGAAAGCAAGAAAATTCGGGAAAGAGTTCGTAGAATTCATTGCTAAATATGTGGAAGACAATGAGATAGAAAGAACTCAAGATATGGTCTTGAAGCAGGTGATGAATAAATCTAATCACAAAGTTTTCATTATTCAAAGTACCGATAAAAAAATTGATTTAGAGGATATTGCTACGGCAAAAAATCTCACGATGGACGAATTACTTTCTGAAATGGAAAGCATTGTTTATCAGGGAACTAAATTAAATATAGATTATTACATTGAAGAAAATATAGATGAGGATTTGGTAGAGGAATTTATGGATTTTATGAAAGAATCGGAAAGCGATAGTATGAAGGTTCTTTGTGCTGAGTTTTCAGATGATTTGTCCGATGAAGAAATCCGAATGTTGAGGATAAAATTCATCAGTGATGTAGCGAATTAAAAAACACTTTTTAATAAATGAACGCAAAAGTTTTAGAAGAAAAAATAGAATTATTGAGGTGGATTATCAACCTTAATGATGAGCAAATGATTAAAAATCTGTCCAATTTCAAGAATGAAGTTTTTGGCGTGCCTTTTGCAGAACAACCTGCTTGTTCTACGAAGATATCACAAAGTAGAAGCACGGGAATGGCAACAAACGACCCAAGATTAAGCCCTGATTATTTAAAATTTGGAGATTTTAGCGATGGATTTTTGACTCAATTTGGGGAAGCCCTGCCGTTAGAAGAAGCTAAAAAACAATCAATTCAAAAAATACAAGGATGGTGGAGAGATTAGAAATTGCATACAGCCGAAAGTTCATCCATAGTTTGGATAGCCAATTGAATATTTTATTTAGAGAAAAAATTTTAAATAGAATTGATAGAGCGGAGCAAATGGTAGAGGAAGTTTATAATTTTATTGAAAATAACATTGATGAAAGTATTGAAACTCCTGAAAAATTTGTTATTTCTGGGAAGAGGTATTTAAGATATATAGTTAATGAAAATTGGGTTTGGTTTCTGTTTTTTAACCAAGAGGGAGATAAAGTAATTATGACTCATCTGCTCAATAATCAATCTACTGAATATTCTACTCTTTAATTCTATGAGTAAAAAAATATCGGTGATGTTCATTCTGCCCAATTTGCATACAGGAGGAGCAGAGCGGATTATTACCACGATCAGCAATCATTTGCCGAGAGAAGAATTTCAACCAAGTATTCTTTTGTTTCAAAAAGAAGGAGGATATTTGGAATTTTTGAAAAATGATGTGGAAATTATTGATATTCAGACTTCAAGTATTCGTTCATCGCTTATTCCTATCATGAAAACGATTTGGAAGCGAAAGCCTGATATTGTTTTTTCTGGTTGGGGCGAAATTTCGGCTTTTTTATCGCCGTTTATTCCGTTTTTTAAACATACTAAATTTATTTCCCGCGAGACGAATATTGTTTCTGAACATGTGACGAGAAAGGAAATCCGTTTTTTCTATAAATTTTACAATAATTTTCATCAAATCATTACACAAAGTGATGATATGACACGAGATTTATTAGAGAATTTTAACATTAAGAAAGAGAAAATTATTAAAATTAATAATCCTGTTGATTTTGAGTTTATTAACGAAAAATTAGCCATTTCTGGGCAACCTCAAAGTTTTGATGATGAGTTTAAAAATGTGGTAGCGATTGGAAATCTCTCTTCACGAAAGGGGTTTGATAATCTTTTAAAAGTTTTCTCATATTTAAAGGAAGAAAAAATTAGGCTTCATATTTTGGGAGATGGCAAAGATAGAGGTTTTTTACAACAGATGAAATCCGATTTAGGTTTGGACAATGTGATTTTTCACGGCAATCAAAAAAATCCTTATCAATATTTAAAATTTGCGGATTTATTTATCCTTTCCTCTCGTTATGAAGGGTTTCCGAATGTGCTTTTAGAAGCTGGAGCTTGTGGAGTTTATGCTTTGGCTAATGATTGCAAGGGAGGAATCAGAGAAATTATTGAGCCTAAAATCAACGGGGAAATTGCCGATATTAATGATTTTAAAGGGTTTTCAGAGAAAATAAAATCCATTCTGGAGGAAACTCACGAAAAAGAAAAAATCATTAACTCCATTAGAAATAGATTTTCAAAAGAAAACATACTCCATCGGTATGAAAAATTTTTACAAGAAATAATTGATATTCAATATTAAATATTACCTTTGCCGAAATTTTCAAAATAATTAATGATGATTAAGAAGTTTTTTAGTTCTGCCTTATTATTAATGACGGGTTTGTTTATGGCACAAGAGCATAAGGAAGAGGATAATCTGCCTTTGAAACTCCACCACGCAGAGCCTTTATATATTGATTTGATTAGAGATTTAGGGGCAAGAAAAGGAGAGAGTGAATGGAATTTGGGAATGGGCGTAACGAGATGGAATGACTACTACGAATTTACCCCACTAATTGAGTACGAATGGGCTGTAGCAGATAGATTGGGATTGGAAATAGAATTGCCGTTTGACTTTTTCACCTCTATTGATAAAGATGTAAGAAAAGCTCCAGGAGCAAAATTAGAGGGCTTAAAATTGGCAATGCAATATACTTTTTTGGTGAATAAAAAATATTATACTTCTATGGCAGTGGGGTATATTAATGAACTGGAATTGAATACTTTCCGTGATTTTGGAAAAAAAATAATCGTGGGGAATGTTTATAATCCGTTTTTTGTCGTAGCGAAAGGTTGGGGTAAAGACCACAGCATCAGCACATTGCTTTACACAGGTCCTCAATTCATTCATCATTTTGATAATGGACATATTGAAACGGATTGGCAGGTCAATACGAGTATTCATTACCTTATTCCGAATAGTAAAAGTTTCATTGGTTTAGAGATTGATAAAACGATTAGCAAAGACAAATTCAATATGGTATTTAGACCACAGGTAAGAGTAGCCTTGAAAGATAATGTTGTTTTAGGCTTGGTAACGGGAATACCTACCAATACCAAACACGAAGGATTTAGTAGCTTTTTAAGGCTCATCTACGAACCAAAGAAGAAATAAATCAAACAAAAAAACTCCTACTTTTGTAGGAGTTTTTATTTTAAAGAAGTTCATTCAACTCTTGGGTTTCGTCTTCAATACTATAATTTAAGAATTTTGCCAAAACGAATATTTCATTTAAATTTGAAATGAGCTGTTGTCTTCCTTCAGCTTTAAGTTTGTTTTGGTCAATACTTTTTAGCATATTTTGTTTAGCAGATTCTAAAATTCCATTAAGATCTGATTTTGAAAATCTATTGACAGCGTAGTCATCCATAAAATGAATTTTAATATCTGGATAAATATTAATTTCTGCCTTAGGTATTTCCTTGATAACAAGTTTTTTATTAGTGGAATCAATCTCTATTTTCAGTTTTTTCAAATCGTAAGAAATTTGAGCCTTTGCCGTAGAATACAAGACCATTTCTTTTGGAAAAACTCTGATATTCCCTATTTTAAAAGCAGAACTTTGATGCGTTTGAAAACTTGAAAAATTCTGTTCCAAAACCAGCATTTTGTTCATCTTATTGATTTGGTTGCTAAGAATGTAATAATCTTTATTGATTACATCGGCATCTTTGCCTTTTGAATTAAACAAAAAATAGCTTAATAAAAAAGAAAAAACTGCACCAAATAAAAAGATGAAAATAAATTTTCTAGTAAATTTCAAAATTATTTCTTTTTAATGATATCTAATAAATCTTGTTCAATAGAGCCACTCTGAGGAGTTTCTACAATTCTCCCATATTCTTTCCCAAATCTTTTTACGATGATGGTCGGCACTCTTTTAATTCCCTGATGCATATCCTCTCCGCTCGGTGCTTCCATTTTTCTATTCAAAGCGATAAGCTGAAGTTTTTGTTGTGGATATTTTACCGCATCTAAAATTTTGATTAACCTCGGCAGTTCTCTATGCGTATCCCCACACCAAGAACCTAAAAATACTAAGATTTCATAAGAGTTGATTCTATTTTTTTGTAATGCTTTGATGACTTGTGGGTCAAACTCATACTCCATATATTCTTCGCTGTACCACTCACTAAATGGCTCTTTGCTAAATTGAGATATGGTCTGTCTTCCCAGAAGCATTTTTCCGTATTTTTCGGTATCTACCACTCTATTATATACCTTTTTCTCTGTGTAGCAGGAAGTTGCAGAAGATATAAGCAATGCCAAAACAGCATATTTCAAAAATTTTTTCATTTTATTTTTTAATAATTTTTACAAAGATAAAAAAAGAAATTAATATAAATTTGATGAAAACTTAAAATTAATCATTTTTAAGGTAATAAAAAAGTCGCTAAAATTAGCGACTCAATCAATTAATTTTTAAGTTTAGAAATTTTAGCAAAAGATAATATATTTAAATATTGCCAAAGAGGAGCAGCTTTATATGCTTGGAAGCTCTCTTCTGGTACAAATATTTGAGCTTCGGATAAACCTATAACGGTTTGAGCGTTTAATTTGGGTGGAGTTTTTGCTAAAACAAAAACGCTCTTAATGCTTGAATTTTGGAACATATTCGGGGTGTTGGACAAATCCGAAATGCTTTCAGGAAGGGTAATTTCCGTTAGAGCGGTACATCCTTGGAAAAATTCAGCCCCTGCAATAATAGTCGTTAATTTATCAGGAAATTCAATTCTTGATAATTTTGAACAGCCGTTAAAGTTATTTTTTAAGATTACTACATTTTTTAATATAGGGTCGTTCTTCATATCAATTGTAGTAGCTGTTTTATCTTTCCATTCTAACAATTCCGTTTTGTTATCATTCAGTCTATAATGTTCAGGATTGGTAAGACATCTAACATTTACTTTTTTTGTTTCTTTTGTTTTTTTATCGGTAATGCTAAGAGTTCCTTCTCCAACATGCTTTGCTGTTATAGTAATTTTCGTGTTATCTTCCGAAATTTGATAAGTTATTATTTTTTCATCAGAAGGAGTTATATCATATTCTCCATTCCCTGAAGTAATAGCAATTGTACCATTCTGTCCGTAAATAACATCTATATTTGTTTTATCAATTTCCAGTGCTTTATGGCTAGGAGTTTGTGGCTTTGGATTTTGAGGTTGTTCTTTTGGTGGTTGTTCT
>JAUMXI010000097.1 GCA_030529185.1 Flavobacteriaceae bacterium
TCTTTTTCTACTTGACTTTGATTTTCATCTTGACTTTTTACAGAAGGATTATCTTATTTTTCTTCTTGTAAACTTCATTCTAATATTTGCTTTCTTTGATTTATTGCTTCTTTTTGAGAATTTATTTTTTCTAATTCTTGTTGTTTTGAAGAAATATCTTGCTTATGTTTTTCTAAGTCTTTTTTTGCTGCTTCTAAATCTTGTTTTTTTTCATCAATTTTCGTTTGAATATTTCCTCATTTATCAGAATTTGTTATTTTGTCATTTCTTACTACTTGTTCTGAATTATTTAAATAAAAAATATCATCTTTATATATAATTTTATATTTTCATTTTAATTTTCTATCTTTAGGAATCTGTTTTTCTAATTCTATAGATAACTTTAAAATCCTTTTTTGAGTTTCTGTTTCCAATTTAGTTTTGTAAAAGTTTTCTACCTCTTTCCTATCTTTTCATTTTAAATCTTTTTCCAAAGCAATTAAAATTGCATGACTTATTCATCATCATTCTATGGTAGAAATTTCATTTAAACTTGAAAAATTCTCTTCAGTATAGTTTTTTTTCTCATTC
The DNA here is from genome assembly GCA_030529185.1 of Flavobacteriaceae bacterium. Taxonomy (GTDB): domain Bacteria; phylum Bacteroidota; class Bacteroidia; order Flavobacteriales; family Weeksellaceae; genus JABCPE02. Next base: position 571 of record JAUMXI010000097.1, read on the forward strand.
ATAATTATTTGTTATAAATAATATAAATAGTTGCATTTTATCATAATTAATTTTTATTGTCAAATTTATGATGAGAAATTTAAAAAAGATAGAAAAAATATTTTTTCTATCTCAAACTATCTTCATGAATACTATTTGCAGCAAGACAACCTTCTGCTGCTGACATAATTGTTTGTTTGAATTTATTGCTATTTGTAGTTACATCTCCAGCTGCATAAAGTCATTTTATAGAAGTTTCTTGTCTTTTATCAACAACTAAACATCCATCTTCATCTTTTTCTGGATTTAAATCATCAACCAAAGAAGTATTTGGAAGGCTTCAAATAGCTACAAAAATTCCATCAGCTTTTAATTCTTTTCCTGATTTTAATTTTACTCAAGTCATTCCAAGTGCATCTCAAACTATTTCTTCAACTTCTTCATTTAAAACAAACTCTATATTTTCTCTTTTTTTGGCTTGTTCAACCCAAATTGTCTCAGCTCTGAAATTTTCACTTCTGTGAACTAAATAAACTTTTTTACAAATTTCTGCTAAATAAAGGCTTTCTGTAACTGCTGTATTTCATCCTCAAACAATTATAACTTCTCTGTTTTTAAAAAACATTCCATCACAAGTTGCACAATAACTCACTCATTTTCCCAAAAATTCTTTTTCTCAAACACAACCAAGTTTTTTGTAATTATTTCCAGTTGCTAAAATCACATATTTACTTGAAAATTCTTTTCCTGAACTAGTTTTTACAAAAAAACTTTCATCCTCTTTTTTCAATTCTGTAACCATTTCATGCAAAACTTCACTTCCTGAAACTTCAGCATGTTTTTTGAAATTATCCATTATTTCTTTTCCTGGAGCTGAAATTGTTCCAGGATAATTTTCCACTTTGTGAGAAGTTGCCAAGGCTCCACCAGGTTGTCCTCAAATTATTATATTTTTTAATTTGTATCTAGAAGCATACATTCCAGCTGGATATCAAGCACTTCCAGCTCCAATTATTATCACATCAAAATTATTTTCCATAAAAATTTTTTAGAAATTAAATTGCTATAAATTATATAGTAAAAATATTTTTTTGCAAGTTTTAAATTTTTTCTTAATATTTTTCTATCATTCCTGTTCTTTTTTTGTCATTCCTGCGAAGGCAGGAATCAAT
>JAUMXI010000098.1 GCA_030529185.1 Flavobacteriaceae bacterium
CGGTTGTTGTTTTTAGAAGCAGTTACTTTTTAGATACTTTGGGGCTTGCCGACACCTCTTCCGAAAAAGATTTGGAAGATGCCATACTGATAAACCTACAATCGTTTATCAAAGAAATGGGCAGCGATTTTGCCTTTTTAGACCGCCAAAAACGAATTATTGTTGATGCCGTAGATTACCGCATTGACTTGTTGTTTTTTCACCGTGGTTTAAGGCGATTGGTTGCTATTGATTTAAAACTTGGCAAATTTAAACCCGAGCACGAAGGACAAATGTTATTGTATTTACGTTATCTCAATAAAAATGAACGTAAGGAGGGCGAAGGCAGCCCAATAGGTTTGATACTTTGTAGCGAAGGCAATACCGAACACATTGAATACTTGATGTTAGAAGAAAGCAACATAAAGGTAGCACAATACTATACCCAACTGCCTGACAAAAAAATATTGAGTGAAAAACTGCATAAAGCAATAGCTATAGCAAGAGAAGGAAAAGAGACGAAAAATGAATAAAACAAAAAAAATATTACCCAAGTTGCGCTTCCCCGAATTTAAAGATAGCGGGGAATGGGAGGAAAAGAAAATTTCTGACCTTGGTCATACTATAAATGGACTGACAGGAAAGAATGGAGAAGATTTTGGAGCAGGAAAACCTTATGTAACATACAAGCAGGTATTTGATAATTCTATTATTGATTTTAAAAAGTGTGGCAAAGTACAGATTGGTAAAAATGAAAATCAAAATTCATTACAAATGGGTGATGTTTTATTTACTACATCTTCGGAAACACCAAATGAAGTTGGCTTTGCTTCTGTCTTGATAAATTACCCTAAAGAGGAAACCTATTTGAACAGCTTTTGCTTTGCTCTACGACCATTTGATATAGAAAAAACGCAACCACAATTTTTTCGATACTTATTTTATAGTCCTATTTATAGAAAGTCTGTAACAGCAATTGCACAAGGAAGTACAAGATATAACCTTTCAAAAGGTGCATTTCTTGAACTTCAAGTTCCGATACCCAATCCCAAAGAACAACAAAAAATCGCCGCTTGTCTCTCCTCTTTAGACGAACTTATCTCCGCTCACAGTCAAAAATTGGAACTGCTTAAAACACATAAAAAGGGATTGATGCAAAATCTGTTCCCGCAAGAGGGAGAAAAAGTGCCAAAGTTGAGGTTTAAGGAGTTTGAAGATAGCGGGGAATGGGAGGGGATTGCTATTGAGTCTGTTGGAAAAGTTTTAACAGGAGGAACTCCAAGTAAGGAAAAAAATGAATATTGGGGAGGTGATTTTATTTGGGTAACTGCTCAAGATTTTAAGGGGAAATATATTTATGATTCTATTTTAAAACTCACAAAAAAGGGAAAGAATAAGTCAAAAGTAATTCCTAAAAATTCGGTATTAGTAACTTGCATTGCCTCAATTGGCTTAAACGCAATTAATAAAGTTGAGTGTGCAACAAATCAACAGATTAACTCTATCGTTTGTAATACATTACACCATTATGAATTTGTTTATTATGCCATTTTAAAAAATACAGCTCGTCTTAAAAACTTGGCTGGTCAAACAGCTGTTCCAATAATTGCTAAAAGTATTTTTGAGAAGTTTACTATACAAAAACCTATTTCTCAACAAGAACAACAAAAAATCGCTTCATGCCTATCCTCTTTAGATGAACTGATTACGGCACAAAGCAAAAAAATAGAACAACTAAAGC
>JAUMXI010000099.1:0-330 GCA_030529185.1 Flavobacteriaceae bacterium
CCGGTAGCCTAATGTCGATTTGTCCGACAGCCTAATGTCGATTCGATCGATCCGTTGCGTAAGTATATTGAAAGGGGGCGAACAGGGATTGATTTTCTTCTTTATATTGTGCTGGTTTGTTAATAAAGTGTAATTTTGTTGCCTTTCTGGAAGTAACAATTTTCTATCGGACACGGGGAAGAAAAAAGTTTTTTTTAAAAAAAACTAATCCCCCAAACACAGAAACACACACACACACCTGTTTATGTAATGATTTTATAATAGCATACACTTTGTGTATCTGTACTCTATATTTGCAGCACATTTTTTTTGCAATATCTTTGCAGCAAT
>JAUMXI010000099.1:340-1714 GCA_030529185.1 Flavobacteriaceae bacterium
TTATTGCGATGAAAAAAATCTTTTATCCTGTATTATCAATTTTGGTATTAGGGGCCTGTTCAAATGAAACAGATGAATTAAATGATTTGAATTTGGGAAACGTAAATAGTAAAGAATATATTTACAGCCCTGAATTGGATGTGAATATCGAAAAAAGAAAAGATATTCTTGTTTTTGACAGCAATGAAGATTTTCAGGAAGTTGTATCCAAGTTGGAGGCGTATCCTGTTAATGAAGTAACGCTTAGGTCCCATCAATTGGACAATTCTAATGATGATATCATTCCTGTTCGTGATGTAGCTCTTCAAGATAAAGAATTTTATTCTCTCTATGATTACTATGTAGAGGCGATGAAAAAAGCAGAAAGTTACTATGATCGCGTAGGAGGTTATGAAGAGTTTAAGAAAAAATATTCGATGTTATATTTTCCAGAGGAAGGTGATGACTATTCGGCATATTTGCCAGTTAGTGATAAGAATATTGCCAAACTATTGAACTCGAAAGGTGAAGTGATAATAGCTGGAAATAGGGTTAATTTATTAGATATAAACTCTTATGAAAAATTAAAAAAATCAGGTTTAACAATGCCTGAGGAAAACATTAGTAATTTAAGGAATGGTAATGTCGGATTAGAAATCAATCGACTGTCTACTAAATATAATAGTAGAAAGGATAGAAAGTTATGGGTTAAAGTTCATCGTAAGGGTTTTAAACTTCCAGATCCTTCAGGTATCAGCATACCGTATATGCAAGTAGAAGTTTGTTTTAGAAAAAAAGGATTTCTTTGTAAATGGTATAATTATTGGTCGGAAACAACCTTAAGATTACGTGGAACAACATTTGGAGTGGATTCTAAAGGAGGGTTCTCCTCACATGACTATATAATGAATTATTCCCCTGGAGGAATAGTTAGAATAGAAGCAACTGTTGAATACCGAGGAATACCAGAAGCATTCAAATTTTTAATTAATTTCGATTAACAATCTGATTCAAGTGGACTGTTTTAATATTATGCAGTAGAAAAAAACAGATTGCTTTTCTTTATTTCAAAAATCGTGTAGCATTCATACGTGCGTCTAAATTAGATGAAAAAATTGTATAATAATTGTTGGTTATTTTACGACAAAGGTTAAAAAAAGTTTTTTTAAGGGGGCAAAGGGAAGAAATTCTTTCCTTTGTCCCGACATTGAGATATATGTTTTTGTGCATCCATCTTAACATTATAACAAAATATTCCTTTTTTGATAGTACTTTGTATTGATTTTGTGTGAAGTTTATTTAAGTTTGTCTTTGTGAAGGTTATGAAAATATTTTTTTTATTTCTTCTTTTTTTATCCGTGCCTGTTGGGGCGCAAATCCAAACGGGCTTGTTAG
>JAUMXI010000100.1 GCA_030529185.1 Flavobacteriaceae bacterium
CGTCGCATCGCGTATTATTTGCCAATTTGGTCCACGTCTGAGTGTTGAAGAGTATTTAGCAGCGAAAAACGTCTGATTTTATATATTACAGAAAACCCCTTTTTTTACCACAAAGGGGTTTTGTTCATAAAGAACTTGGCAAGTCATCATCAGTCACTATTTGAAACTTAGCATCTCTTATTTGCCGACTTTCCGTATATTCTTTTGCCTCTACTTCGTCCACAAAGTCAACAATCAAACCTTCTTCCAATATCACCTTCTTAATCTCATCCAATTCAACATTAAAAAATTCTTTTCGATGATTAATTAAATTTACCCTTTTGTCAGCAAAAGCTCGTTGAATTTTTGCTTCAAGCGCGGGAGCATCTTCACTGAAAATCATTGCATGCACATCAAAATAAAATGGCACACTCGCATCTCCAAGCTCTCGAACCCTCTCCATTGGATCTAAACGGCGTGTCATACCAATTTTATAAACATTTCTGCCAAATGAACCAATATTTGATATTACATAAACATATCCCAGTTTTGTTTGTTCTGCCATAGCTTTAACACGATCATTTTTACGCTGCATCTCTTTAAGTTCGTCGCCCATTCTTTGAATATCTTGATGCAACTTATCAAGCTCTACACCAGATGTATGTTTGGCTCGCTCTTGAATTTTTTCTAAAAGTTCCAAAAGTTTCAGCTCTTCTTTTTTTGCTCGTTCCACCTCTTTTCGCAACTGCTCTTCTTCACGCTCCCGTCTTCTTAATTCAGCTTGATGCTCTCGTTCTTCTTCAAGCTTTAGCTTACGTTCATAAACCAATCTTAGTTCATTAAGTTTTAAATTTTTATATTGAGATGAAATTGAAATGGTGTTTGACTGGTTAAATTTATTAATATCGCTAAAAGACTTTTCTATTCTCTGTTCCATTCTGCTAATATTTTTCCAAGTAGTATTAGCTATCAATACATCACATTCATTGTTAAATGAACGCAAGGCAAGAGAAACAGCTTGCTTGGTCATTCTTGCACCCTCTTTTTCACTACCATTTACAGTCCAAGTTTGGGCTACTGTTACCGCCAATCCATCTCGAATCATTTGTTTTTGCTGCTCTTTGATTTGCCCAATCTTGTGTTTAAAAAGCTCCGATGTATTAAAATCAAAGTGAGGTGTATAGATTCCTAGTTCAGCTAGTTCCATCTGCTCTTCATAAATAGCTAATCGACGTTTTAATTCCTCATACACTGTGTGTTTGTTATGATAATCCTCTTTTAAAGAGCTTAACATATTTTGCAAATTTTCAAAATCTAGCTTACTTTTTTCCACTTCATTTTCAATGCTGATAATTGAATCATATTTGACATGCAATTCTGAGATTCTCAATTGGCAATCATTTAATTCTTGTTCTATTTCCAATTTGGCATTTACACACTTTTCGTTAAGTTTATAAGCTTTTTTTAGCTTTGAGCGTAATACAAAACACAAAATCAAGGGAATAAAAAATACTATAATCAAAAAAATTTCCATACCAAACTTCCAAATACAAGTTAAACTTAGCTTTAATATATCAAAGTTTTATAACTCTAAAAATAGATACTATTAAAAATGGAGTGCCAATCAGCACCCCATTTTTAATGTATTGGCAAGGTCTATTTATAATACGCATTATCCGAAATACTGTGATCGGTACTATCCACCACCTGCA
>JAUMXI010000101.1 GCA_030529185.1 Flavobacteriaceae bacterium
GGAGGAATGATGAATTTCGGGAATTTTCCTGAAATGTATAATTTGGTGGTTAATGCCAATAACCCGTTAGCAATGCAAATATTACAGCAGAAAAATTCTGATGAAGGTAAAAAAATAATTCACCAAGCGTTAGATTTGGCAAAATTATCGCAAGGATTATTAAAAGGAGAAGCCTTAACACAATTTATTAAACGAAGTTTTGAAATTCTCAAATAAGAGAAAATGAAAAATCCCTCAAAGTTGAGGGATTTTTTATGTTTAAAATTCAGAAGAATTTTTTAGTATGCAAATAATGGTCTGTTTTGCATAAAATCATTCACTTGATGAGCGATTTCTTCCAGAGCGTGGTCGTTATCAGCGTTTAAAATGGCTCTGTCAATAAAATCAGCGATGGTTTGCATATCGTTTTCTTTAAGCCCACGCGTGGTAACAGCTGCCGTTCCGAATCGGATTCCGCTGGTTACAAACGGACTTTTATCATCAAACGGAACCATATTTTTATTGGCAGTGATTTCAGCTTTTACCAGAGCTTTTTCAGCATCTTTTCCGCTGATGTTTTTATTTCTTAAATCAACAAGCATTACATGGTTGTCTGTTCCGCCAGATACGATATTGTATCCTTTCTGAACCAAACACTCTGCCAATTTGGCTGCATTTTTCTGAACTTGAATTACATAATGAAGGAAATCATCAGAAAGGGCCTCGCCAAAAGCAATGGCTTTCGCTGCGATGATATGCTCCAAAGGGCCTCCTTGGTTGCCCGGAAAAACAGCGGCATCAAGTAGAGAAGACATCATTCTTATTTCTCCTTTAGGAGTTTTTAATCCCCACGGATTTTCAAAATCTTTACCCATTAAAATAAGTCCTCCTCTGGGGCCCCTTAAAGTTTTGTGCGTTGTTGTAGTAACGAAGTGGCAATGCGGAATAGGGTCATTTAGTAATCCTTTTGCGATAAGCCCCGCAGGGTGAGCAATATCGGCTAAAAGTAATGCTCCTACGCTATCGGCAATTTCTCGGAATCGTTTAAAATCAATATCTCTGGAATATGCCGATGCTCCACAAATGATGAGTTTAGGTTTTTCGGTTTTTGCAATTTGTTCGATGGTATCATAATTAAGCCTTCCTGTTTCTTTATCTACTCCGTAAAAACAAGTTTGATAAAGTTTCCCTGAAAAATTCACGGGTGAGCCGTGAGTTAAATGCCCTCCGTGAGAGAGGTCAAATCCTAAAATTTTATCACCGGGGTTTAAACAAGCGGCATATACACTTGCGTTGGCTTGTGAGCCGCTATGAGGTTGTACATTGGCATACACAGCACCGAATAGTTCTTTAGCTCTGTCAATAGCAATTTGTTCAATTTCATCAACAACTTGGCAACCGCCATAGTAACGCCGCCCGGGGTAGCCCTCAGCGTATTTGTTGGTAAGTACCGACCCTGCGGCTTCCATTACTTGGTCGCTCACAAAATTCTCTGAGGCAATTAGCTCAATACCATTCAATTGGCGTTCTTTTTCTTCTTGGATTAGCTCAAAAATTTGTTCATCTCGTTGCATAACTTGGTAAATTTATTTGATAAAAGTCGTTCTGTTAATAAGCGTACAAATTTACTATTTTTTTAAAAAAAACAAATAATATTTTATTTTTTTATATGGGTCGGAATTACCTTTTTAATGTTCCGAACCACCTCCATA
>JAUMXI010000102.1 GCA_030529185.1 Flavobacteriaceae bacterium
AATTCATCAAATCTTCTTCTGAAATTTCTCAAGACAAAACTTCTTTCAAAATAGAAGCATCATGAAATCAAACTTGGAAAGAAATAACAGAACCAACATTTCAAAAAACTGCTCATCTAACACTTTCCTGCATTTGATCAATATATTGATTTGCCATAACTAGGTTCAATTTATATTTTCTAGCTTCTGATAAAATTGTTGCAAATGAATCTGTAGCAAAGTTTTGAAATTCATCTACATAAAGATAAAAATCAACTCTATCTGATTCTGGAATATCAGCTCTACTCATCGCATCAAGCTGAAATTTTGTAACCATCATAGCTCAAAGTAAACTTGAAGCATCTTCTCAAATTTTTCATTTTGAAAGATTTATAATAACAATTTTTTGGTTATCCATAGCCCATCTTATAGAAAATGTATTTTTAGTTTGTCATAAAACATTTCTCAATATTGAACTTGATAAAAATTGTCAAACTTTATTTAAAATTGGTCAAGCTGCTTCTGTTTTTTGAGTTGGAGACATTTTTTCAAATTCATCTTCCCAAAATTTTTTCACAACTGGATCTTTTACTTTTGCTACTGATTTTTTTCTAAAACTTTCATTTGTAAGCATCAAAGGAATAGAAATAAGGTTTGAATTTGGAATTTCAAGTAAAGCCAAAATTGTATTTCTCAAAATATGTTCAAGTCTTGGTCACCAAGAATCTCAAAATATTTTTTTAAAAATACCTACAAGTCAAGAAGCAACAAGTGGCCTTTGTTCAATAGAAACATCTTCAAGCATATTAAAAGAAATAGGCCATTCTGCATCACTTGGATCAAAAATAATTGTTTGATTTGTCCTATTTTTTGGAATAAATCAAATAACTCACTCTGCTAAATCTCAATGTGGATCAATAATGGCAACTCACCTTCATTTTCTAATATCATCAATAATCATATTTTCAAGCAAAGTAGATTTTCACATTCAAGTTTTTCAAAGAATATACATATGTCTTCTTCTATCACTTGGTCAAATTCAAAAACTCATATTTGTTCCTCTAAAATTTGTGATTCAAATTGGAGTTAATTCATTTTCAACTTTTATGTCATCTGTCAAATCTGGGTCTACAATTGGTAAATTTGATGGTGGTTCAAAAGCACGAGCAGAAACCCAATTTATTTGTGGAGTTTTTACATAAGAAGTTGGTAAATGTACAAGTCAAGCTAATTCTTCAGTAGTCAAAACACAATTTCAAGAAATAATCCTTTTTTTAACATTTAAAATATCTTCTTTTTCTTCAGAAATATTTTTTAATTCAAAAGAATTTATTTTAAAATTATCAAAAACTGTAAAAGTTGAAAAAATTTCTTTAATTGCTCAATTTGATGAAATTTTATCTTCCCCTGCATGTATAAAATTTATAGAAACTTCAAAACCTGCTTTTGTCAATTTTTCTTCCATAAGTTTTTTTGTTTCATTTTCCTTTTCTTCTTCTTTATTTTCATCAGAATTTTTACTAAAAAATATTTTTGAAAAAATTTTTCAAATTAAAATAAAAGGAAAAATCAAAACTTGAATCCAAATATAATTTTTTGAAAGTTTCAAATTTTTTATAAAATCAGAATAATCTGAAAGCAAAATTTCTATTATTTTATCACTATTTTTTTTCCATATTTTTTCATTAGCAGGAGCA
>JAUMXI010000103.1 GCA_030529185.1 Flavobacteriaceae bacterium
ATTGTAGCATTACAGGTTTTTAATATATTTTTTTAACTAACCATGTCAATCACAAGGCAAAATGTCATAAAAAATGTTTAAACATGAGCTAGAAATTAAGAGTTGATTTCTAGCTCAAATTTTATTTGATCTATCTCTTGTTGTATTTTTTCATTATTGTGTTTTTGTTTCTCTAAAAATGCTAAATAACTTTTTGCTTTCCAAGGATGCGTCATTGGCGGTCTATATACTTTTTTATTTTGTTTTTTCTTGTTTTCTGCATAATCAAAAGCCTTCGATTGTTTTTCTCTTTTATCTATTTCTTTTAATATAAATAACTCATCGTTTGATGTAGCATATAAATCTCCATTAAATGTTTCTACTACATTTACCACTGTTTTACGCTTTAAATAAATAGGGATTTGATAGTTATCTTGTAATTGGTAATAACGCTTTTTATAAGAAATGCAATGTCCGTTATCTATTTTTCGCATATCCATTTTTGTTAGTAGTAGGTTTATTTCGGATTCACGCATTTGCTTTTCAAACACAGACGTGATACCCTTTAAAGGTAGTCCAAACTTCTCGTTATATTCTTTTACTATTTGTTGGAGTAAAAGATTGGCCTCTTGAATATTGGTGATATTAGCTAGTCTTGCTTCGGGTGGGAAACGATCATGCCAGTAACCAAATGCACGTTCAATTTGCCCTTTTACTTGAGGAATGGAACTACATGTTAATAAAACACCTAAGTTTTGCATGGCATAAGAAAAGTTCGTAAATGTGTCTTCGTAAAGTTTAGGTGATTTTATTTTTGTGTATTCAAAAATAGTTCTTCTGTCTGTAAGTAATTCATAAGGGATACCGTAATTACTTAAAATTTGTGACATAACATGATAATATCCTTTTAAGGTTTCTTCTTTATCAAAATAAGCCCCTACAACACGTTTTGTTGCATTATCAATAGCAAGATGTAATGTGACTTTTTCGTTACCAAAATAAATATCTTTAGAAGCATCCATTTGAATTTGTTCTCCAAAATATTTTTTTCTTGGAAGTCTTGGATGGGGCAAGTAATCAATAGGAACTTCTATTTTTGAAGGGGAATGGATAATTACGTTTTCTTTATTAATTTTAGTAAGTTTTTTTCTAGTTTTTCTTTGAATACGTTTTGAATAAATGCCATTTTTATTAAGTAAAGCAGTTAATTTCGTATAGGAAATAGTAATTTGATGTAGTTCTTTTAATTTTTCATTAAGATGTTTAAAATTAAAATCAAAATATTTATTTTTTACTAACTCTAAAATTTGGTTTTCTAGTTGAATAGAGAATTTATTTGAAGGTGTTTTACCGGTGTTTTTATGTATAAATCCTAATTTACCTTCAAGTTGATATTTTCTTTTAAGTCGATAAGTATGTTCTAAAGTAATTCCTAGTTCAACACTTGCTCTTGCAGCTTTCATATTCCCGTCTACAACTGCTTTTATTAATCTATATTGTTTTTCACATTTCATATTTAAATTTACCTTTCGCATATGTATTTACCTCCATAATGGAAGTATAAATGATTTATGACATTTTTGCATGTTAATTTAATATGATATTATCACATGTGAATTACAATTGTCATATTTCCTCCTTTTATTTTACTTGATTTTTGTTTTAAAATAGTGTATAATTTTCACAGT
>JAUMXI010000104.1 GCA_030529185.1 Flavobacteriaceae bacterium
AAAATAGAATTTCTATTTTTTCCCTTTTTGCTGTTTGTAGTAGGAAAAAATAATGGGAAATGATATAAGTAAAAATAAGATATTTCCATGAAACCAAGATGTTTTAAAAACGCCCAACATGAATTTGAAATCTGAAAATTTTTTATTATTTTCTGTATTTAATGATTTCAACTCAGAAACAGAATATGCTCTTGTACTTAAATCAGTTGTAAGAGGATGGGATCCTCCTTTAAATCCGACAGCTGAAAAATCAAGCCTTGTGATTAGAGAAAAGTCTTTGATATAGCTTTTATCATAAGCTGCAGGATCATATAATTTTATCCAGTCACTAAATCTTGAAGAAAGATTTTTTTCATAAGGAAGTTTATTTTTGAACTCTACCTCGAATGAATCTCTGTATGAAGCACTTGTATTTACCCAAAAATCTTTAGAATTAGCTCCAAAACTTATGATGGAACTTTCAGGGTAATGGAAAGTAATTTTTCCTTTTACATTGGTGTTAAAACTGAAATTGGTTCTTTCGGGGAAAAAGGTATTATAGTAAATCAAAGTACCATTATGTCCCTTTAGAGCATTCTTGACAGAATAATTTATAGATACATCTATATGCTTTGAATTGCTGTAAGGAAGATGAAGAGTAAGGATATTCTTATTGATATCGGTTTTGAGTTCATAAGCATTAGGAGTATTTAAAGATGAAGGATTCATCGAGTCGTTATTCAGTAAAACCTTTAAAGAACTTATTTCATCGATTTCATAAAAAATATAAGACAGAGAGGTTTTTGAATCGGAGTTTTTATTTACTTCGAATAACAATTTATGTCCTACATCTGCACTTCCATCATCATGAAAGGAGTAGTTTAAAAAGGCTTCTTTTATCCTATAATTTTCACCATTTGCAGGAACGGAATTTATTTTAAGAAAGTATAAATACTGATATAAGAAACCAAAACCAATAACACTGCAAACCATTATGAAAATAGACAGTCTGTAGTTCAATCTAAAAATGTTGGAAACTCTGGCAATCGCATATGTCAATACAATTATAAGCATTATAAATAAAAAAGTATTAGCTCCAAAATACATTACATTACCTCCTTTTTTTTCAAATTTAAATTATAATTATTATACATCAATCTGGAAAAAAATCAATATTTAGAAAATTACTCTTTTATAGGTGTACTGTACTATTCTTTATTTTGGGTTGGAATTTGTGCTTGATTGATGTTTTTATGTTGAATATATTTTTTATTTTTCCAGCTCATTTCCAAGATATATATCCGTATTTTTCTTTGCTTGTTGTAGTTCATGCAGCATAGAGTTCTCAGCAGTATATTCTTTCATAAGCATATTTTTTTCTTGTTCCAAAACGGCATATTGCTCTGCCAAAGTATGCATGCCGGCTGCTTGATATTCGGACTTTTCAAGTCCTTTCAAAGCCACTTCATAGGCGATGATCTGCGGTTTATATTCTTCATAAAAGGCAGTATCTTCGATATTCTCCAGATACATATCATAGACAAGCTTATTTTGAGACAGGGTATGTTGATATTCAATAGCAGAGTATAGCTCCTTCATTTCTTTTTCAATCCCCTTGATTTTGTTTAAGAGTTTCTGCCTATTCGAAGCGATCCCTTGAAGTTTTTGATCCAGTTGTTCATAGGAG
>JAUMXI010000105.1 GCA_030529185.1 Flavobacteriaceae bacterium
AGATGTTCCATTTTTTGGCATTCATGCAGGATTTTTTGATGCTGTTTTTTGAGAAATAGAAGATGTTCATTCAGATCTATTAACATAAGAATTACTAACTACATTACTAGCAGGAGGTATTTCATTTAAATAATCATAATTGGAAGTATAAGGATCTGTTGTATATCTAGGATCAAGATTATAAATTTTTGTATAATCTCTATAAGGATTATAGAAAGGATTATATTGTTTTTTATTTTCTATTTTTCAGTTATTTTTTAGTTCAGAAACTTTATTTTTTCCAAGATCTTCTTCTGTTTTGTTTAAAAGTGTTGTCTGTGTAGAATTATCTGTTTTAGAAACTTGTTGTTTATTGTTTTCTGTTTTTCAATTCTTTTTTTCTTGATAAGATCTTTTTTCTTCCATATAAAGAGAATCTCATTTTACATTAGCTAAAAGCCATAAAAGTTTATCTTTTGTTTCTTCTTTTGTTTTGGCTTTTTCTATTTCAAGAAGTTTTATTATTTTTTGTATTTTAGGATCATTTTGATCAATATTATTTTCTTTTAAAAAGTTTTCTATATTTGTTTTATTAGAATTCTATGGTATATTGTGGGATCTAAAATTTTCTGTTTTCATAATTTTTTACTTATAAAATATAATATCTTTAATAAAGGATATCATATTTATTTTATAAAGTCAAAAAATGTTTAATCTTTTATTTTTTTATCTCTAAATTATATATTCTTAATGCTTCAAGCCACTTTTCAAAAACATCATCTTCCATCATATACTCAAAAATCTTTTGCTTTTGCTCATCCCAAGTTCAAGAACCAAAATCTATAAAATATATATCTTCTCAATCCCACATAATATTTGGACTTTTCAATTTATCTTTTAAGAAAGTAACATCTTCTTGAGGAAAACTATCTTTATCAGACAAAGCTCATAAATCTAGTTGTAAATCCATAGTTTTTTCATCAAGTCAAAGTTCTTTTAACCTTGAAGATAAAAAATATTTTAATAAAATATATTTTTTATGTGCATTTTTAAGTTTTTCTAATAAAGTTAATTCCTTTTTTTCTTCAAAAGTAAGTTTTGATAAATCCTTTCATTTTATCCTTTGTTGTATTGTAAAAATTTTTTCTTCAAATCATTTTTTTATCCAATCTAATTTTCAATTATAAGATTCTCAATAGACAAAATATGATTTTGGAATTATATCTCATAAATATTTTTTTAAAATAAGATATTTATTTTTAACATATAAAAGTTCATCAAATCATCACCTAAAAGCTTCCTTATAAACATAATTTTTATTATTATCCGAAGAAAAAACAGTACTGTCTTTTCATGATCAAATTCTTTTATCTTGGAAACTAGAAAAAGAAAGAATATTTTTATTTTCATTTTCTACATCTCTAGCCATAGAAAATCAAATGCTAATCTTTTTATCCATTATATTTTTATCAAAATTTCAATTTAATAATATTTCTTCTATCTCTTTATATCTTTCAAGTTTTTCTTTAAAAAGTTCATTTTCAAGTAAAGTTTTTTTAAATCTATAAGTATTTCAATCTTTATATCTATTTTTCATTTTTAAATTTTATAAATATATTCTTATCATTTTTCCACAAAAATATCAACATTTACAAATGTTTCATCAATTTTTTT
>JAUMXI010000106.1 GCA_030529185.1 Flavobacteriaceae bacterium
TAATCACCAGTATAGTTACTATTATTTACTCAACCAGCGGAGGAATGGAAGCTGTAATTTGGGGTGATGTTATTCAAGGTTTTATTTTAATTGCAGGGGCTTTGGCGGCTTTCGTATTTATGATTTTAGGCGTTGAAGGCGGATTAGAAACTTTTTGGAACACAACAATGGATTACCAAAAATTCCATTTGTTAGACATTCGTTTTGATGTAACCCAACCTGTTTTATGGGTGGTTCTTTTAGGTGGGCTAGCAAACACGCTTATTTCTTACACTAGCGACCAATCGGTTATTCAACGATATATGACAACCAAAAATGAAAAAGCAACAGCTAAAAGTATTTGGCTTAACGGAATTCTAAGCGTTCCTGTATCTGTTTTATTTTTCCTTTTAGGAACAGGTTTATTCGCCTTTTATCATTCTAACCCCGATAAAATGGCAATTAGCAACCCTAATATTGATTCGGTTTTCCCGCAATTTATCGTTTCGGAAATGCCTATTGGATTCGCAGGATTGCTCATCGCAGCTATTTTTGCAGCAGCAATGAGTACCCTTTCATCAAACATCAATTCCGTATCAGCGGTTATTACTTCCGATTTTTACAAAACTTTCTTCCCGAATTCTTCCTTCCGTTCAGATATGAAAATTGCACGATTTTCAGGTATAGCCGTGGGGGTTGTCGGCACGCTAATGGCGATTGTTCTTGCCACTTGGGATATTGCTTCTCTTTGGGACCAGTTCAATACCTTTTTAGGATTACTTACCAGCGGGCTCGGGGCTTTATTCATTCTCGGAATCTTTTTCCCTCGTGTAGGAAGCCTATCTGCTATCATTGGGCTTATAGGAGGAATCATTGTTTTGTACATCGTTAAAGAAACCACCTCGTTTTCTTTCTTACTTTTCGGGTTAATTGGTATGCTATCAAGCATCGGAATTTCAGTTATATGCAGTTGGTTTTTCCCTAATCAGAAAAAATTCAACCCAAACCTAACTTGGAAGAATAAATAAAACGAAAAAATTCATCTTTAAGAAAAAAATACTTTGATTTATTAAAAATTTATTACATTTGCGAAGTATTTTTTACACATTTTAATAAATGTAAGCCTATAAAATAGTAAACAAAATCAGTAACACATAATCAATTTAATACTTTTATTATGAACACAACCAACTTAAACAATCAGCATTTGAGCGATGAACAAATCACACAGATTAACAACGCTCTGAAAAGTTTGGAACAGGCTTTTGAACCTTTGAAAGTGAATCTCACCCCCGAAGAACGACACAAATACGGGCGTGTGAATGAACAAAACAAACTCTTTATCAATAAAATAAATGATTTTTACCAAACCTCGCCTCAACTCAAATCGCCCGATGTGGATTGGGAAGAATTTGGCAAGGATTTGAAAAGTCGGCAATTTTTAGAAGGAGTTATCAATCGTTTGGAGAGCCTTTCGGCAAGGGCAAGTAACGCAAAAATTCTGCACGATTATGATAATTATCACGAGGCGTTGCAAGATTATGCTTATACTTCGTTTCGTGCCAATTCCAAAGCAGTGGGATACGAGCAAAAACACAAAGAATTGAAGCAATTTTTTGGTAAAACACGGCGAAATAAGAAAGAAAATCAGCCCGAAGAAACTCCG
>JAUMXI010000107.1 GCA_030529185.1 Flavobacteriaceae bacterium
GGAGATGATTTTGGAACAAAAACCGAAAGTATTATAGATGACTTAATGAAAGACAACGGCTATACAATATTAGATGGTAAATATGGTAGAAACAACGGTTTTGATGGGTTTTACATTAAAGGAAGTATAGATAACCCTACTGAAATTATTATAGTAGAAAGTAAGCAGTTTAGCTATGCAAACAACAGAGCTCTAAACCTTATTGAACACAATGGGTTAAGGTTAAATGCTCCTAATGACAAAACAAAACTTCCCGCTCAAATGAGTGATAAGTGGATAGAGTTTGTCGCAGAAAAACTATCAAAAAATCCTGAAACATCCGAAATAGGAGATAAATTGATGGAACTACTATTATACAATAGGTCAAAAATAACAAAATATGTATCAGCAGTGGATAAAACAGCTGGAGAAATTAACTTTTTAAAATTAGATAAATACAAATAATATGACACTTTTTTCATTGGAAGAACTAGCACAAAAATCTCTAAAAAGAGAGCAAGAAATACCCCAGCAAATAATTAAATATCAATCAACAGTTTCTTATGATAGTGTTGCTTCTGCACTATGTAGTGATAATGAAATTATAGGAATTTTTGAAGTATCCCAAAATAATTTTATAAAAGCAAAACAGCGTTTTTTCAATTGTGGTTGGTTAGATTGTTATTCTATTGAAAAATATAATGATAGATTTTTAGACTACAATTTTATAAGACCTTTAATAGCACTTTTAAGTGATAATGAAGAGTTAATACAGCGTTATGCACAGCTTCGTTATCGTTCATTTTACAGAAAAGATGGAGAAGAAGAGTTTACACCCTTAACTATGGAAGAAATGGTTGAAGATGGTGAGGGGGCTGTATGGGCAAATACGATTCAGTATGTTATGGCTAACGATATGCAAGGAGTACAAAGAAATCTAAATATTATCAAGACAAAAAGATTAAAAAATGTACCTACAACAGATTCATTTTACTATGATTATGGATTTTTCAAAGCTCTTTATGAGAATGACAAAACAAAAATAGAAGAAATATTAGAAAAATTTCTAAGTCCAAAAATTCACAAAGAGCGTAATGATAGTCCTTTCAGTAAATATATTTCTATGCCTGCTTTGGGTTATGCCAAACTTGCTTGGCGTAGAGGCTTAGAGGTAGAGATAAAAAGCAAACTCATTCCCAAAGAGTTATTGCCTATTCAGCCTTTAGAAAAATATGAAATTCCGTATGATTTTTTAAGGTGAAGGTAATGTATCAGATGTTTTGATAAGAAAAGTTCTTTGAAATAATATCGCCCACGAGCTCGGTCACGGGATTTTCAAACTGGAACACCCTTTCAAAAAAGACCCATCCAAAAAGGGAACATTCAGAACCTTAATGGATTACGCCCAAGAAACGGGTTTTGCACACTCCGACTGGAAGCAAATTAACGACCCGAAACTGAAAATTGGATTTTTTGAAAGACAGGAAGATGGGGAGTATAATATTTACGCTCATTTAGGATTAACGCCAGACGGAACTATTTTTGATAAATTTTATCTAAAAGATTCTCCTATATCGGTAATCATAAAAGTCGGCTTAATGGACAAAATGGTTGCATTTTTTTAGACGTACTATTCTAATGGACAAAATGGTTGTT
>JAUMXI010000108.1 GCA_030529185.1 Flavobacteriaceae bacterium
ACTACTGATGATTGTTTTTGATTATTTTGAATAAAATTAGTATCAATTCCTACACCACTCTGATTTTGTATTTTTTCATTTTCTTTAAGTTTATACATAGCATCTTCAAGTCAAGAATTTGCTAAATAATAAGCCCTTGAACTATTTTCAACTCAAAAAACTGATCTTGAAAAAGGTAACAAAACTTCTATCAAAACAATAGCTAAAAGTCAAGAAATTAAAACTATTCACATAAAAATAATCAAACTCAAAGCTTTTTTATTTTTTTTCATAATTTTTAATTACTAAATATTTCTGTCAAATTTATAGTTGTATTAAATTTTACTGGTTTTATATCTCACTTAATTTTTCTTTTTACTTTCCAACTTGGTTTTATTTCTACTGAAAGAACAACATAAGGAGAAATTAAATATTTATTTTGTTCACTTTCTGTTATATTCCAAACTTTTGAAGAATCTATATTTGGGTAAGCAAAAATTTTGAAATCTGAAATATTTATATCATCAGAAAAAAGTGGTTTCCAAATTTTATCCATTTCATCTTTTGTCAAAGTTCAAGCAATTATAGAATTATCTTTATTTTCATTAGTTTTTCAAGAAAAATTTGAAGCTATAAGCCAAGTATCAATAATTCAATCATTTGCATATTCTCAAGTTCAATCATGATTCATTCCCCAATCTTTTCATTCCAATTCTAAAAATTCTATTGTTCAACGACAGTATTGAAAATCTGGAGAAGAAAGATTTTTATTACATTTTGGAAGATTTGAAATTGTATTTGAAAATTCATCTTGTTTTATATTCCATCTGAAATAAGTTCTTTTTTTCTTATCTCAAGAAATTAAATATAATTCATGAATATTTTCTCAATGATTAAAAACTTCAGGTCAAATTCAAAGGTATTTATCATCATCATCTCTATTTATATTTCAATCGTCATTTGCATCTCAGTTATCATCATTTGCATCAGAATTGTAATCTATAAATTGATAAGAATATTGTCAATATCTTTGTTTAAAAAAATTTCTAGTTATTCTAGGAATAGGTAAACTTTGAGCTTTTAAAGTAAATTTTCTTATATCAGTACTATTTTCATCCCAACATCAATTTCTAGCAACTTTATTATTTTCATCTTGACTAACACAATAATAAAATAAACGTCAAAATCATCATCAATTTATAAGAGGATTATATCAAAAATTTCAAAATCAAGTATCTTCTTTATAATGTCAATCTTCTAAATCAGTTCAAACAATTTTTCTATTAAAATATTCTTCATAATCAAGAGTTCATCACTTTTTTATAAGAGTAAAAAGTTTTTCTGAAAAATAAAAAATATTTTTTTCTAGTTTTATTTGTTCATCTATTTTTATTTTTGAAGAAAAAGCCATAGAAAAAAGCTGAAATCAAGATATCAAAACAATAGAAATTATCAAAATAGCAATTATTATTTCAACTAAGCTAAAGGCTTTATTTATTTTTTTCATAAATAATTATTTTTTAAAAATATAATTTAAAATATGTCAAGGTAAAGAAAAAAGTTTATATAAACTTGGATTTTTCCAAAAATATTTTGGCCATTTCCTAAAAATAAAATCTAAAAAGTT
>JAUMXI010000109.1 GCA_030529185.1 Flavobacteriaceae bacterium
CCATCATCACTACTTGTAGTGGAATATTCTTAGCATAGTATTCACTAGAAGATACTACTTCTTACTTGTAGTAGATAAATGTTTTATACATAGAGATTAAAATTTCAAGTTTAAATTATATTGTTGATTATTTATTCTTCGTTGTTATCCATGATAAGATTAATGTTTTTATTTTTCCGTTTTTAAACTATTTGAATACATAAATTTTACCTATTACGGTTTTTTTCTCTGTTGAATTTTAAATGTATTTATAGATTTCTCAGAAATTAAAAGTAGTTTTTGTTTTTATACTTTTTATGTTTATTGAAAAATAGCAGTATTTTTAGGTTATAGTTGATACGAAAAATCTAACTCTTGAATACTTTTTGGAGGGAAATTGGTATTTCGTTAATATTTTTCTTTTGTATGTTAAACTCTTTTTTACGAAAATAGCTATATATTTTCGTTCATGCAGGAATTTTACAAGATTATTTAATTAATTTAAATTACATTATTTTCAGTTAAATTATATTTATGAAAAATAAGATTCTTTGCTGCTGTTTTTGGTAAAAAATGGAAGTCTATTGTTTGATTTTTCAGTAAATTGCTACTTTCCTATATCATTCAAATAATAATTTTATGATATGTTTAATCTGCTGAATTTTATTAGGTTGATGTATGAAATTTATCAATTTTTAATTCGTTTACTTGAGTTATTCTTAAGCCTTGAAAGTTAACTAAGAAACATAAATTTTCCGTAAATTAAGTTTTAAACTACATAGAAATGTGAAGTTTATTTTATGTTTCTATGTGTTTTAATAACAGCTATAATTTTTTTCATTTATTCAGCCTACAACAACTCCGCTATTAATTTTCAAAACTTTAGAATCACATCCAGTTCATAAATTATTCTGCAATAAATACTGCTTAGTAGAAGAAATTTATACAGGTTTAATCTGTTAAAATATTGTTTTGAGTTTTGTCAGATAATCTTATTTTTCTGTATATAAAAATCTATTTCTCAAAAACTTATCAACAAAGTGGGAAAAAGTGGTGGAATGTGGGAAAAAATTTCTATTTTTGTCGAAAAATAATTTTAAAAATATTTCGTTGAAAATTCTTATAGGGACATATGAATGTAAGATTGACGCTAAAGGACGAGTAGTATTACCAGCTCCTCTCAAAAAACAATTGGGAGATTTGGAAGTTGGTTTTGTACTGAAACGCTCCGATTTTCAGCGTTGTATTGACTTTTATACTACTGAGGAGTGGAATAATGAAATGCTAAAAATCAGAAGTTTGAACCGATATGTGAAAGAAAATGATGATTTCATCAGAAAATTTATGTCGGGAGTGAAACTTGTTGAAACTGACGCCGTTGGTAGAATATTAATTCCTAAAGATTTGCTTGATTTTGCTCAGATCAACAAAGAAATTGTCTTTTCAGCCCTTGGAAGTCGAGTTGAAATTTGGGACAAAAATGCCTACGAAAGAGCAATCGATACAACGACAGAGGATTTTTCACAATTGGCTGAGAAAGTTATGGGAGGACTTAGAAATGACAACAACTAATTCATATCACAAACCCGTCTTACTAACCGAAAGTATTGATGCACTCAATATTAAA
>JAUMXI010000005.1:0-38875 GCA_030529185.1 Flavobacteriaceae bacterium
CACCCAACCCCCCCCCCCCCCAATAGATTTGGAAAAGATACTCATATATTAAACCCTCAATATATAGAAATCGGAGAAAATTTCAAAACAGGAAATAGAACAAGGATTGATGCTATCGAGCAATATGCTTCTCAACACTTCACTCCTGAAATCATTATTGGAGACAATGTAAGCGTACAAAATGACTTGCACCTTGGGTGTATTAATAAAGTTCATATAGGGAATGGGTGTTTATTGGCAAGTCGTATTTTTATTACGGATCATTTTCATGGAGAAATCAGAAGAGAAGAACTTAACATCGCCCCTGAAAAACGAAAACTATCCTCAAAAGGTGCTGTAATTATTGGTGATAATGTATGGATAGGGGAAGGCGTGGTTATTCTACCCAATGTAAAAATAGGAAATGGGGTTATTATCGGGGCAAATTCAGTAATTACAAAAGATATACCAGCCAACTCTGTAGTCGCTGGTATTCCTGCTAGAATAATAAAATCTTTATAATTCTTTTACAACAATTTCTTGCTTGGTAGGCAAATTTAACATATTGTCAATCCAATTATTGATAGAGTATTTTGTCATAACTTGCTCTTCTATTGACTCATAAGGCGTTTCTAAAAACTCCTCTAACCCATCAAAGTTTTTAAAATCACAAATGAATATATTTTCAGGCTTATAAAAATCATAACGGCGAACATCACTATTATTTGTAATAATTTTTTTCTGATAATACATACCTTCAAAAAACCTAAAAGACAAGCCTTTGTGGATAGGATATACCAAATCAATAATAAAATCTGATTCTTTAATATTTTCTAAATATTCTTTATACTCTACCGCTTGATGACACAAGGAAATATCATCTATTTTTTTCTCTGCTCTAAATGGAGGAATTGTCAAATGACCTCTAACTTTATATTTAGATTTAGGTAACGCTGTATTTAAATTTAATATATTAGAAATCCTTTCTTCACTAGCTACTCCTAAATAATATAATTCCTTTCTATCTCTAGTAGTTGGTTTTAATTCTACACTCTCATCAATAAAACAATTGGTCAAAAATTTTAATTGATAATCTTTGTATAAAGTTAAATCTTCTGGATTAAAACAAAATATATCATCAAAATATGGTCTATATTCTAGTATTTTCTTCATCTTACCTGAAATTCCATCACATTGATAAGAAGACATCTTAATACCTTTTTGCTTTACGCTCTTTATTAATTCTTCTGGATAATTGTCCGCCCTAAAAAACACCGCATAATCCACCGAATTCAAATCTATATTTTTGATTCTTTTCACAGATTGCTTTCTAAAATCTTCAACTATCTTACATTCATAATAATCTTTTCTGTTTAAGATTTTTCTATAAAAAATATTTTTCAATTTATCCAAAAAATCAGGTTGAGGCATTTGAAACTCTTCATTGTGAAAATCAATCACATTAAACCCTCTTTCTTTAATTTTCTCTACAAATACTTCTTTCATCGGAAGTACGCTAAAAAATAAAACTGTTTTCTTGTTATTTTCCATGTTTTAATTTATATAATTTAGTATAATCAAAATTTATCCTCCCTCTAAAATCTCCTGATAAAAAGGAGATTTTTTTGCATAATGAAAGAATAGGTTAGAGTCTATATTTTCCTCCTGCCAAGGCTTGTCTTTCCCTACATAGTGATAGATATAGAAAAGCTGATTCGCTTTATCCAACAAATTAAAAAAACGAAGAACAGCATTAAGAAGTAATCTGTTTTTTGTTATCTTGTAAGACCTCGTCATATTATATTTGTTTGAAATAAGCTTCACTCCTCCATTTCGGGATAATACAGAGTTTAGAATATCTTGGTCTTGTAGTAGTGGCTTTTTGATTTCCTCTATAGCTTCGAAAAACTTCTCCGAAACATTGAGTTCATTGATTTTTTTTAAATTGTAAAGCATTACCCCTGCATTAAAATACTCCAAAGGATTAGGCATTTTTAAAACATTTTTGAAATAATCCTTTGTATAGACCTCATCATCTCCATTTTTTATTTTATTGTAAATATATGGACTGGAACAGCATATCACCAACTTGTCTTCAAAGTCCATCGTTGCCATTTCTGAAATATCAGCATCTACAATTACATCACAATCCAAATACAATATTCTTTCATAATCCTTGAAAATTTCAGGGATATAAAATCGGTAATAGGTGCTTACCGACATATAGGAGTTTAAGAAAAATCTACTCGCATCAAAACTATCTAATGCTATAAATTTTAATTCAAAATTTGAGTACTTTTTTACCTGCTCTATTGCTTTGCTCTTATTTTCAGGGCTAATATACTCGCTGAGTACATTAATCTCGTATTGCACCTTCTTATTTCTGTTTTCAATAAGAGAGGCTATAACGACACTTGCGTACTTGAAGTATTTATCATCACAAGTAAGAACAATAGGGAGTTTGAGCATAATAATAACTATTTTTTAGATACCGCTTACTGCATTGCTTGGAGTTCCACCATTTTTCTAAATCTTTCGGAAGTGTTATACAAATCATTAAAGTTTCCAGAAGCAATGATTTTACCTTTATCCAATAAATGAATCATATCCACATCTTTTATTGTTGAAAGCCTATGGGCAATGATGATGAGCGTCGTTTGCCCTTGAAGCAAATCAATACTATTTTTAATATGTCTTTCTGTTTCAGAATCTAATGCTGATGTTGCTTCGTCCATTACCAAAAGGCTAATATCTTTATAAAGTTCTCGTGCAATAGAAATTCTTTGTTTTTGCCCTCCAGAAATTAAAATACCATTA
This sequence comes from Flavobacteriaceae bacterium, assembly GCA_030529185.1. Taxonomy (GTDB): domain Bacteria; phylum Bacteroidota; class Bacteroidia; order Flavobacteriales; family Weeksellaceae; genus JABCPE02. Next base: position 2,797 of record JAUMXI010000005.1, read on the forward strand.
TTTCCTAGCTGAGAGTTTTCTTTATTAGGTAATCTTTCAAGGAAATCTTTTAATGCTACTTTCTCCATCACTTTGTGGAATTTTTCAAGATTTTCAGCGTTTTTCTGCTCCCAAAAAGTCACATTATTAAATACAGAATCATTAAAAATTACCGCCTCTTGAGTAATATACCCTATATGTTTTCGGAAAGCATTAAGCTCTGTCTTATAGAGAGATTTCCCATTGATGATTACATCTCCACTGTCAGGGATTTGTAAGCCACATATGATATTAGCAAGTGTAGTTTTTCCCGCTCCACTTTCTCCGACAAAAGCTACGGAAGAATTTTTCTTGATATTAAGGCTGATGCCATCAATCGCTACTAACTCCCCAAAAGACAGTCTGATATTTTCCAATGTAATATCATCTAAGCAATTTATTTTATCTGTATAATATTGAGGTTCTTGGTAATCTTTTAATTCCTTTAACAAATTATCAAAAGACTCAACACCGGCTGAACTTCCCAAAAAACCATTCCAAGTATTTTGAACTGATACGGTATGAGACAACCCTCTATAAAATAGCAATAAACTCACTACGATAGAAGAAAATGCAGTATTAAAATATATGGTTTGAATCATAATTACTCCTGCAATAATACTGATAATAATAGGTTCCCTTAAACTCCCTGCAATAGACCCTATTTTACTCATTTTAAACTGAATATCCTCCTGCTCTTCTATATTATCGGTGAGTTTTTTAGAATACTTTGCAAAGTAATTGGTGGCTTTCAAATATTTAAAATTATTAAGCACTTGTACCAAAAGCCCGTTAAAATCATGCCCTTTTGATGATAATATCCTTGATTTTTCTTTTGTATAATTATTAAGAAATTTATATAAAAAATTAGATAAACTTCCTCCCAAAACAACTAAAAACGCAAACTGCCAATTGGATAAAAAAGCCAATACTATATAAGTGAGAAGCATTACCAAATTCTGAACAGTACCTAAATACGCTCCTATCGCCGCCAAAAGTTTTCCCAGCTCTCCAATCATGGTGTTTTGGATACGCCCAACCTCCATTTTTGTATATCCAGAATAAGATAATTTATCTATCAAAGATATTAATTGAAGCCTTAGCTTTCTTGTTGTACGCAGTCTAATTTTAGCAAAATAAACATTTTTCACATAATCAAAAAACGCCTTAATACAAAAAATAAAAACCATCAATGCTAAGGCATTCAACAGATTAAGTTCTATTCCAATATATTCTATAAAATCTAAGAAATGTTGAAGTTTCCCCAATGCCTCTTCGTCTGTCTTGCTACCAGAACCCGATACTACACTTAACAAAGGAATAAAAAGGGTAAGCCCAAGCCCATCTAACAAACCTACAAATAAATTCAATAGAATATACCCATAGATATGCCAGCCTACTATTTTTTTACAGTAGCTAAAAAAACCAAAAAGTGATATATTATTCTTAGTATTACCCATAATTTTACAAAAAAACTCTTATTTCAACCTAAATTTAATATAAGTAATCGTTTTCCCTTTTGCAGAAAACAAGCCTTCGTAATATGTTTTCACCTCTCTTAACAAAGGTGTATTAGGCTCATACTCAGGTGCTCCATAAATATCATGATGAGCAGAAATAATCTCGTGCCCTAAACCTTGCAATAGCCCCAAAGTATATCCGTGGAGAAATTCTGAATCCGTTTTTAAATGAATTACTGCATCATCTTTCAAAATTTTCTTATAACGATTCAAAAATTCAGGGTTGGTAAGCCTATGTTTCGTCCTTTTATACTTAATTTGTGGGTCTGGAAAGGTTATCCAAATCTCATCAACTTCTTGCTGAGCAAAAAAATATTCTATCAATTCTATTTGAGTTCTCAAAAAAGCCACATTCCCTATTCCAGAAACTTGTGCTTCCTTTGCCCCAAACCAAAATCTCGCCCCTTTAATGTCAATTCCTATGAAATTCTTATCAGGAAAAGACTTTGCCATATTTACAGAATACTCCCCCTTACCACAGCCCAACTCCAAAACGATAGGATTATCATTTTTAAAATATTCTTGTCTCCATTTCCCCTTTAAATAAAATCCATTCAACGCCTCCTCTCTCGTTGGCTGAACGACATTCGGCAAGGTTTTATTTTCCGCAAATCGGGCTAATTTATTTTTTCCCACTTTATAAATATTCTTAATTATAAAAAATCACGCAAATTTACAAAAGATTTTTGGATTAGCCCGAAAATAATGATTAGTGTCATATTTAAAAAAATAAATATTATCCAAACATTTGATTTTTATAAAAACTTATTATCTTTGCACAAAAATAACAAGATTGCGTTATTTGTAATTTATTGAAAATTAATTTATTATACAATGAAAAAAATAGGTTTTTTAGTATTAACTTTCGGATTTTTACTAAATTCGTGTAATTGTGATAAAAAGAATGCAACCAATGCAACTGCACAAGGAACGGAAGAACATTTTTCTTATGTTTTCAACAATGGTTCTGACAGCGTTAGGGTTGAAGTGAAAAAAGTTCCTGAAAAATTAGCCGTTTATTCTCATTTCGCTACGGAAATGCTAATGGCATTAGGGCTTGGAGATAAAATTGTTTTAGGAGTAAGAGAGGGCGAAGTTTTACCTGAGTTTAAAGAACAATTTGAGAAAATTCCACATCAACAAGTTGGGCACCACTCTATTTTTAGTAAAGAACAATTCTTACTATTAGGAATTGATTTCGTGACAGGCTGGGACCAATCCATTAACCAACAAATGACGGGCGATGCCAACGAATTGTTGAGCAGAGGAATTTATCCTTTTGTTGTAAAATCTATCCGCGATGGTGAAAATTTAGAAACAGTATATGAAGATTTTGAAACATTAGGCAAAATTTTTAAAGTAGAAGACAAAGCAAAAGAAGTGGTAGATGGAATGAAGAAAAAATTAGCAGATGCTAAACTTATCCAAAAGCCAGATAATGAAAAGAAAAAGATTTTAATTTTCTCTTCTATTGAAAACGGATTGTACGCGTCTGGAGGCTTAGCAACAGACCTTATCAACAGAGCTGGCGGAAAAAACATTTACGAGGATTTGGCGGCTGACCACGAGTTTGTGTCTTTTGAAAGTGCCGTTGATAGAAATCCAGATATTATCTTAATTTCTTACTTAGCAGGAGAAGATTCCTTTGAAGAAAAAGTAAAAATATTAAAAACTCATCCTGCATTAAAAGACTTACCAGCAGTGAAAAACGATAGAATCTACAGCATTGCTTTAGAAGATATTGCACCAGGAATAAGAAACGCTGATTTCATTATCAAATTAAATAAATTAATGTATGGGGAATAATCGTAAATTCCATTTTATATTTTTGGCAACTTGCATTGCCTTAATCATCTTGTTTATTCTATCAATAGGAGTAGTGACGGCTAATTTAGACCCTGCCACTGCTTATAAAATCGCTATCAATAAAATAACAGGAAATGAAATCTATGAACCTACTTGGCAATTGATACACGAAACTATTATTTGGGAAGTAAGATTACCAAGAGTTTTATTATCAATGATTTGTGGAGCAGGTTTAGCAGTATGTGGAGTATTGATGCAGTGCGTGACAAAAAACCCAATTGCAGACCCTTATATCTTGGGATTGGCGTCTGGAGCTTCCACGGGAGCGGTTTTTATCATCGTAGTGGGTGGAGCATCATTAGGCATCGCTTCTGTATCTATGGGGGCTTTTGTGGGGACTATTATTTGTAGTATTTTAGTATTCATCATTGGAACGGAATATGGCAAAAACACCTCTACCACAAGGCTAATTCTTTCTGGTTTAGCAATCTCTACTATTTTCACAGCACTTACCGACCTCATCATCTCATTGGCGAAAAATGCCAGTCAGGTAAAATCTGCATTGTTTTGGACGATGGGTAGTTTGGGAGGAGCAACTTGGGATTTACTTCCGTTGCCTTTCTTTATCCTGTGCATTGTAATTTTTGTAGTAATAGGAATTTCAAAATCTTTGGACTTATTGCTATTCGGAGATGATAATGCAACAATGCTCGGAATGAATGTGAATTTGATAAAATCCTTCATCGTAATTATCGCATCTTTATTGACATCGGTGTTGGTGTCTGCCACTGGAGCGATAGGGTTTTTAGGCTTAATGGTACCACACATTGCAAGGATATTGAGCGGAAATGCTCATCGAAAATTAATACCAATGGCGGCCGTGATAGGAGCGATATTTTTACTTTGTTGCGACTTATTTGCGAAAAACGCATTCTATCCAAAAGATTTGCCAATTGGTATCATCACCTCACTAATTGGAGGACCTTTCTTCTTATGGATGTTAACGGACAAACAATATTCTTTTAGATCAGGGAAATAATGGCGAAATTAAAAGTACAAAATATAAATTTCGGTATAGGAAATACTAAAATTTTAAAAGAAGTTTCTTTTGAAGTTGAGAAAAACTCTTTTGTAGGAATTATTGGTCCCAATGGCTCTGGTAAATCTACAACATTAAAATGCATCTATGGAGTAAATAAACCTAAAGGAGGAGAAATTCTTTTTGAGGGAGAAAAACTTCTGAGTATGCCAAGTAAAGAACGAGCAAAGAAAATTGCTGTTTTAGCACAAGAGTCTGGCGGTCAGTTTGATTTCACCGTAGGGCAAGTAGTAGAAATGGGGCGTTATCCTCATAAAAAGACCTTAGAAAATTACTCCAAAGAAGATGAAGAAATCATAGAAAATGTATTGGAGAAAATGAAACTGCAAGACTACAAGGAAAGAAGTTTTAACACGCTTTCTGGTGGGGAGAAACAGAGAGTTCTCATTGCAAGGCTTTTAATCCAACAGAGCGATTTCATTATCCTTGATGAACCTACCAACCACTTGGATATTGGGCATCAAATAGATATTATGAATACCATTAAAGGAATGGGAGTGACGGTTTTAGCCGCTATCCACGATATGAATATGGCAGCACTATATTGCGATAAAGTAATCTTGATGAAAAAAGGAGAAGTATTAAAACAAGGAAGCGTAGAAGAGGTTTTAACCCCTGATATGCTAAAGACTTTATTCAATGTAAATGCGGAAATCCACGACTTTAATGGAAGAAAGCAAATTATATATAATCCGTAAAAAATTAAATTTTTAAAATTAATATTTTAAGCTATGGTAAAAAAAGTATTAAGTGCTACACTAGCGTTGGCATCAGTCGTAGCATTTGCACAAAGTGTTGTAAAAGGAGAGGTAAAAGATACCTTTGGGAATGCAATTCCTAACGCTACAGTAAGCGTAGAGGGAACGGAAATCACGGCTACAACAGACAATGAAGGGAAATTCTCTGTAGAATTACCGGCAGGAAAGGGAACACTTAGTTTCTCTGCAAAAGATTTTAAACCATTCAAAAGAAGCGTAAGCGCTGATGTTCCTGTGGTTTATATCACGATGCAAGACGGTTCAAAAGAAATCTCAGAATTAGTAATCTCTGCTCATAAAAAACTGGAAGTTAATAAGCTAAATATTAAAAATATTGAAGCTCCAATGACGGTAAATGTGCTGAACAATGCAACTTTAAAAACTTGGGATGTAAATACCATTGAAGATGCATCAAGGCTAGTTGCTGGGGTTAATGCTTACAGACAATACGGTGGTTTCCAAGGATTTACCCTTAGAGGATTTAAAGACTTTGTAGTATTGTACGATGGAATGAGAGATGAAAGACACTCTATGTTCGATACAGCTCCTATGTCTAACCTTGCTAATATTGAAAGAGTAGAAGTTTTAAAAGGTCCTTCTGGAGATATGTTCGGACACTCTGCTTTGGGAGGTATCATTAACATTGTAAGAAAAAGACCTACTTATACTACCAAAGGAGATGCTAAATTTACAATAGGAAGCTATAACACTTATAATGCTGTAGTAGGAGTGGGAGGTCCTATTTCTGAACAATTAAGATACCGTATAGATGGAGCAACCCTCAACGGAGATGGATTCAAAGGAGTGAAAGAAACTTATGCAAATCTATCTGCAATGTTGGAATATACTCCTGATGATAGAAATACCCTGGAATTTTTCTATCAATACAACGATAATTATTTCGGTTCTGATACTGGTGTTCCTGCAGACGATAATGGAAAACCTCTATTTGACCCTATGATTAATTTCGCTAACCCTAGTGATTACCTAAAACACAAGAGACACGAAGCCTATATCAAATATAAGCACAGATTCTTAGACAACTCTTTGTTGAACTATAAAATCTCCTACGGTTATGATGACTATAAATTCTTACTAGATGAAGTTCTATTTGTTCAAGATGGTAAAGTATCTAGAAGAAACTTCGGAGGTGCATACTTCAATCGTTTAGATAAATCTATTGTTAGCCAATTAGATTATACTTTTAAATTTAATACTGGAGATATCGCTCACAAAACTATCATAGGAAATACCGTAAGCATTCTTAACAAGCCTAATGTCTTCAGCTTTGCTAACATTAAAGTAAGCGAGAATGATGCCGATTTGATAAACAACGGTGGTAAAGGCGAAAAAAGAATCGCTATGATTGATAGACACCAACAGCTAAAAGAAAATACAATATCTTTCTATTTGCAAGATTGGATTCAATTTACGGATAGATTTAAGGCATTGGTAGGCTTAAGATACGACTACCTAAGCGGTGAATATGCCCCAAGAGTTGAAACTACAAAGCCTTTAGATTTCACTAAAGCAAGTGTTGGAAACTTTACTTATAGAGGAGCTTTATCTTATCAAATTGTTAAAGATTTCTTGATGACTTATGCTTCTGCTTCATCTTATTTCAAGCCAAACCGTTCTCACAACCACAGAACAGGTCAATATTTTAAACCGGAAAAAGGATTCCAAGCAGAAGGTGGATTTAAATTAGAAACTAAAAATAAAGTCAATGCTACTATATCAGGGTTCTATATTCAAAAGAACAACCTAACGGTAGGACATAATGTAATTACGCAAGTAGGAAAAGCTATCTCCACTGGAGTTGAAATAGATGCCGATGCAGAAATTACAAAAGGACTTTATGCAAAAGTAGGATATGCCTACACAAACGCTTACTTTGCTAAACAAAATCCAGAACCAGGGAAACAAGATATCTCTTATAATAAAACTCCATTCTCTCCGAAACATTCACTATCAGCTTGGTTGAACTACGAGCCTGAATTTGTGAAAGGATTTGGAATTGGTGCGGGAGTATTTTATTCTGACAAAACATACCAAACGCAGTTTAACGACCAAGTATTACCTGCATATACATTAGTAAATGGTATGGTATATTATCAGACTAAAAACAATGTAAGAATTGGGCTTAATGTTGAAAACTTGTTCAATGCCCTATATTACAGAGGTGCATTGTCTAGCAATGACTTGTGGAATATGGATGATCCTAAACAAGCTCCTGTAGATGGACCATATCAAGCACAATTCCAAGTTGCACCAGGAAGAGATAGAAATTATAAATTAACAATTTCTTACTCGTTCTAAAAGAGTTTTTTCTTCATATTAATTTATTTTGATAAAAAATCAGATTATCATATTGATAATCTGATTTTTTATGCCTATTCATTCCCTAAAAAACAGTTTCTTTTTCTCTTTATACCTTTTTATTTTTTCCCTAAACTTTCTCTATTTTCAGATTTTATCTGCTAATTTCTATACTTTTTATTATAAAAAATCCTCATATTCCAAATCTAGAACACGAGGATTTTATTTAATGATAAGAAACTTTTTTAATATCCAAAAACTTCTTCAAGGCTTACTTCTACAAATTCGCCCATTTTAGAAATGGCCTCCATATCCAAATTCTCTTTTTTACCAATAATTGCCGTATTGTAGCTTACTGGTTTTACTTTTTGGTTATAGAAATTCGTTAGCGTATCAAGGCTTAACCCTTGAATTTCATTATAAATATCCTTGCGAATATCATAATCAAACCCCAATTTTTTCATTGCCAAGTAATTGAAAAAAATCCCTTGTTTTGTAATTCTTTGAGAGGCAATTTGTTTCAATGCCGAGTTTTTCGCATTGTTGAATTGCTCAGGAATTTGAGGAAGATTTTCCATTAACTGGTTCATCGCTTCTACTGCCTGACCGAGTTTATTCGCTTGTGTTCCAATATAGTTGGAAACATAATCGTGGCGTTTCAACAGATTTGGGTAAGCGTAAGAAACATACGCAGAATAAGCCAACGAACGAGCCTCACGGATTTCTTGGAATACGATAGAAGATAGCCCTCTTCCAAAATATTCATTAAACACACTGATTTTCCCAAAATTCTGTGGCGTAATTTGCTCTGCTCTACCGATTTTGCTCATTTCTACCTGAACCATATCATAATTCGTGAAATAAACTTTACCCTTTGTTTCTGGCTCTGGGTAGATTTTCGCAGTAGGAATTTCAAGAGGTTTTTTCTGCAATTTTACGATAGAACTAAACTCTTTTTTGAATTTCGCCAAATCCTTTCCGTAGAAGAAAACTTCATAAGGATAATTCATCAGTTTCTTTACTTTTTGAGTAAATTCCGTTGCCTTCGCCGAAGTCAAACGCTCTTTGCTTACAATATCTCTCGCCCTTGAATCCTTTCCGTATTTTGCATAATTACTCAATGCTGTCCAAATTCTATTTTTATCTTTTTTCGCAAATTCACGAGCTTCTAAAATTGTTTTAACCATCGTTTGATAAACCTTTTCATCAGCCTTCAAATTAGTTAAATAGTGTTGAAACAATTTCGCTCCTTTTGCTAAATTTTCCTCCAAACCAGATAGCGAAATATTAATTCTATCTGTTCCTACTTGAACATTATGAGTAATTCCTAACTTAAAGAACTCTTCTTTTAATTGTTCGGAAGTATATTTGTCCGTGCCTAAATAATCCAGCAAAGTAAAGGCTGTGGAAAGTTCTTTGTCATTATCCGTTCCGAATGGGAAAATATAATTAACTTGAGCGATATTATTGGTTTTATTCTGAATGAAACTCAATTTCACACCGTTGATTTTATCTGTTTTAATTTCCTTTTTAAAATCAACAAATTGAGGTTTGATTTCCTCCACTTTGGTTTCCAAAATAGATTTTAAGAAAGGAGATTGCTCATCTCTATTCAACTGAATAGGCGTGATACCAGGGTTTTCCACGCGAACCAATTTGTCATTTACACCCTTTTCTTTATAGACAATCACATAATTATCTTTAAAGAAATCATTTGCAAATTTTACAATATCTTCCTTGGTGATTTTCTCATATTCTTGAATTTCCTCCAATTCTTGCTCCCAGCTTCTCTCTCTAATGTAAGCATTATAAAGCGAGGACGCCAAACCATCAGCCGACTCCAAAGATTTTTGCTGATGAATTTTCGTATTATTGATAATTGCCGAAAGCATCCAATCTGGGAATTGACCTTTTTTAATCAAATCAATTTGCTCTAAAAGCAAGTTTTTCGCTTCGTCTAATGTTTGATTTTCTTTCGGAACGGCTCCCATAGAGAAAAGTCCGTATTGTTTCATCGGGAAAGCATAGGCATAAGCACGAAGCAGTTTTTGTTTTTGAATGATGTTTAAATCAATCAACCCCGCCGAACCTTGATTCGATAAAATTTGACCTACCAAATCCGCCATTCTTGCTTCTTTTGTTCCGTAGCTGTCCGTTCTCCAAGCCATTTGGAGGCGTGGTGCTGTTGGGCTTTTTACCACTCTTTTGATGACATTGGTAATCGGTTGTTCAGCGATAACATTCTTTTTAGGAATAATTCTTGGCCGAAACTCGCCGAAATATTTCTCTGCCAAAAGAATGGTTTTATCAAAATCTAAATCCCCAACCAAAACCAAAGCGTAATTATTCGGAACATAATATTGGTTGAAATACCTGTGAATAGCCTCCATAGAAGGATTTTTCAAATGCTCAGATTCTCCAATCGTGGTTTGCTGACCATTGGGGTGCGTTGGAAAAATTGCGTCCATTAGTTCATAATTCACCAAACGCCCATCATTGTCCTGAGCTCGGTTAAATTCTTCATATACTGCTTCTAATTCCGTATGGAAAAGCCTCAAAACCAATTCAGAAAAACGCTCTTTCTCTACTTGAAACCATTTTTCCAATTCATTGCTCGGAATGTTATTTTTATACACCGTTTCATCAAACCAAGTATGGGCATTGGTTCCTGTAGCACCAAGCGAAGAAATAGCCTTATCATACTCGTTTGCAATGGCGTATTTGGATGCTTCTTGCGAAACAGCGTCTATTTTTTTATAAATTTCTTTCTTTTTTTCGGGATTCTTCTCGGCTTTGTGTTGCTCATAAAGGTCGGAAATTTCCTTAATCAGTTGCTTTTCCTTTTCCCAATTTTGCGTTCCAATTTTAGAAGTCCCTTTGAACATCATATGCTCTAAATAATGAGCCAAACCCGTGTTATCAGCGGGGTCGTCATTACTTCCTGCACGAACAGGAATATAAGTTTGAATTCTCGGAGCATCTGTATTTTTCGCCAAATAAACCTTTAAACCATTTTTCAGCGTGTAGATTCTCACGCCATTTTCATCATTAGAAACGGTCACATACGAAAAACCATTTGAATCTGTATGCTTTATTTCATCATACTTCTGTGCCTGAATAGAGTTCATCATAAGAGCTAATGCTAATGAAGTTAAAACTTTTTTCATTATGATAATTTTAATTTGAGCAAATATAGAGAAAAATTTAGAACACTTTTCCCAAAACTATTCATTATCTTTGCCAAAGATTTTATTTTATGAACGACATAAAAATTACTATTATTACGCCAACTTACAACCGAGCTCACACTCTACCCAGAGTTTATGAATCACTAAAAAATCAAACCTTTAAAGATTTCAAGTGGCTCATTATGGATGATGGCTCCACGGATAATACAAGTGAAATTGTAAAGCAATTTCAGCAGGAAAATGTTTTTCCGATAGAGTATTACCAACAGCCCAACAGACATAAGTTTCTCACGGTTTTAGACGGCATCAGAAAGGTAAAATCTAAATATCATATGGTGGTGGATTCTGATGATACCTATCCTAAAAATTCTTTGGAAACCCTTTATAATGAGGTAGAAAAAATCCAAAATCAAGATGAATATATTGGATTAATGGGGCTTTCCGCCGATGAAAATGGTTATGTCGTAGGAGATGCTTATCCTAACAATGGCTTTGATGGAAGTATTTTTGATATGCGTTATCAATACAAAGTTAGGGGCGATAAATTTGGAATTTTTATATCAAAATCATACTTAAAACAGATTGAAAATAAGGATTACAGCCACTATGAAGGCAAAGGTTATATCCCTCAATCGGTGATTTTTAATGAATATGATGCCAAAGGTTTGAAAACAAGATTTATTAATAAAATCGTAAGAATTTACCTAAAAGATGAAGACGATACGGCATCGGTTTCCAACACACGATGGACTGGCAAAAATGTTTTTGGGCTTACTGAAGGGCATTTATCCTTTCTAAACTGCTATTCAAAAAAGTTATTTTCCTATCCCAAAGCCTTTTTAAGAAATATTATCGGCTATCAGTTTTATGCTTTAAAAAATGGTGATGGTTTAGGTAAAATTATTTCTCGTCCTCAAAATTTCATTATAAAAATGTTGGGTGTATTTTTACTACCTTTGAGTTTTATTTACCATAAGATGAAATAACAATGGAAAAAGTATTTACAATTATTGTCACTTATAACGGAATGAAATGGCTTGAAAAATGCTTGTCAAGTCTGCGAGAGTCGGCTTATCCCACAGAAGTTATAGTGGTGGATAATGGCTCTACCGATGGAAGCATTGATTTTATTAAAAAACATTTTCCCGAAGTTCATCTTATGGAAAGTAAAGAAAACCTTGGGTTTGGAAAAGCCAATAACAAAGGAATTTCTTACGCTTTAAAACAAGGAGCAGATTATTTTTTCTTGCTTAATCAAGACGCATATGTTCTTCCTGATACAATTGGGAATTTGATTAACAACTTTAAAGAAAATCCAGAGTATGGAGTGATTAGCCCTATTCAATTAAAGAGAAATTTAGAAGTAGAAACTATTTTCCATTCCTATATAGCGTGTTATCCTCATCTTTTAGGGGGTTATAATCCACTTCAAGATTATAAAAATGAGGTTCTACCTATCAAATTTATTAATGCTGCTTTATGGATGATTTCCAAATCTTGTATAGAAAAAGTAGGAGGCTTTAGCCCATTATTTTATCATTATGGTGAAGATGTAGATTATACGAATAGAATAAAATTTCATCATTTTAAAAATGGTGTTTCCTGTAATGCTTTTGGAATACATGATAGAGAGGTAAAGCCAAGGCTTTCCACCTCTGAATATAACAAGAGGAAAAAACACCCTGGACCTTGGCCTTTGAAGTATTATATGATACTTTCTGACCCTAACTATTCTCTATACAATAGGGGGGGGGGTAGCCACAAGGTTGTTTTTAGCCAGTTTAATCAAACATCTTTTAAAATTTAACTTTTTTAGTGTAAAATATGATTTCATCGTTATTTGGGAGGTTTTAGGGAAAATTCCTTACATCAAAAAGATTAGAAAAATAATAAAAACAAAGAATAAACTATTGTTTTTAGACTAAAAAAATAATATAAATAGAAAAGTATATTTTTAAAACCATATAATTAAAAAAAAGACTACTACCTAAAACAAAAAGGGATTTACACAGACTTAAAAGCCATTTACCTTTAAGTTCAAGGGAACTTCCCAAAGCAAAAAGGAACCTGCCTTTCCATTTTGGGAAGATGACTTTTAATAAAAAGCAGATGCCTTTAATAAAAAGGAAAATGTATTTTTAAAAAAGTGATTTACCTTTTTGAAAAAGATAGATAGAAAATTTAATCAATATAATCATTTTAATCATTTTTTAAATATTAATAATATGGCAACATTACCTTATTCAGAAAAGATTACTAATGCCAAGCTAATGGCAGATGGAATTAAAGAAATGAAAGACCACCTACCTATTGGGGTTCAGGAAAGTGCTGCAACCAATTTGGAAAATCTCCGAGAAGAGATAGAAGCACTTAATAGTAAGCAAGAAAGTCTAAAAGCCTCTCTAAAAAAGGCAACAGAAGAACTGAATAATAAAATAGGAGAGTTAGACAAAACCTATTCAGACTTAAAGAAGCGAATAAAATTAGATATAGAGCAAAGTCTGTGGAGAAAATTCGGTATAGAAGATAAAAGATAGGTTTTAGGAATGTATTTTATATCTTTGGTAAAACATTAAGTCTTACCAAAGATATATTTATAATAATTTTGTAGCTTACTTATTTTAAATTTAATCTTAAAATTAGCCTATGCTTTTTAACTCTATAGAATTTGCTATTTTCTTGCCAATAGTTTTTTTATTGTACTGGTTTGTATTTCAGAGAGATTTGAAAACGCAGAACCTTTTTATTGTTATCGTTAGTTATATTTTTTATGGCTGGTGGGATTGGCGATTTTTATTTCTTATTGCGTTTAGTTCGGCTTTGGATTTTGTTTTAGGGATATGCCTTTCCAAAGAGGAAAACCAACTCAAAAGAAAATGGTTATTAGCAACAAGTTTGGTGGTCAATCTTGGGTTTTTGGGCTTTTTTAAGTACTTTAATTTCTTTATCGATAATTTCATTACTGCCTTTACATTCTTTGGAGTGAAGCCCAATATCCATACGATGCAAATTCTTCTTCCTGTGGGGATTAGCTTTTATACTTTCCAAACTTTAAGCTATACCATAGATGTTTATAAAAGGAATTTAGCACCTACCCGAGACTTCATCGCCTTTTCTGCTTTTGTAAGTTTTTTCCCCCAATTAGTAGCAGGACCTATTGAGAGGGCAACTCATCTACTTCCGCAGTTTTATCAGAAACGAAATTTTAATTATGAACTTGCCAAAGACGGAATGAGACAGATTCTTTGGGGATTTTTCAAGAAAATGGTCATTGCTGATAATTGTGCAGTTTTTGCGAATGAAATCTTTGCCAATTCTGAAACTTCTTCGGGGAGCGTTCTGGTTTTAGGAGCTTTGTTCTTTACTTTCCAAATCTATGGCGATTTTTCTGGTTATTCCGACATCGCTATTGGAACTTCCAAACTATTTGGTTTTAATTTGATGAAGAATTTTGCCTTTCCATACTTTTCCCGAAGTGTTGCAGAGTTTTGGAGAAGGTGGCATATTTCGCTTTCTACTTGGTTTAGAGACTATCTTTATTTTCCCTTAGGGGGGAGTAGGGGGGGATATTTAAAACAAGTCAGAAACACCTTTATTATCTTTCTGGTAAGCGGTTTTTGGCACGGTGCCAACTGGACTTTTATCATTTGGGGATTGGTCAATGCTTTATTCATAATGCCTTCTATTCTGATGAAGACCAATAGAAACCATTTAGGAACCGTTGCCGAAGGAAAAATCTTCCCTTCTTTCAAGGAGTTGTTAAGCATTTTAATCACTTTTACACTCATCGTTTTCACTTGGATTTTCTTCCGAGCAGAGAATGTGGGACACGCTTTTTCTTATATTTCTGGAATTTTTGATAGCAGCTTATTTTCTTTTCCTCAACTGAAAAAAGCCGCTTTGGCTACGCTTATCCTTATCGTATTCTTTATGATGATTGAATGGAAAGGGCGAGAGAATAATTATGCCATTGAGAAAATGCTTCTCTCTAAAAATAGATGGATAAGATGGTCATTTTATGCTTTTATTATAATGCTTATCGGTCTTTTTATGCAAACTAATGAAACGCCGTTTATCTATTTTCAATTCTAATCCTATGAAAAGTTTTATTAAAAATATCATACTATTTTCGCTATTTGCAGGAGGCTTTTATCTGGTTGCCTTACCAGTTTGGAGTTATGTCTTACCGCCCTTTATGGCAAAAAATGTAAGAAGTTGCGTAGGCTGTTATGGGCATCTCTTTACCCGAGTGAGTGAGATTGAAAATATTAAAAATCCTGATATTCTCTTTTTGGGTTCATCACACGCTTACAGAGGTTTAGACCCGAGAGTGTTTGAAAAGGAAGGTATTTCAAGTTTTAATTTAGGTTCAAGCTCTCAATCGCCAATCAATACCAAAGTTTTGCTTCATCAATATTTGGATAAAATCAAACCGAAAATGGTGGTTTATGAAGTCTATGCAGGAACGCTCACTTCCGATGGCGTGGAGTCTTCTTTGGATTTGTTAAGTAATAATAAAATTGATGAAAATGCTGTAAAAATGGCTTTTGATATTCATCAACTGACCACTTATAATACGCTGATTTATGGTTATTTTAGACAAATTTTTGGATTGAATAAACACTTTAAAGAAGCTCCTGTTCAAGATGGAAATATTTATGTAAAAGGTGGATTTATAGAAAGCGAGTTTAGGGAAAATCCATTAGAGGAAGAGAGCGTGAATAAATGGCATATCAACCCTGTACAAATCCAAGCCTTAAAGGAAAATATTGCGTTCATTGAAAAACGAAAAATCCCTATTGTTCTCATACAAGCCCCCATTACCCAGAAACTTTATAACGCACGAACCAATAATAAGGAAGTAGATAGTCTCCTTGCTACTTTGGGAACATACAAAAATTTTCAAGGCGAAATTCCACTCAATGACACACTTGATTTTTACGATAGCAATCACTTAAACCAAGAGGCGGTTGTGAAATTTAATGAAAAGATGATAGAATATTTAAAAACAATCAAAATAAAAAATCTACCTTATTGAGGTAGATTTTTTTTATATCTCAACAATCGTTGCTCCCCAAGAAAGTCCTACGCCAAAGCCTACCAACATTATCTTTTGCCCTGACATTAATTTTCCAGAATCCATTAAATCTTTTAAGGCAAGAGGAATGGTAGAAGAAACCGTATTGCCTCGCTTCTCTAAATTAATATAAAATCTTTCTTCTGGGATTTCTAATATTTCTCGTTGTCTGGTTAAAATATGCTTATTCGCTTGATGAAAAACAAAATAATCTATTTCCTCTTTGGTAAGATTGTTTTTTTTCAATATTTCATTGACAATCAGCGGAATTTTCTCAATGGTAAAGGCAAAAATTTTAGGTCCATTCATATAAAGGCAATTCCCCATCGTATCGCCTTCCAAAATAGGATTTCTCCCTCCTCCATTTCTCACGATAAGGTTGTCATAACCACTGCCATCTGTCCCCAATTCAAATTGAAAACTCTGCTTCGTTTCATCTTTTTCCAGCAAAGTAGCCGCAGCTCCATCACCAAAAATAGTTCTATTAGATTTATCATCTGAACGAAGATATTTAGTGTAAGTTTCCGCCGTAACGAGCAATATCGTAGAGGCCACCCCTGTGGATATCAATCCTTTGGCAATACTCAGCCCATAAACAAAGCCCGAGCATCCCAAATTAAAATCCAAAGCACCAATATTCTTCCTCAAACCTAATCTATCTTGCAAAACACAAGCTGTAGTAGGAAGGTGATAATCAGGGCTTTGGGTACAAAATAAAACAAAATCTATTTTATCTCTATCAAAATTTTTCAACAACTTTTCAGAGGCTCCAACGGCTAATTCCAACACACTTTCCTCCTGAGATGCGGTATGCCTTTGCTTTACCCCAACTTTATTGAATATCTTTTCAGGGCTCCATTCTGGGAACTCTTTTTGTAAATCTTCATTGGTGACAATCTTCTTTGGAAAAAAACTTTCTATCGCAGAAATTCTAAACATCTAATTTAATTTTTTACCATTCACACTAATTTCGTATTTTATTTCCACCGAACTTTCCAGCATCTTGGAAACAGAACAATATTTTTCAAAAGACAATTTTACGGCTCTTTTGGCTTTTTCCTCCTCAATTTCTCCCTCCACAAAAAATTTCACCAAAATACTTTTAAACGGCTTAGCATCGCCCACCTCTACTCTTTCGCCTTCTACCTCCGAAGAAAAATGAGTGATATTTTGCCTTTGTTTCTTCAAGATATGTACCAAATCTATTCCACTACACCCTGCCAAAGACATCAGTACTGCCTCCATTGGGCTTACCCCATTATTTTTTTCTTCTCGTATATTGTTCAGTAAGATTTTCTGACCATTTTCATTCTTACATTCAAAAAGAAAATTGTCATCAAGTCTATTTAAAGTGATTTTCATTGCTTATTTCCATTTAATATTACAACCTAAACTCGGTTTTTGCAAATCCTCTTGCGGTTGCCCAGCCAAAAGATTTTCAAAAGCAATAATCAAATCCTCTCCTGTCACTTCTTGCTGATTTCCAGGACGAGAATCGTCCATTTGCCCACGATAAATCAAATCTAATTTATCATCAAAGAAATAAAAATCTGGAGTGCAAGCCGCATCATATGCCTTTGCAATGGCTTGACTTTCATCATACAAATATGGGAATGTAAAGCCTTTCTCCTCTGCAAAATCCACCATCAGTTCAGGGGAATCTGCTGGATAATTCAAAACATCATTAGAATTAATCGCAATAAACTCAATGCCTTGAGCTTTATAATCTTCATAAAGTTCTGCCAATTTTTCAATAACATGAACCACGAACGGACAATGATTGCAAATGAACATCACCAAAGTTCCCTTTTTCCCTTTTAAAGTTTCCAAACTTTGTAATTCATTGTTTTTGGCTGGATTAGGCAATTCAAAAAACGGAGCCTTAGTTCCCAAAGCCAACATATTAGAAGGTGTTTTCGCCATTTTTCTTTGTTTTTTAAATTAATTCTAAAATTTCATTAATCACATCAAAGCCTCTATTTTTAGCGTAATAAAGTTGTAAATCGTTATAAAACTGAGGTTTAGGATATTCCTCTGGATTGGCTTTGTGCTTCTTCAAAAGTTCTGTCCCGTAGGCTGGTCGCGGCCCCCAGTGGGTAATTACCTCATCGTTTTCATTCAAAATCACCACGATAGGAATGGAACGAGTACCGTTGGTTAAGAATTGGTCTATCAGCTCTGGATTTTCATCTCTATAAATTACTCGCACTTCATTTTTTCCTTTAAAGAAAAGGCTTACAGCAGGAACGGTCTGTCCAGCATCACCACACCACCCCTCTGAAATCACAAGGAATTTACCTTTAAATTGTTTTTCTTCTAAGGTTTTTAATTGATTTTCATCAGGTTTATAGACTTTTAGCATTCTGTTCATTCTCTGAACGCCCAGTTTATAATATTCCAGCATTCCCTTTTCCTCTTCGGTAAGGTCTGCCTCGTTTTTATTTACAATATCTTCCGTTTTTTGTAAGTATTCCTCAAAAGAAATCGCTTTTCCCCAATATTTTTTCATAATTTAAATATTTTATTGTTAAAATTTTCTCATTTTATTAATTAAAAACATATCTGCCAGTACAAAATTCGTTAAAGCCTCCACGATAGGGACTGCTCTTGGCAATACGCAAGGGTCGTGCCGTCCTTTTCCTTGCATTTTCAATTTATTTCCTTGTTTATCAATAGTGTCTTGCTCCATTAATAAAGTAGCCACAGGTTTAAAAGCTACACGGAAATAAATATCCATTCCGTTGGAAATTCCGCCTTGTATTCCCCCCGAATGATTGGTTTTGGTTGTACCATCTTCATTAAAAATATCATTATGCTCCGAGCCTAATTTTTCTGCACCGCTAAAACCACTACCATATTCAAAACCTTTACAAGCGTTAATGCTCAACATTGCCTTTGCCAATTCCGCTTGAAGTTTATTAAATACAGGTTCTCCCCAGCCTATCGGAAGATTTTTTGCAACACAAGTGATTGCCCCCCCCAATGTATCTCCTTTCTTTTTCGCTTCATTGATTTTTTCAATCATTTGCTTTGCTATCTCTTCCTTAGGGCATCTTATAATATTTTCATCAATCTTAGTTAAATCCAAATCTTGATAAGGAATATCACAAATCACATTTCCCACCGAGGACACATAAGCCTTGACCTCAACTTTTGGAATCAAATGTTTTGCCAATGCTCCTGCAATTACCCAATTTAGAGTTTCTCTCGCAGAAGAACGCCCACCTCCCCTATAATCTCTTATTCCAAATTTTTTATCATAAGTAAAATCTGCGTGAGAAGGGCGATACACCTCCAAAATATGCTCATAATCTTTGGATTTCTGATTGGTATTTTCCACCAAAAAACCAATGGGAGCCCCCGTAGATTTTCCTTGAAAAATCCCTGAAAGAAATTTCACTTTATCCTCTTCCTTCCTTTGCGTGACAATTTTAGATTGCCCCGGTTTTCTTCTATCCAATTGATTTTGAATGAAATCAAAATCAATCTCCACCCCAGCAGGGAAATTGGTTAAAATTCCTCCGTAGGCTTCTCCGTGGCTCTCTCCAAAAGAGGAAAGGCATAAATAATTCCCTAAAACTCCAAACATTCTACAAATATACTAAAAACCCTAAAAATGTTTTATTTTTCTTCCTTAATTTTTTCTATCATCAACCTAAGTTGTTGTTTTTCTCTATTTTCTAACTTTTTCCAAATAAAACCATCTTGTAATGCTTCTCCTTTAAGTTGAGGAAAAAACCCCAAAGTTTCAAACTCCTCCAAAGATGAAAGCGTAATCACGGGCAAAGCCACATCAAAGCCAAAAATATAATTTTGAGGAACATTAAAGGTTAAATTCCCTAATTTATGAGTAGAATACCGATTAAAAACATAGTGAGAAGGCTTATATATTTGCTTTAATTCAAAGCCTTTCATTACAGAACCCAAATGAAAACTGGGAATGTTCGCCTTCAAAACATTAGGAAAAAACAAAAGCCCAACACTGCCCAAACTTAGAATGGAAAACAAAATTAAAGAATGTTTTTTTGTGAAAATATTTCTGAAAAGTATTATAAATATTACAAAAAACACCTCAATGAAAAAGCGATATTGTGCCGAAAACCAAAGCACAAACAAAGTTTTCGCCAATATACAAGTGAAAACCAGCGTAATAAGTAGATTTCCTTTCCTAATGGTATAAATCCCGAAAACAACTAAACTAAAAATCAAACCGAGATTGATGATGCCTTTAATACCTTTTAAGAAAAGCCAATTCCAAATATACTCACCAGTAGAAAATTGTGCGATTTCTTCCAAAGTGTATTGTAAATCAAAGGTTTTTAAAACGGCAATTTCTTTTGATTCTGTAAAAAGTGCATCGTAAGGTTTCCAAGAAATATCCAAATCTATGACTTCCATCGGGAAAAACGGATAACCAAAAACCCAAAGATTTTTAACAATATACAAAACACTTAAAAAAGCACCCCAACCGATGAATTTTAAATTTTGTTTAAAAATAAAAATAGGATAGAAAAATGTGAGCATTGGCAACCAAAACATCGTTGGCTTGATACTGAAAACCAATACAGAAAAAGCAAAAAGCAAGGAAAATTGCCGATTCTTTTGTAAGATTTCGTTCAAAATCATTAGCGAAAAAACGATAACAGGCAAATCTGGGCTGGGAGACTGCACGAATAAAAACAAAATCGGTGAAAAACAAAGCATTGCCCAAGATTTTTTCTCCATTATATAAAGGAAAAACACTCCTAAAACCAATGTATTTATTCTCAAAAATGGATCGGAAAAATGAGAAAATCCCGCTTGAAAAATATGCCACGGCGACATTTGCCCCAAAACCCAATCTAAATTGGTAATTCCACGAACCAAACCAAATTCCGCAATCCATTTGATACTCGGAACATAATATCCGAAATGGTCTAAAATAAAGGGATAACCACTCCCCACCAGCGAGGAAATCAATATGGAAATCAGCCATAAAAAGCCATTTTTCCTATCAAAATTCAAAAATATTCGGTATGATTGATAATAAAAAAACAAGAAAAATCCGATTAAAACGCTAATCAACTCTACATAAAAATTAATTGGACTGAAAAACGCCAAAAGATGCCAAACCACCATTAGCAAAATGATTCCAGATACCAATTGCCCCGAAATCCCATTCCATAAACTTCCAAAATAGTTCTGAAACAACTTCCCAAACCCCATTAATATAGGGAAAATCAACAAAAATGAGAATAAAATATAAATCATTAAATTGAAATTTATTTTACAAAATTAAGTTTAAAACCCATTATTTCCGAGAATTTTTATTGTAAATGTTTATATTTGTGAGAAATTTTAGGAATATGATATTATCAATGACAGGTTTCGGGAGAGCCGAAGGAATTTTTGAAGGGAAAAAAATCAGTATTGACCTCAAATCCCTTAATAGTAAATCCTTTGACCTCAACCTTAAAATTCCACTAAAATACAAGGAAAAAGAATTTGAAATCAGAAAAATACTCAACGACCATATTTTAAGAGGAAAAGTAGATTGCTACATCTCTACGGAAGCTCTGGAATGCTCCAACGATGTGAAAATCAATCAAAATATTGTAAAATCTTATATGGAACAACTTCGCCAATGTGCTTCCGATGGTCCTGATTTTGAATATCTTAAAATGGCAATCCGTATGCCTGAAGCAATAAACACCAATATTGATGAACTCTCTGATAATGAGTATGTTTTTTTAACCAACATTTTGCAAGAGGCCATAAAAAAATTCATCAATTTTAGAAAAACCGAAGGGCAAATTTTAGCAGAAGAATTAGGAAATAATATTCAGAATATAGAAAATTTATTAACCCAAGTCGTTCCTTTTGAAGAAGAAAGAATAACCACGATAAAAGAGCGTTATCAGTCATCATTGAAGGATTTTGAGCAATTAGATGAAACGCGTTTTTACCAAGAAATGGCTTATTTTGTGGAAAAATTGGATATTTCCGAAGAGAAAGTTCGCCTTGCTCAACATCTGAAATATTATTTGGAAGTGATGAATAACGAGGATTTTAACGGAAAAAAATTAGGGTTTATCAGTCAAGAAATTGGGCGAGAAATCAACACTTTGGGCTCAAAGGCCAATCACCACGAAATCCAAAAATTAGTGGTAATAATGAAGGATAATTTGGAGAAAATCAAGGAGCAAACCTTAAATGTATTATAGTAAAATGAATAAAGTAATCATATTTTCGGCACCTTCGGGAAGTGGCAAAACTACTTTGGTAAAGCATTGTTTAGGAATTTTTCCGCAATTGGAGTTTTCCATTTCAGCAACCACTCGTTCGCCCCGAGAGGGTGAGATCAACGGCAAAGATTATCATTTTCTAAGCCCAGAAGA
Organism: Flavobacteriaceae bacterium; assembly: GCA_030529185.1. GTDB lineage: Bacteria > Bacteroidota > Bacteroidia > Flavobacteriales > Weeksellaceae > JABCPE02. The sequence goes on from JAUMXI010000005.1 coordinate 24,959, forward strand.
ATTTCGGAAAAAGATTTCGGAAAACGCCTTTGTAGAATATGAAGAAGTCTATACTGACAAATTTTATGGCACTTTAAAATCGGAAGTTGAGAGAATTTGGCAGAATAAAAACATTGTGATTTTTGATGTTGATGTCGTGGGAGGTGTTAATTTAAAAAAGATTTTTGGTGAACAGGCAATGAGCATTTTCATCGCACCGCCGTCCATAGAAGAGCTGGAAAGAAGGCTCATCAACCGAAATACCGATACTTTGGAGACCATTAAAACCCGCGTGAGCAAAGCCCAAGAGGAATTGACTTACCAAAATCAATTTGACCAAATTTTAGTGAATGATGATTTGGAAAAAGCGAAAAAAGAAATTGAAAATCTGATTCTTAACTTTATTGACAATGAATAAAAACGAAAATAGCAATCAGCCTATCCATAGTTTTAAAAAATACGAAAACCTTGGGCTTACGGCAGAAGATTTTCCGCTAAAAAGCCACGGCGTTAGCAAAATCATCATTGAAGATTTAAAAATTTTCGCGAAACACGGCGTTCTTCCAGAGGAAAACATTATTGGAACTTACTACCTCATCAATGCAGAAATTGAAGCCAATCTATGGAAAGCCTCCGAGACCGATGATTTGTTGGATACGATTAATTACGCTGAAATCAATGAGATTATTCATCAAGAAATGGCAAAACCTTCTAAATTATTAGAAAATGTAATTGGAAGAATTTTTGCTCAATGGGAGGAAAAGTTCCCTGAAATTATCTCAATGAAAATAAAACTCACCAAAACCAACCCACCGATGCGTGGCGAAATGAAAGGCGTGAGCGTAGAAATGCAAAAAAGAAAAGGAGAATAATTATTCTCCTTTATTTATACTTCGCCAAAATTCTTTTATTAATTCTCTTGATAAGTTGCGGACCTTCGTAAATAAAGCCCGTATAAAGTTGAATTAAACTCGCTCCTGCTTCCAATTTTTCTATCGCATCCTCCTCTGAATGAATACCTCCAACGCCGATGATTGGGAAACTTCCTCCACTTTTTTCAGATAAGAATCGTATCACTTCCGTAGAACGCTTCGTGAGAGGTTTCCCTGAAAGTCCGCCCGTTTCGTATTGCTTCGGTGATTTCAAATTGTCGCGAGAAATGGTAGTATTCGTTGCAATTACCCCTGCGATTTTCGTTTCCTTTACAATATCTATGATGTCTAAAAGTTGTTCGTCCGTTAAATCTGGTGCGATTTTAAGCAAAATAGGTTTTTGTTTTGGGCGTTTATTGTTCTCATTTTGCAAAGTGTGGAGTAGATTCATCAAAGGTTCTTTTTCCTGCAAAGCCCTTAAATTAGGCGTATTTGGCGAACTTACATTTACCACGAAATAATCTACCACATCATACAAAGCATTGAAACAAATTAGGTAATCCTTTTCGGCTTCTTCGTTAGGCGTTATTTTGTTTTTACCGATATTTCCACCGATTAAGACACCTTTATTTTTCCTTAAATGCTTTACCGCCTCCTCTACTCCACCGTTATTAAATCCCATTCTATTGATGATTGCAGAATCTTCTATCAACCTGAATAATCTTTTTTTAGGGTTTCCTGGCTGAGGTTTAGGCGTAAGCGTTCCGATTTCAATAAATCCAAAACCTAAATTAGAAAGTTCTTCGTACATCGTGGCATCTTTGTCAAATCCCGCTGCCAATCCCACAGGATTTTTAAATTTCAAACCAAAAACCTCTCTCTCTAATCGTGGGTCTTTTACATCTAAAAAAAACTTTGAGATAGACGATGCAAAAGGAATTTTAAAAATAATTTTGAGATAATTGGCTGCAAAATGATGAATGTCTTCTGGGTCAAAGAAAAACAAAATAGGTTTTATCAGTAGCTTATACATTGTAGATAGTTTTCTGCAAAATTAAGAAATAAACTTGGCTTTTTATTGTTTTCATTCACTTTCCTACAAATTAGTTTTATCTTTGCTTTATGAATCATTTTTTTTCGCACGGCAAATTATTACTCACCTCTGAATATTTGGTTTTAGATGGGGCTTTGGCATTGGCTGTTCCCACTCGTTTGGGGCAAGAATTTTTGGTTGAAGAAATTTCAAATACCGAAGGGAAAATATTTTGGGAGGCATTTCATCAAGGAAAATCTTGGCTGAAAATTGAAATAAATTACAAAAATTGGAAAATCATCAATACCAATCTTCCCGATAATGCAAATTTCATCTTGAAAACCCTGCAAAATGTGCAGAAACTTTCTACCCAAAAACTACAAAATCAAGTTTCTTATTCCATTAAAACGAACTTGCAATTTCCTGCTAATTTCGGATTGGGAAGCAGTTCCACTTTGATGAACAACCTCTCGCAATGGGCTGAAATTGATGCGTTTCAACTGAATGAAATGAGTTTGGGCGGAAGTGGCTACGATATTGCTGTTGCCCAAAATTCTTCTCCGATTTTGTATCAACTGACAACTAAAAATCGCCGAGTAGAAAAAGTAGAATTTAATCCTTCTTTTAAAAACGAACTTATTTTCATTCATCTCAACCAAAAGCAGGATAGCCGCGAGGGAATACAACTTTATCGCTCCAAAGAAAAACCCATTTCTCTTATCAGTGAATTTTCGGAATTGACAGAGAAAATCCTAATTTGCAAAGACATCGACGAGTTTTCTAAAATAATGCAACACCACGAAACTCAACTTTCAAAATTTTTAGGATTAAAAAGCGTGAAAGAAAAGCTCTTCCCAGATTGTTCCGTTTTCATCAAAAGTTTGGGAGCGTGGGGTGGAGATTTTATTTTAACCCAAAAATTTGATGGCTATCAAGATTATTTTAATCAAAAAGGATTCAACAAAATTTTCACTTGGGAGGAAATGATTTTTAATGCTTGATTTTTTATTTTAATATTAAAATAATCAATAAATTTGCATTCAATTTTAAAAATATGACAAATCTTAAACAATATTTAGAAAATCTTGGAATCAAGAATATAAAGGAAATCTTACACAATCCTACTTACGAAGAACTTTTCCAAGACGAAATGAGCGATAAAAACGAAGGTTTTGAGAAAGGAATTATCACAGAATCTGGGGCAGTGGCTGTAAAAACGGGAATCTTTACAGGTCGTTCGCCTAAAGATAGATTTATCGTGAAAGATGCAACAACTGAAAACACCATTTGGTGGGACGGAACGATTAATTTACCTACTACAAATGAAGTCTTTCAGAGTTGTAAAAAGTTGGTGACAGACGAGCTTTCAGGCAAAAAACTTTATGTAGTGGATACCTTCTGCGGAACCAACCCAGACACTCGTCTAAAAGTAAGATTTGTAATGGAGGTGGCTTGGCAGGCTCATTTCGTAACGAATATGTTCATTCGCCCGTCTCATTACGAGTTAGAGCATTACGGAGAACCTGATTTCTTGGTGATGAACGGCTCAAAAGTGACCAATCCGAACTGGAAAGAGCAAGGTTTGAATTCTGAAAACTTCGTGATGTTCAACCTTACCGAAAAAACGCAAATCATTGGAGGAACTTGGTATGGCGGCGAAATGAAGAAAGGCATGTTCTCTATAATGAATTATTACCTTCCGCTAAAAGGAATGGCTTCTATGCACTGCTCTGCCAATGTGGGCGAAGATGGCGATGTAGCCGTATTCTTCGGACTTTCTGGAACAGGAAAAACCACTCTTTCCGCTGACCCAAAACGCTACCTCATCGGTGATGATGAACACGGCTGGGACGATAACGGAGTATTCAACTACGAGGGAGGTTGCTATGCCAAGGTAATTGACCTCTCCGCTGAAAAAGAACCGGACATTTGGAGAGCCATCAAACGAGATGCCCTTCTTGAAAATGTAGTAATTGATGAAAACGGAAAAGTAGATTTCAGCAATGGTTCTATCACCGAAAACACGCGTGTATCTTATCCGATTTATCACATTAATAAAATTGTTTTACCTTCAAAAGCAGGACACGCTAAAAAGATAATTTACCTATCTGCCGACGCCTTCGGAGTGTTGCCACCTGTTTCTATTCTAACTGATGAACAGGCTCAGTATCACTTCCTTTGCGGATATACTTCCAAAATGGCAGGAACAGAAAGAGGCATCACAGGACCTACCCCCTCATTCTCCCCAGCGTTTGGAGAGGCTTTCCTTTCGCTTCACCCAACAATGTATTCTAAAACTTTGATTGGTAAAATGAAAGAGCACGGAGCCAAAGCCTATTTGGTAAATACAGGTTGGAACGGAACAGGCAAAAGAATTTCTCTAAAAGATACCAGAGCCATTATTGATGCAATCCTTGATGGTTCTATTGATAAGGCTAAAACAGAGGTAATTCCAGTGATGAATTTGAAATATCCGACATCACTTCCAAATGTTTCCGAAGGTATCCTTGACCCTCGTGCAACTTATGCCAACGCTTCTGAATGGGAGGCAAAAGCAAGAGATTTGGGTAGCCGATATGTGAAATATTTTGAAAAATATACCGACACCGAAGAAGGAAAAGCCCTTGTAGCTGCTGGACCTCAGCTATAAAACAATCTCTTTTTCGGATAAAAAATCAAAATGATGGGCTTCCATAGAGCAAATGACCTCTTCGGAAGCCCATTGTTTTACTAAATTATACCATCAATGGCATAAAATATGACAAAGTTCCTCTAATTTACCCCAACAATGGCATAATTTACCCCACCATTTCATTAAAACACCCCAACGATGGCATAAAATATGACAAAGTTTCTCTAATTTGCCCCAACAATGGCATAATTTACCCCACCATTTCATTAAAACACCCCAACGATGGCATAAAATATGACAAAGTTTCTCTTCCGAAAACCATGACTTGATATGAATATTGATGTTTTTTTTAAATTGAATAAAAAAATAAAAAGACCTTTATTAAAAAAGGTCTTTTCTTATAATTTTATATTTTACCCATCAACTCTTCGGTGATTTCCATGTTATGATAAACATTCTGCACATCATCATCTTCCTCAAATCTTTCTAGCATCTTCATATTCGCCTTGAATTGATCTTCATTCACTTCTTTCGTGTTATTAGGAATTCTTTGTAATTCGGCACTCTTCACCTCAATTCCTAATTCATCTAATTTATGAGAAAGCGAGCCAAAATCTTCAAAAGCTGTGGTAATCATCACCTCTTCCTCATCGCCATCTATTTCCTCTGCACCACCATCTATCATTTCCATTTCAAAATCGTCCCACTCCATACTGATATTTGCCTTATCAATGGTAAAAATCCCTTTTCTATCAAACAAGAATGACAATTCACCATTCTTCCCAAGATTCCCCTCAAACTTGTTGAAAATCGCTCTTACATTTGCTACAGTTCTTGTAGTGTTATTCGTTGTACATTCTACGAAAAACGCCACACCACCCTGTCCATAGCCTTCGTAAGTAACTTCCTCGTAATTTTCGGCATCTGCACCGCTTGCTTTTTTGATAGCTCTATCCACATTATCTTTTGGCATATTAGCTCCCTTAGCGTTTTGGATACATCTTCGTAGAGCTGGGTTAGAGTCAGGATCTGGACCTCCAGCTTTTACTGCCAAAGCGATATCTTTTCCTATTTTGGAAAAGGTTTTTGCCATTTTATCCCACCTTGCCATTTTAGAGGCTTTTCTATATTCAAATGCGCGTCCCATTTATGTATTAATTTTAAAATTACCTTGCAAAAATAATGAATTTCAATCAATAAAAAAACGCCTCAATAAATAAGGCGTTTTTTTATTTAGAAAATTTAATTATCTTCTTCTTTTTTTAGAAGCTTTCTTTCTTACTACTTTTTTCTTCACTACTGGAAGATCAGATTTTTGAAGAGCTTCCCAAGCAGAACCATCAATAGCTTCCACTACTACTTTTCTATCTTGCTCTCTCTCTGCATTAGAAGCGTTTGCAGGAACTTTCGCATCTCTTGATCCTACTCCTGTAGATTTCAATTGATTTTCAGCAACTCCTCTAGCTTCAAGAGCTTTAACAACTGCTGCTGCTCTTTCTCTTGAAAGTTTCAAGTTAAACGCCGCACTACCTCTCTTATCTGTATGTCCAGTCACTAAGAATGTTCCTCCATTAGAAGATTTGATTACTTCTGCTGCTTGATCCAATTTTGCATTAGAAGCAGGATTGATTGTAGCTTTAGCAAAATCAAAAGTAATACCTCTTAAAGCACCCGTTGCTTCTATTGCAATCACTTCTTTTGGTTTAGGACAACCGTGGTATTCTTTAAGACCAAACTCGTGAGGACATTTATCATCTTTATCCAAGACTCCATCGCCATCTGTATCTGGCCAAGGGCATCCGTTGTTTTCTACTGGACCTGCATGGTTAGGACAAGCATCGTCTTTATCCAAGATTCCATCACCATCTGTATCTGGCCAAGGGCATCCGTTGTTTTCTACTGGACCTGCCACTTCTGGACAAGCATCATCTTTATCCAAAACTCCATCGCCATCTGTATCTGGCCAAGGGCATCCGTTGTTTTCTACTGGACCAGGGATTTCAGGGCAAAGATCATCTCTATCTAATACACCATCTTTATCTTTATCTACATTTCCGAATCTGAAATTCAAAGTAGCAGAAGTTTGCCAAAAATCAGAAACCGTAGTTTTTTCAATAGGTGTTCCTACATAATCTTGCTGAACTCCAATACCAAAGTTTTTAGTAAGCCAAATATTAATACCAAGACCTCCATTTACAGCAAAGTGATCAGCTCCGATGTTTTTACCATCTTTATCAACAGCCAACACCACATCTCTGTAATCGTGTCTTAAATAATTACCTCCAACTCTTAAATAAGGATCAAACCAAGACTCCTCTCCCCAAAATCCGTTGAATTTGAATTGAAGTCCAAGCCCTGTCATCAAAAAGAATTCTTTATCCATACCTACTCTTGGGTTTCCAAGATTTCCAACAGATGTTTGCCAATCAAGAACAAAGAATCTGTTTAAATTTCTTGCTACCGTCAATTTTGATAACGGAGGGGTAATTTTATAGTTATTAAGAGTAAATGCTGGTCCATAATTCTCCAAAGATGTTTTCAGGTCTCCTTTAATTGCTGAATGATTTACTCCGTGAGCTCCTACTCCTATCAACCAAGGATTATTAGTTGTTTGAGCAGACACAGCCGTAGTTGCAGTAAGTGCTAATGCTGTGATTCCTAATTTTAGATTTTTCATAGAATGAATTATAATTTAAAAATTTAAATACAAATATAATAAAATTTTCTTTAATTAACAAAATTTTTATTAAAATTTCTTCATCAACCGATCGAGATTCCTCTTATTCTCCCTGTCTTTTATGCTTTCTCTTTTATCAAACAACTTCTTCCCACGAGCCAAAGCTATAAGTAATTTTGCCTTACCTTTACTATTAATGTATAATTTTAAAGGGACTATGGTATTTCCCGCATCTTTTACCTTTTTATTGAGTTTAGCCAACTCTTGCTTATGTAATAATAATTTGCGTTCCCTTTTTGTTTTATGATTATAAAAAGTTCCAAATTTATATTCATCAATATTCATATTAATTACGAATAATTCTCCATTGATAAACTCACAAAAACTCTCTGCAATAGAGGCTTTGGAAGAGCGAATAGATTTGATTTCCGTTCCCGTCAGAACCATTCCAGCCTCATACTCCTCTAAGATTTCATACTCAAATCTAGCTCTTTTATTGAGAATGCTGATGTTTTTTTTATGCTGTGTCATTTTGCTATCCTTTTTAACTTACTTTTTTTCTTAAAAAATTGATATAAAATAATTTTAATGGCTTATTTCATATCTATTTCTTATTTTTGCCACAAATTTACGAAACTATATGTTAACAGTATCTAATTTATCATTACAATTTGGGAAAAGAGTCCTTTTTGATGAAGTGAATATTATGTTCACCAAAGGTAATTGCTACGGAATTATCGGGGCAAATGGAGCAGGAAAATCTACTTTTCTTAAAATATTAACGGGAAAACAAGAACCAACCACAGGAAGTGTATCTTTGGAACCAGGAAAAAGAATGTCTGTATTGGAGCAAGACCACTTTGCTTACGACCAATACAGCGTTTTGGAAACCGTGCTTCGTGGGAATAAAAAACTTTTTGAAATAAAGGAAGAAATGGACGCTCTCTATGCCAAACCAGACTTCTCTGATGAAGATGGAATAAAGGCAGGAGAATTGAGCGTGATTTACGATGAAATGGGCGGTTGGAATGCCGAGTCTGATGCTCAAACAATGCTTTCTAATGTGGGCATCAAAGAAGATATGCACTACCAATTAATGTCCGAACTTGAAAACAAAGACAAAGTAAAAGTTCTTTTGGCTCAGGCACTTTTTGGAAATCCCGATGTGCTGATTTTGGACGAGCCTACCAACGATTTGGATATTGACACCATTTCTTGGCTTGAAGATTTCTTGGCAGATTATGAAAACACGGTGATTGTGGTTTCTCACGACCGACACTTCCTTGATGCGGTTTGCACCCACATCGGCGATTTGGATTATAACAAATTGAACCTTTACACAGGAAACTATTCTTTCTGGTATCAAGCCTCTCAGTTGGCAACAAGACAAAGACAACAAGCTAACAAGAAAGCAGAAGAAAAGAAAAAGGAACTTCAAGAATTTATCGCTCGTTTCAGCTCCAATGTAGCGAAGGCAAAACAGGCTACAGCGAGAAAGAAAATGATTGATAAACTGAACATTGAGGAAATTAAACCAACTTCCAGAAGATATCCTGCCATTATTTTTGAACAAGAAAGAGAAGCAGGTGACCAAATCTTAGAAATTAAAGGTTTAGAGAAAACAAAAGATGGCGAATTGCTATTCAGTAATATTGACCTTAATTTGAAAAAAGGCGATAAAGTGGCTGTTTTATCAAGAAACTCTTTGGCAGTGACGGAGTTTTTCCAAATCATCGCAGGGAATACCGAAGCCGACAAAGGCACTTACAACTGGGGAATTACCACCAAACAATCTTATATGCCGTTAGACAACACAGATTTCTTCCAACAAGACATTAACCTGGTAGATTGGTTGAGACAATTCGTGCAAACCGATGAAGAAAGACACGAAGAATATGTGAGAGGTTTCTTGGGTAAAATGCTTTTCTCTGGCGATGAGGCTTTGAAGTCTTGCAAAGTGCTTTCAGGAGGAGAAAAAATGCGTTGTATGTTCAGCCGAATGATGCTTCAAAGAGCGAATATCCTTCTTTTAGATGAGCCAACAAACCACTTGGATTTGGAAAGCATCACGACACTGAACAACTCTTTGGTTAATTTTAAAGGAACGCTACTTTTGGCGTCTCACGACCACGAAATGCTTCAAACCGTTTGTAATCGTGTGATTGAACTTACTCCAAAAGGCATTATTGACCGAGATATGACTTACGATGAATATCTTGAAGACAAAAAAATAAAAGAACTAAAAGAGCAAATGTATTCTTAGTTTTAACATTAAAAAAATTATAATAATGAAAATCAAACATTTATTTTTAGGATTGGGATTGGTTGCTCTCACTTCTTGTGGAAGTAATTTAACTCCCGAAATGAAAGCTTTAAGAGCGAGAAAAGAACTATTAAAACTAAATACTGAGCTTACTCAATTGCAAATGAGAAGAGAAAATCAGTTAAAAGAAGTCAATAAGCTACAAGCAGAAACCAATGAAATTAATGCTAAGGCAGATAGCAGAACCAATCATTTTTCCGCTTCTGATAATAACGCATCTGACGCGGCAAAAAACGCTCGAGAAACTTCACGCCTACTGAGAAGAACTCGTAGGGCTAATTTAAGATTAGCCAAAGAACAAGACAGATTGCGAAAGATAGAAAACGACATTCAGAAAGTCCAATCTAAATTAGACAAACTTAACAAAGAGATAGAGTTTGTAGAAAAAGAACAATAAAAAATCCCCTGTTTTTAGGGGATTTTATATTTTAGTTTGGCTATCCATCACGATTGTGACGGGACCATCGTTCAGGAGTTGCACTTTCATATCTGCTCCGAAAACACCGCTTTCTATTTTTAAATTACTCTGCCTCAATAATTCTTTAAAATATTCAAATAGAGGAATGGCTTGTTCTGGTCTTGCTGCACGAATAAAAGAAGGGCGATTCCCTTTTTTATAATCAGCGATAAGAGTAAATTGGCTTACGCAAAGGATTTCCCCCTGAATGTCTTTCACAGATAGATTCATTTTGCCTTTATCATCACTAAAAATTCTTAAATCCACAACCTTTTTAGCCAACCAATTGACATCTTCTTGCGCATCATTTTCCTCAATCCCAACGAGAAGCAATAAGCCTTGGTTGATTTTTCCTACAATATTATTTTCCACTTCTACAGAAGCGTTTAAAACTCTTTGAATAACTATTTTCATCAGATTTTATTAAAAAATTAATAATAAATAGAGATAATTCCTGTCGCTGGATTATAGCTATACGGATAAGTTTTCGGAGGCAAGGAGCTAGTTTTTACAGGCGAACCATCTGTTAAAATCCACTCTGCACCATCTTTCGGACAAACGATTTTTATTCCTCCTTTAACCTCCAAAGTCGTGTCTGAACTTGGGCAAAGATGGGGAGCGTTTCTATCATAAACCTTAAATTTATAATTTGGATAAACTCCTGTTCTCACCAAAATAAGCCCTCTCGTTCCGCTTTCTTGTTCATTGATATATACCCAGCCATTATTTTTAGTTAGTTTGTCGGCATAATACGGCAGATTAAGATTCAACGATACATTTATTCTTTGCTCTGGGAAGCAACTCACCGTTTCTGCTCTTCTATCACAAAAAATTAAATTACCTAAAATCAAGAAAATACAAAATCGTTTAATTATCTTTTTTATTTTCATATTAATGAAATTTTTATTACCTTTGTAGAAACAAAAATACGAAGTATCCGGCAAAGGTCGGATATTTTATTATTATATACCAAAGTAAGAAAAAGAAAAGTTATGAACTATGTTACTAAAGAAGGTTTGGCAAAAATGAAGGCTGAACTAGAACAATTGGAGTCTGTGGAAAGACCAAAAATCACGCAACAAATCGCTGAAGCAAGAGATAAAGGAGATTTATCTGAAAACGCTGAATATGACGCTGCTAAAGAAGCTCAAGGTCTTTTGGAAATGAAAATCGCTAAACTACAAGATATTATTGCTAACTCAAAAGTGATAGAAGAAGACCAAATTGATACTTCTAAAGTTTCTATTTTAACGACAGTGAGGCTGAAAAATAACACAACCAAAGCAGAACAGAAATTCACGCTTGTTCCTGATAATGAAAGTGATTTGAAACAAGGGAAAATCTCTGTAAATACTCCTATTGCCAAAGGACTTTTGGGCAAGGCAGTAGGCGAAACGGCAGAAATTACCTTACCTAATGGAAATAAATTGTCTTTTGAAGTTTTAGAAATTAGCATTTAAAATCAATAAATTATGAGTTCTATTTTCACCAAAATCGTTAATGGAGAAATCCCTTGCTATAAAATTGCAGAGGATGAGCATCATTTGGCTTTTTTAGACGCGATGCCTATTGCCAAAGGACATACGCTCGTTATCCCTAAAAAGGAAGTGGATTTGATTTTTGATTTAGATGAAGAAGAATACAAAAATCTTTGGGCTTTTGCTCAAAAAGTAGCAAAAAAAGTGAAGTTAGCTATTCCGTGTGTGAGAGTAGGCGTTGCTGTGGTTGGATTGGAGGTGCCTCATGCACATATTCATTTGGTTCCGATGAATGAAATTAAGGATTTGAACTTTATGAATGAAAGATTAAAATTCACTCCCGAAGAATACGAAGAAATCAGAAAAAGTATTGCTCAACAATAATTTTCTTGTCATTAATTCAAGGAAATTTTAAACCCGAAAATTGAATGAACCCAAACGAGTGTTCCTTTTGTGGAAGAAAGAAAAACGAAGTAGAAATTCTCATCTCTGGTCAGAATGGTTTTATCTGCGATTTTTGTGTAGCACAAGCCCACACAATACTAAACGAATCTGAAAAAGAACAAGACCATTCTCCGCAAGAAAGCCTTTCAAATCTAAAAAAACCGAGAGAAATCAAGGCGTTTTTAGACCAATATGTTATCGGACAAGACCAAGCAAAAAAACAGCTTTCTATTGCGGTTTATAATCATTATAAAAGACTGGCACACAACACCAACGAAAATAAAAGCGTAGAGATAGAAAAGTCCAACATTATAATGATTGGAGAAACGGGAACAGGGAAAACGCTTTTGGCGAAAACTATCGCAAAGCAGTTAGATGTTCCTTTCTGTATCGTAGATGCCACCGTGCTTACCGAAGCAGGTTATGTAGGCGAAGATGTGGAGAGCATTCTTTCCAGATTGCTGATGGTATCGGACTACAATGTAGAAAAAGCCGAGCGAGGAATTGTTTTCATTGATGAAATTGATAAAATTGCCCGAAAATCCGACAATCCAAGTCTTACGCGAGATGTTTCTGGTGAAGGAGTTCAGCAGGGATTATTAAAGCTATTGGAAGGAAGCATCGTGAATGTTCCGCCACAAGGAGGAAGAAAACACCCCGACCAGAAGTATATCCAAGTGAATACGCAAAATATTTTGTTCATTGCTGGGGGGGCATTTGATGGAATTAAAGAAATTATTGAAAGAAGGCTTAATAAACAGGCGATTGGGTTTAGCTCTGAAAAAATCAATAAACAAGAAGAGGAAACCTATATTTTAGATAAACTTGACGCTACGGATTTGAGAAGTTTCGGTTTAATCCCTGAATTGTTGGGGCGCTTCCCTATCATCACGCATTTAGATAAATTAGATGAAGAGACGATGCTTCGCATTTTGAGCGAACCGAAAAATTCTATTATCAATCAGTTTGTGGAATTGTTCCGATTAGATGGTGTGGAACTGAATTTCACTAAAGAGGCTCTGAAAAAAATCGTAAAAGAAACCATAGAAAAGGGACTTGGCGCAAGAGGTCTGCGTGGAACTACCGAAAAAGTTTTGGAAAAATATATGTATGATATTGACCAATTAGAAGGCACTTCTTTGGTAATTGATGAAGATAATATTGAATTTTAGACATAATAAAAAACTCTCCAAAATTGGAGAGTTTTTTTATTTAAAGTTAATAGTATAAGTTCCTGTAGAGTTCCCTTTTCCTTTTTCGGCTTTTACATATTTTCTTACCATTGAAACAGCATTATTGATAATATTTCGCCCTCTCAAGCCTCCCACTCTATATGCAGAAATCACATTTCCATTTTTATCCACAGTGTAAGCAATGATAATTTCACCTTTTTCTTTTACATTATGAGTAGGAAATTTTCCTTTATATTTCATCGTTCCAGGAATCCCCGAAATTAATTTTCTATCTACTCCTATTTTGCTTTCTTTTACAACATCTTTTTTCTTTGGTTTCGGTGGGGTTTGTTGCGTATTCTCGTTATTAGGAGCTTCCTTTTTAGTTTGTGTTTCGTTTGGTTTTTGCTCTATTTTTTCCTTTTCGGTATTGGGATTTTCAGGGTTTTTAGGTTCTTCTACCACTGGAATTATCGGAAGAATTTCCACTTTTTCTTCTTCTGGTTGAATTTCTGCTTTCTCTTCATTGATTCCCAGCAATTCATCTTCCTCATTTACAACCGGAAATTTTGATTCTTTTTTTAAATACTTTCCTTTTTCGATAGGAATGAAATACAATCCTGCGAGAATTCCTCCACAAGACAATAGCGTAAAAATCAAACTTTTTATATTTTTCATTTTATATACTCTCTGCTACAATTTCTAAAAATTTATTTCCTTTAGTTTTCAAACTCACTTCTATTTTATAAACCAGTGATATCAAAATTATTTTAAAAATATAAATTACTCCCCCTAAAAAAGCTCCGACAGACAAGGGTAGAAATGAAGTGTAAAAACTTTCAGTGTCAAA
>JAUMXI010000005.1:38885-76738 GCA_030529185.1 Flavobacteriaceae bacterium
CTTCTCCACTAATAAAAAACAAAAGCAAAGAAAAACCCGTCCCAAATGTTCCTAACAGTAGAATGATTTTAGATAAAATCTCAAAGCTAAATAAGTTTTTTTTCATCTTTAAGACCTCTATCTCCCTCTGATTGACCACTGCCAAAAACATTTCAAAAGAAGATTTTTCTATCTTATCAAGTCCTTTTTTTATCATTCGCGATTCTGGGGAATGCACTCTTTTACACCAATCCTTTGCAGCCTCTATTCTATGGTCATAGATACAATCTGCCACATTAGCTAGAAAATCATTATCTTGGTTATTAACTTCTTTTAAATAGAAATATTTTACAAAGAAGAAATAAAGCATTACACTCCCCAAAAGCAAAATTCCTACCAAAACTACACTGGTAAAAATATGACCACTAAACAAAAGCTCCAAAAGAGAAATTTGCTCCATACCTTTCATAACTAAAACAATCTATAAGCAAAGATAAGAAGTTTTTTCTTCTCAATCTACATAATAAAAACTTTCTACTGGGTAAATTTTTAACATTGAGTGAATTTTTTAAATAAAAAAATCACCGGACAAGAAGCGTCCAGTGATTAAATTTAAATAAATTAAGTATAAGACTTACTTTATCATCAATTTTGCAGATTGTTTTCCTCCGTTGTTATCCACAAGATTTAGAATATAAATTCCTTTCGGATATTGGGTTAAATCCAAGTCTGCTTTATTACCTTGATAATCTTTCTTGAAAATCAATTTACCAGCCATATCATACACTTCTGCTTTCAAGGAAGAGATTCCTATTTTAGCTTCTACAACGAATAAGCCATTCGATGGATTTGGATAAACCCTTACGATATTTGAAGTATATAGAGATGACACATCCACGGTCACTGTTCTTTTATCAGATTTCACACCATCGCTATACACGGCATATACATCGTAAGTATAAATTCCGTTCTGCTTAATTTTTTCGGTATATGATGTGTTATCAGCTCCTTCAATACTCTTCGTTGTGCTTCCATTTTTGGCAATTTCATAGCCCACCAATTTAGGATAATCCGTCACGCCCAAGTTTTGTATTGGTGCTTTTACCGCCTGTTTTTGTTTTACTTTTGATAAAGATTTTACAATTCCAGAGGTCTTATTATTTGTTTTTTCAGAAGTATCCGAATTTTGAGTTGGGGTATTCACATATCCTACACTGATATCATCTATTCCCAATAAGAATCCCTCGTCTTCCTTTTGAGTTCTGTGATGGAAGGCTACAAAGAAATCTTTTGAGGTAATGTTTTTAATGTTTATCTCTCTCACAAAGAAATTAGAATCTAAGACATCTCCTTCAAAAGAATATACTTTATGTCCTTTTTTAATTTCCTCTACCGTTGGCACTTTTCCAGATTCTGGAGCCTCCACGACATAAACATCATAACGCTCCTTAAACTGGTGTTTTACAGCATATTTAAGCAACTCTGCACCTTTTTTCAATTTAGGCGTAACCAACCAATCATCAGCAGTGAAGCTATCATTGAGCCAAGAGTAAGAAATTGCTCCGAACTCGCCTTTGTATTTACTCACATCACCGATTTCCCAAACAGAGCCGTCATTATTTGCATCATAGGAAGTCATATCCGAAGGGATTTCTCCTTGCTCAAAACTTTCGTAGTAATGAGGCTGTAGATTTGGACGCTCCCAAGTCATTTTCAGTTCTCCTATTTTATCATCAAAGTTGGCTTTGAGATTTTTAACTGGTTCATGCAAACCCGAAACTTTTACAATATCTTTTTTAACGGCAATGTCTTCATTATGAAGTGATTTCACTTTTAAAGACACGGTATAAACCCCGAATTTATTGAATTTCACGGAAATATTTTCAGAAGTAGCATTCCCTTCAACGAACTCAAATCGGTTGTTATCCGATGGTGTAATCGTCCATTCATACTCATTCGGCACTGGGTTTCCTTCAGAATAATTGGTGAATTCTATCACTTCTCCTTCTAAGATATCATCATTAGATTCTCTAAATACAGCCTTTGCTTGTAAATTAGCTATATTAACAGATTCTGGTCTATTAATGATATCATAGTTTTTCTCTTCATCGGTTACTTTGAGCTGTACGCTGTACTGCCCTTCTTCATTAAATTTCACCTTTGGAGCAGACGAAGTATTTGAAGTTCCATCTACGAAAGACACCGTATTTGGTGTAAAAGTCCATTCGTAAGAAAGCTTGGAGTTTGCTATACCTGCAGTCGCATTGCTTTCAAAAGTAATAGGCTCGTAAGTGTTAGAAAAATCTTTGGCTGTAAAATCAGCTATTGGCATTTTGGCATTTCTTACACTAAAATCATCTACTGCAATTGCGTAAGATTCTCCTTCGGTTTTATTGTGGAAACCGATGTATGTGATTTGGTCCTTAGGAACGGAAAAATCAAAAAACACTTTTTTATAAGAGCCATCGCTTGGTGCTTCTATCTTTTCTCCAATTTTATTGAGCATTGCAGTACTAATAGGCTCATCGCCGTAGAATAGCTCTATACTTTCGTCTATATTATCAAACTTTGAAATACTCAATGCT
Organism: Flavobacteriaceae bacterium; assembly: GCA_030529185.1. Lineage (GTDB taxonomy): Bacteria > Bacteroidota > Bacteroidia > Flavobacteriales > Weeksellaceae > JABCPE02. The sequence continues at coordinate 41,450 of JAUMXI010000005.1, forward strand.
ACTCTATAGGTTGTCCCTCCTTTTAATTTTAATGGATTGGAGAACAACCAGTCGTTGCTGTTTTGATTTCCTTTCGGGAAATTAACGGCAAAGCTTCTTCCAGAGAGGGATAATTCGGAGCTATCGTATTTTCTCCAAGTTTTCCCATCGCCATCTACATCTTCTGAAGTCCAACCGTTTTTAATGAAACTTTCCTCAAATCCAAAGCCGTATTTAGCATTTCCTTGTGAAAGATCTGCCATATAGCCGTAGATGTTTATTTCTTCCTTATTGTTTTCAGCCACCTCATCTCCTGGGAATTCTATGGTAGCGATAAGTTTAAAATCAACGAAAGATTGGCTCAAATCCAAATTAATTTCTTTCTTTAAAACAGAATGTGGCTCTACTCTGTCAATCTCAATTTCTCCTTTGCTCACCTCTCTGTTGTTATCAACATCTAATAGTTGGTATTTCAGTTTCCCTCCCAAAGCAGGGATAGATTCTTTATTTTCTATTTGAAATTCAATAGGAGTTTGGGTAGTATATTGGGATTCTGGTACTTTAACGGAAATTTTCTTTAAACTCAAATCTTTAACATTCCCCACACTAATCCCCGTAGCAATGAGAGAGTAATCTTGGCTTTCCGCTGGGAGCAATTCCACTACATTTTCTCCTTCGCTATTAAGGCTAATGCTGTTTTTCATCAAATCATCTTTATGGCTAATGATGATTTCATAAGTTGACCCAGCCTCTGGATTTGGAATTACAATTTGCTCTACATTATCTACCACATTATCACCTTTTGTAGCAGGAGCTGATGGTCTGGAAGGATCTAATTTCCAAGGGAAAAATTCTTGACCGTTATGTCTTACTCGCACATCCAAGTCATTCACCAATACTTTTGTAGGTGCGTCATTTACATTTTGATCTGGTAAAACTTTAGCCACTGGGTCTGCCCATACAACCGTCACGATAAGCGGTTCTGTTCCTGTAGCCGTCACATTTATAGTTTCTGTAGCTCTATTGTTGAGTTTATTTTCTGAGATTAGAGCGTGTTTGTTCTCCGCAGAGATGGTGACCGCCGCTTTATGAGCGTTGAGTAATCCCCAACCTGACTTATAATCTGGTCCTGGGTGGTCTCCTGCTTCATTAGCAGTATGAATAGCTAAGGCTTTAAGAGTTGCCGCACGCATAAACTTCCCTTGATGTAAGTTTTTATAATGCTCTTGAAGCAATAACAACGCACCACTTACATTTGGTGATGCCATAGAAGTTCCACTAATGCTAGCATAGGCTCTATCACTATCCGAATATGAGGACAATATATCAAATCCTACCCCAGAAATATCGGGTTTTATTCTACCATCATCAACGGGTCCAAAGGCACTAAAACTCGCCATTACCACATCTTCTGGTTTTTTATACCCGCCTTCTATTTTATGAGCAGCACCTACTACCAATATGTTTTTTCCTAATGCTCCGTGATTGATACAATCATAACCTTCTGCTCCACCATTTTTATCTCGAACTTTAGTAGATTCTCTCCATATCAACTGATCGTTTTCTTTCACTCTTACGAAATGTCTTTCTCCAGGTTCTGGGCCATCACCTCTTGGGTTTCCTGCTGCCTTTACCTGCAAATACATAGGAGCATTGAGAGCTATTAGGTCATAATTTCTATCAATCTCGGTGTATTTTCCGTAGAATTTATATTCCGTATCTTCATCTTCTCCTATCCAGTGCCAACCTTCATTTCCTGAATAATCTCCGTAATCAAAACCTCCATTAAATCCATAAGAGTGATTTGAAACTAAAGCCCCCTCAGATGCTGCTTGTGTCATTTCTTGCTCATCATCATTCCAGTCATATGTATCCAAGGTAGCTTTTGGAGCCATACCTTTTGCTTCAGGCACCACACCAGAGGCAATCATTGTTCCTGCCACATGGGTAGCGTGATCGCTTTCCGCAAATGGAATATCTTTTTGAATTGCCCTTCCTCCAAATTCTTGGTGAGTGGTTCTGGTTCCACCGCCGTCCCATTCGTGGATTTTCATTTGAGAGCCTTCCAAGTTAAACACTCCAAAATCAGTTCCTAATTTATCCGTAGAAGTTCCAGCAGCCGCACCTGCATTGGTGGTGATATAGTACAATGCTCTCCCCTTTTTGTCAAACCCTTTCAATTGGAAATATTTGTTTTTTGATTTCCCAGCAAAAGGGATTTGGCGTTGTTTAGCAATTTTTTGCAATTGAGGGGTGCTGAGTGTAGTTTTTCTAAATCCCTCCTTCAATATTTCTAACGCACTTAGATTGCTCTCTCTTCTGATTGCTTGTACCTCCTGCTTGGTTTGAGCAAATAGAAATGTAGGCATCATCATAAAACCTGCTGCAATAGATAACTTCCCATTAACGCTAGGAAAGTCTCCACTAAAAATAGATTTGTCTATCATCCTTTTTTACTATTTAATTATTACTTTTAAAAACGCCCAAAAGTATATAAAATTATTCAACAGAACAAATAAAAAAAGTCGTAGGATATAGCTTTACCCTACGACTATTATTTAAAACACTCCAATTTCAGATTATCTAACCATCAATTTAGTGGATTGCTTAGCTCCTTTATTATCTGTTAAACTAAGAATATAAATTCCTTTTGGATGCTGAGTTATATCTATATCAGCTATATTTCCTTGATAATCTTTCTTAAAGATTAACTTACCTGTAGCGTCATACACCTCTACAGCAAGTGAAGTTGTTCCAACTTTTGCCTCTACCTTAAACAAACCGTTTGATGGATTTGGATAAACCCTCGCTTCGTTTTCAAGATTAGCAATATGCTCTGCTCTCACCTTAATTGTCAAAGGTTCTGATTTTCCACCATCGCTATAGACTGCATACACATCATAAGGATGAACTCCCGCTCTCTTTACAGTTCCTTGATAAGTTTTTTCTGAAATATCAGAAGTTGTTTTCAAGCTTCTATCGTATTTTGCTACCTCATAGCCTGTAAGCCTTGGGGCATTCACTTTCGGAACCTGCACACCATCTTCAGCACTATTGTTCATCAATCTATTTTTAAATATAGGGTGAATTCCCTTTCCTTCCTCTGCATCTTTAAGCATCTTTCTACCCTGTGCCGTCATTTTATTAGCCGATAGATTTATTTTCTCTGTATCAGCTTTAAAGCCGAGGGATATATCATCTATCAACAACCAAGTGATCACATTACTCGGAGCTTCTGATGCATCTTCTTTAGTGGTTTTGTGGTGTATTGCGATATAATATTCCGTGTCCTTATATTCGTTCATATCCACTACTAAATTCTTGTACTCTTCACCTGTTTTTTCTACGATTTCCCTCAAGATAATTCCGTTTCTCGCCTCTTCTATAGTTGGTTTTTCTCCTGCCACGCTGGTTGCCGGAATAAGCACAACATTAAAACGCTCTTTTCCAACGCTACGATACCAAAAATCAAGCACTTCGGCACCCTTTCCTACTTTTCCTGTAATGAGCCAACCGCTTACATCTACTCTTTTTTGAGACGCTGCATAAGCACATCTTCTACCTGAGTGAATGAAATCTCGGATTGATAATACTTCCCATGCCCAAGGGTTTCTTCCATCGTTAAGAATGGTAAAATCAGACGGCATATCTCTTCTACTTCCTTCAAAGCCCTCGAAATAGATTGGGAGCAAATCAGGTCTATTCCAACCTATTTTCACTTCGTTTTTATCCTTATCAAAGTCTCCTTGTCCGTTTTTCACAGGAAGATAAACAGGCTTCACATCTATGAAATTTGGAATCTTCTCTCCTGCACCAATATAAGGAGAAACGGATATCAATTCAACGGTATAAGAACCTGGCTCTTTAAATTTGACATAGGCTACTTTTGAATTTTGATTTGTTCCATCAACAAATTCAACCGTATTTGGTTCAAACGACCATTTTCTTCTATCTGGCATCGGATTTCCTTTACTCTCGTCCGTGAATTTTATCACTTCTCCTTGATAGATTTGCGTTCTACTCGCTACCATATCAGCATAAACAGGAGCGTTTTCCACGACTACCTCTCTACGCCTTGTGAATGTATTTTCTCCTGCCGTATTGGTTGCTTTCAAAGTAATATCATATACTTTTTGCTCTTTAAAAATCACTTTCGGACTTTCAGAATTCCTATTTGTATTGTCTTCAAAAGTGACGGTATCTGGAGTAAAAGACCATTCGTAAGCCACACTTTCACCATTAGGAACAATCGTTTCGTTTTTTAGCTCCACAACTTCAAAACTATTTGGATCCTTCTTGCTAATGTAAAAATCTGGGGCTACTTTTCCACCGATATGATGAACACTAAAATCATCTATCATTATAGAATAAGATTGATTTTCCGTTCTATGATGAAAACCGATATAGTGTAGCCCATCTTGAGGAGCCGTAAATTCATATACATGACGCTCGTATTGAGGTCCTACTTTTTCTATGTTAATAGTTGCCAACTCGGTAGCCATCGCTGTTGATGAAGCGGTGTTTCCTACAAATACCTTAAGTTTTTCTTCTACCTCTGCACCTAATTTACTTGCGTGAAACACAAGCCTATACTTAGCACCTTGTTTTAATTTTAGAGGGTTAGAAAACAGCCAATCATTGGTTTCCTGCCCTCCAGAAGTAGAGATTGCAAAAGCACTTCCCGACCGTGAAAACTCAGGTTCTTCAAGGATATTCCAAGTATTTTTATCGGCATTAACATTTTCAACAGACCAGCCTCTTTCGGTTAAATCTCCATCAAAGCCCCAAGTATGATGACTTCCCATTTTCGTTAAATCCGAAACAATCCCATAAACAGAAGCTCCTATTTTATTATTTCCTTCTACACTATCTCCCTCATAAACCACCTCTGCCACGATACTATAACCAACGAATGCCTTTGCAAGGTCAAAAGTAATGCTTTGGGTATGAGTTCCGTTAGCGGGAATTTCATTCAAAACAATTTCGCCCTTATTGGTTTCTGTATTATTTTCTGAATTGACAAGTTTGTATTTCAATTTTGCTCCTGTAATAGCTGTATCCGAAAGGTTTTTCACCTTTACCTCCACAGCAGTAGCATTAGAAAACGATAGGGCTTCTGGCACCTTGATTTCTTCTACCGCCAAATCGGTAATAACCCCTTGATTAACTCCCGTTGCGATTAATGAAAAGGCTTGGTTATCGGCATTGATTAAAGTATGTCCTCCTACAGGATTGGTTTTAAGTTGATTTTTATGACTTATTTTTACCTTGTAAGCTCTTCCTTTTACGGGGTTTTTAATCTCCACTTGCTCTACATTATCACGGAAGTTATCTCCTTTGGTTGCTGGATTTAATGGATTTTTAGGGTCAAGAATCCAAGCAAGATGCTCTTCATTAGTTTGAGTATCTATTATTTTAATATCCAAATCATTTACCAAAGTCGCCGTTTCATTATCCAAGATATATTCTGGCAATGCCTCCATAACGGGGTCGTCCCAAGAGATGGTTACTTTCAAAGGTTCTTGCCCAGAAGCCGTCACCAAAATCTCTTTGGTTTCTCCATTATTTAAAACTTCTTCATTTATCAAAGAATATTTATCTTTTACAGATAAAGTTTGAACTGCTTTTAGGGTATTCATTAGCCCCCAACCGTTTTTATAATCGGGTCCATCAGCCTCTCCCGCCTCACTTGCTGTATGAATTGCCAAACCTTTCAAAGTAGCAGATTTCATAAATGGAGTATCATCAGTTCCATACATTTTTTTATACTGCTCTTGCAAAAGCCCAAGTGAAGCTGTAACTCCAGGTGCCGCCATAGAAGTTCCGCTCAATTCTGTATATTTATTATTTCCTTGTCCTGATGTTGAATAGATATCAAATCCTATTCCCATAATATCGGGCTTTATTCGTCCATCATCGGTTGGGCCGAAACAACTAAATACGGTAGGTTTTACATCAGAAGGTTGTTGATAAGCATTAGGAATTTTATGAGCAGCCCCTACTACCAATATATTTTTCCCAGTGGTTCCTTGCACTATGGTATCAAAGCCGTGTTCCCCACCATTTTTCTGTCTTTGCTTTATAGAACGCTCCCAAACTTCTTTGCCATCTTTTATTTTCCTAACATAGTGCATTGCTCTTCTCCCTGTTCCTGGTCCTCCTCCTCTGGAATTTCCTGCAGCCCGTACTGGCAAATAATAAGGTGCTTTTGAAGAAATATAATCCCACTGAGCATCTATCGCATCATAATATCCATAACCTATATACTCTAAATCTTCATCTTCTCCAAACCAATGCCAACCGTCATTTCCACTATAATTTCCCATTTCAAAACCTCCGTGAGCCCCATAGGAGTGATTAGAAACCAAAGCCCCATCAATCGCAGCTGTTATCATTTCTTGAACATCTTCTGTCCATTCATATGCTTTTAAATTTGCTTTTGGTGCCATTCCTATGGCTTTTCCATTAACGCCAGAGGCTACCATTGTACCTGCCACATGGGTAGAATGGTCTTCATATAAACCTTCCTCAACATGCTCTTTATCCCCTTGCGTTACTCTGCCTCCAAACTCTGTGTGTCCTGTTCTAACAGCACCACCGTCCCATTCGTGTAGGGTAATACCCTCTCCATCTAAATCAAAAACACCACTTGAAGAATTAACCTTATTGGTAGAAATCCCCTTTGAGCCACCAGCATTATAAGTAATGTAGTACAGAGGTTTTCCTGTTTTCTTGTCAAAACCCTGCAACTGGTAGATTCTACCCTCATACTCTCCTCTAAAAGGAACATTTCTTTTCTCCGCCTCCATTTTAAGCACAGATAAAGACATCTTCTCCTTTCGAGATTTCTTCTTAATTGCTTCAAGCCCTTTCACATCTGTTTTCTTTTGCATCGCCAAAATATCTTTTTCACTTTGAGCGAATGCCACCGTAGCAAATAGATAACATATTGCTACTGGAATTTTAATTAGTCGTTGTGTATGCATAATAGTTTTATTTAACCAGCCAAATATATGAATTATATTTAAAAATACAAGTTTTAATAAAAAAAATATAACATTTGAAAAGAAAAATTAAAAATATTTTATTAAACAGATGTTTAAATTATTAATACAAAAAAAATACAAATACTTTAATAATTATCGTAAAACAGGCTTTATAAAAGGACTAAATTTTAACATAAAAAATGTCTTTTTAAAAAATAATTTTAAAAAGACACTAGAAAAATCATTAAAATAATCCCACAAAAAAAGCCTAAAACCTTTCGATTTTAGACTTTTGTGGGTTCTAAGGGATTCGAACCCCTGACCCTCTGGGTGTAAACCAGATGCTCTGAACCAACTGAGCTAAGAACCCTAATTCGTGGGCGGTGAGGGATTCGAACCCCCGACCCTCTGGGTGTAAACCAGATGCTCTGAACCAACTGAGCTAACCGCCCCTCGTTTAGTGGTGCAAATATACAAACTTTTTCTAATTCTCCAAATTTTTTTCTAAAAAATCTCCTACCACAAAATTACTCCCTCCTATAAAAATCACCTCATCTAACTGACAATCAGATTTTGAAGCCAAATAAGCATCATTAACTTTATCAAAAATTTTATACGAAATTCCAGCTTCTTTTAGCAAATTTTCATAATCTTTTGGATGACGCCCCCGAAAAATATTAGGCTTTGCAAAATAATACGAAGCATTTTTAGGCAAAATCTTCAAAACCTCATCTATTTTCTTCTCTTGGACAAAACCTAATACCATACGCTTGTAATGAGGTAATTCATTTAATTGGGAAAAAACTTCTTCCAATCCTGCCTGATTATGTCCCGTATCGCATATGGTAAGCGGATTTTGAGAAAACTCAAACCAACGCCCCATAAAATTCGTGTTTTTTTGGACATTCATCAAACCCTGTTTCAAGTTTTCATCACTGATTTCCAACCCTAATTCTCTCAATTTTTCTACAATTCCTTGCACTACACGAAGATTTTTCTTTTGATATTTCCCTTTTAAGTCCGTTTCAAAATCAACATTTAGCAAAGTGGCATCTACAAAATCTGCTCCTTTTTCATTAGCCTTATTTTTAATAATTTCTTTTACAATAGGGTTTTCATCGCCAGAAATTACGGGCGTGTTGGGCTTAATAATCCCTGCTTTTTCTCTAGCAATTTCCTCAATGCTTTCACCTAAAATATCTTGGTGGTCTAACGCCACATTGGTAATTGCAGAGAGTATCGGCGAAACGATATTCGTAGAATCCAATCGCCCTCCCAATCCTACTTCTATAATAGCAAAATCTACTTTTTTTTGGTAAAAATATTCAAATGCCATTATCGTGGTAAATTCAAAAAACGAAGGCAAAATATCTTTGGGTAATCGTTTTAATTTCTGAATAAAATCATAGACAAAGAGTTTATCTGCATTTTTTCCATTGACTTTAATTCTCTCCGTAAAATCAACTAAATGAGGGGAATTATACACCCCAACAGAATATCCCTCTTGCTGTAAAATAGACGCTAACATATTACAGGTAGAGCCTTTCCCATTCGTTCCACCTATGTGTATCGTTTTTAATTTTCGCTGAGGATTATCAAAAAAATCACAAAGTTTCGTAATATTATCCAACCCTGGTTTATAGGCTTTTTTTCCTTCTTTTTGATAATTAGGAGCCTGAACATAAAGCCACTCCAACGCCTCTTGATATGCCGTTTCTTGAATCATTGAAAAAATTTGTCAAAAATACAAAATATTACTTTTCTAAAATTTATTATCTTCGCAAAAACCATTAAAATAATGAAAATAAACACATTCTATATCTTAATTTTGATTTTATTTTTTCAAAATACATTGGCTCAGTCGGATAGTATTCAAATTGACAACCACCTCACCCCTAACAAAAAGATTGAAATTCAACAGGTTGCAATTCCAGCCTCCCTCATTACTCTTGGTATTGTAGGGCAAATCAAACCATTAAAACAAATCTCTACCTCAACTCAACAAGAAGTTGTAAAGCATTTTGACAGAAAATATCGTTTTGATGATTACCTCCAATACACACCAGCTTTAGGTGTCTTTGCCTTAAGTAATCTTGGGTTTCAGGCTCGGCACAATTTAAAAGAACGGCTTATCATAACAGCCACAGCCTACACCATTGCAGGAATAGGAGTTAATAGTATAAAATATACCACCAAAGTGATGCGACCCGACCAATCACAGGCTAATTCCTTTCCTTCTGGGCATACCACAACAGCCTTTGTAGGGGCAGAAATTCTTTGGCAAGAGTACAAAGACGAAAATATCTGGATAGGAATTACAGGTTATACTTTGGCAACCACTACTGGCATAATGCGAATCATCAACAACAGGCATTGGATTACCGATGTAATAGCAGGGGCTGGGTTGGGAATATTGAGTGCTAAAATAGCCTATTGGATTCTACCAACTACATCTCGATGGTTTTCAAAAGACAAAAACAAATCTCTAATTCTAACAGCAATTCCCACTTATATCTCTGAGAATAAAAGTGGGGGACTTTCTATAAATCTGAATTTTTAATCCACATTTATCTTCTATACTGATTATACATTTCCATATCTTTCAATCAATTTTAATATAAAAACTCTCAATTATTTCACTTTTCTACTTTTTTATGTTCAAAATTGGGAATAATATTGTTAGGTTTGGCTAATTTTTTAACTTTGTATGATAAACTAAAAAAAATCATGCACTTAGGAGAGTTAAAAATGGGCGAAATTGCTACTATTATTGGGATTTCTTCAGAATGTAAAGGGGAAATCCGTCAGCGTTTATTAGATTTGGGCTTCATCAAGGGCTTTAAAATTATGATACAATCTATAAGCCCCCTTAACGATCCTATTGCCTACAATATTCATAACACACTGATTGCCTTGAGAAAAGAAGATGCCAAGAACATTCTAATCGAAAAACTAAAACTATGAAATCCGCCTGTAATACTTGTGAATACAACACATCTTCTCCCTTGAAAAAATTAGGAGAACATTCTGATAGTCATCAATTTACCGTCGCTTTAGCAGGAAATCCCAATACTGGAAAAAGTACAATATTTAATGCTTTAACGGGATTAAAGCAACATACAGGAAACTGGCCAGGGAAAACCGTAACTCACGCCGAAGGTTATTTCTCATATCAGGGAGATTCCTTTAAAATTGTGGATTTACCAGGTACTTATTCTCTTCTTGCCAATTCTGATGACGAAGAGGTTGCGAGAGATTTTATTTTATTCCGAAAACCAGATGTGACGCTCATCGTAATAGACGCGGGGCGTATGCAACGGCATTTTAGTCTTTTACTTCAAATTTTAGAAATTACAGATAAGGCTGTGGTTTGCCTAAACCTTATGGACGAAGCCCGAAGACACGGCGTGAGTATAGACACGCGTATGCTTTCACGAGATTTAGGCGTGCCAGTAGTGGCTACCAGTGCAAGGTCAAGAGAAGGGATACCAGAACTTCTTGCTACGATGCACCAAGTCGCGAATGGGAAAATCACCTCCCAAAGAAAAATCACTACAGAAATCCCCAAAGATATAGAATCTGCCGTAAAAGAAATTTCAACCCAGCTTCTAGCGATAGATTCTGAAATCCCTAATAGCCAGTGGTTGGCTTTAAGATTGATAGAAAAAGATAAAAGTATTCTTCAAAATATTCAAAATGGGAATATTTCTTCCAAAATCAATGCAAAAAATTCAGCTCCGATTTTTAAATATATTGAAAATATTTCGCTTCCTGAAAATTACCGCGACGATTTAGCAGAACAAATTTATACAAAATCTGCTAAAATTATTCATTCTTCGGTTTCATCAAAAGAAATATCAAAAGCATTCCGCATAGAAAGTGCCATAGACCGCATCATAACACATAAGATTTGGGGATTTGCCATTATGTTTTTCTTATTAAGCCTCGTTCTATGGCTTTCCATTATTGGGGCAAACTACCCTTCTCAAATGCTATCGGAATTACTTTTAGAATGGCTTTACCCTAATTTAAAATCTTTAGCAGAAATACTCCATTTTCCTTGGTGGCTCAGCGGTTTTCTCATTGATGGAATTTACTTGGCAACAGCTTGGGTAATTTCTGTAATGCTTCCTCCTATGGCGATATTTTTCCCATTATTTACCTTATTAGAGGATTTAGGATATTTGCCAAGGGTTGCCTTTAATTTAGATAGACTTTTTAAAAAGGCTGGTGCTCACGGAAAACAAGCCCTCACGATGAGTATGGGATTTGGCTGTAATGCTGCTGGAGTAGTCGCTACGAGAATTATCAATAGCCCCAGAGAGAAATTGATTGCTATTATTACCAATAATTTTTCTTTATGTAATGGTCGTTGGGGAACACAAATATTAATGGGAACTCTCTTTGTTGGTACTTTGGTTTCCGAGCGGTGGTCAAGTTTAGTGGCTATGTTAAGCGTTGCTGGTATTGTTATTTTGGGAATTGGCTTTAGCTTCTTCACCTCTTGGCTTTTATCCAAAACATTACTCAAAGGTGAAGCTTCATTTTTCACCTTAGAATTACCACCTTATCGCCCACCAAGATTTTGGCAAACCCTTTATACATCGCTAATAGACCGTACTCTTATCATACTTTGGAGGGCTATTTTATTTGCCATTCCAGCAGGAGCTTTGATTTGGCTTATTTCTAACATTCACATTGGAGGGCAAAGCATTGCACTCTGGGGAATACAAGGACTAAACCCTTTTGGGATGATGATTGGGCTTAATGGTGTAATTCTTTTGGCTTACATTTTGGCAATTCCTGCCAATGAAATCGTTATTCCTACCATATTGATGCTTACCTCCCTTACATTAGGAAATCCCGAATTCGGAGCGGGAGTACTTTTTGAAGGCGAAGATTCCGAAATTGCGAAGCTTCTTCAGCTGGGTGGTTGGACTACGCTCACTGCTATCAATTTAATGCTTTTCAGCCTATTGCACAACCCTTGTAGCACAACCATTTACACGATTTATAAAGAAACGGGAAGCAAAAAATGGACGACCATTGCTACTTTACTTCCTACAATATATGGAATTATTGTATGTTTTATTGTAGCCAAAATGTGGAATATATTTTCATAGAAATACACTAGTTTTATTTAAAAATGAAAACAAAATTATTTTTTCCAATTTTATTACTCGCCTTTGCTTTGCCTAAAAAACTTACAGCACAAGGTTGTAGCGATGCGGGATTTTGCTCTATTTCGCATATGAAACCACATCAACAGGAAAATTTACCCATAAATAGCTTAAAGATAGGGAGTTTTTTTGGTAAAGCAGATCAGTCCATCTCTGTTTATGGAGCTTATTTAGAATATAATTATCAATTTAACGAAAATTTTGGAGTAGGAACGAAACTCACCACTTTGGGGCAACAAAAATCGCCGATTTCAAAATTTGGATTAGGCGATGTTTTCCTGAACGGAAACTACCGATTGAACGAAAAATTGAAATTCACTTTTGGAGTAAAAACTCCTCTAACCAAAGGAAATGCTCAGGAAAATAAAATGATTCTCCCACCTGATTTTCAATCAAGTTTAGGGACTTTTGATTTCATTTTCGCCACCTCATATCATATTGAAAAACTACAACTTACCCTCGGGGTTCAACAACCTCTTTCACATGGAGATGCACGAGTTGAACACAAAAGTTATCGTGGGCATTTCATCAGAAAAGGCGATGTTTTGCTTAGGGCTTCGTACCCGATTGAAATCAATGAAAAAATCCGAATTACACCAAGTTTGCTCCCTATTTACCACTTAGCAAACGACCATTTATTCGTTATCGAACCGCCTGTGGGAAAAACAAATACTCCTCAAACTATTGAAATAGAAGGCTCAAAAGGACTTACTTTTAACTCCAATCTTTATTTAGATTATGTTTTTGACAGCAAAAACGCACTTCAAATGAGTGTAGGATTTCCTCTGATAACAAGAAAAATTCGCCCCGATGGTCTTACGCGTTCATTTGTAGCTAATTTAGAATATAAACTCAATTTTTAATTCATAAAAACTTTTTTTACGCTCTCAAAATTGAGGGCGGTTTTTATGCTTGAAACTAATTGGCAAGAATTTTGAATATTATTTCCTAAAATAATGTGCTTTTTTGAAAAAAAATATTTAACTTCGTAGCACAAAAACTATTATAATATATGAATAAACTTTTATACTCATTTATCTTTTTGATTTTCTTACACTTTGGGAATTCAGCGTTGTCTCAACCTTTTAATAATGAGCCCGTACTTGCATACCCCAATCCTGCAAAAGAATTTTTGTATGTAAAAACAACCGATCCAAACTTAAAGATAAAGTTCGTTTCTTTTTATTCTATTTTAGGGAATAAAGTGGCAGATATCAGTATTAATGCCAGTTATTCAGAAATACGAATAGATAAGTTAAAATCTGGAAAATATTTAATGAAATACTCGCTAAGCGATGATACTCAAAAAATAATTCAAATTATAAAACAATAAAAAAGCCTCAAAATTGAGGCTTTTTTTATATTAATTGACTTAAACTTTTTGTAGTTTCTCTCTGTTGATATTCATCTAATGCTTTTTTTCCTTTTTTTACCAAAAGGTAAGTAGCAACTACAGCTCCTACACCCAACAAACCTTTGGCAACCACAGTTCTAGTTAATCTTCTCTTCACAATATTCTTCAAAACATTGGCTGTTCCTAACTTTAAAGAATTTTCCAAAAATCGCCCTGCCAAAGGCAAAACATTTTGAGTTGCTTTATTATTAAGGACTCCTCCTAAATATTTTTCTGTAAGTCCATTGGTCATTACTCCAAAAGTTTTTCTTGGATTTTGGAAGGTTAAAACACTTTCAATCTCAGAAATTTCTGCTTTTAATTGACTTTTTCTTTTTTCAAAATCCTTAATATTCTTTATTTTCATTATCTTCTTCTGTAAAAATAGTTTGAACAAATCTTTCTTTAAAATATTTAACAATACTTCTTCTGCCGTATAAAAAAAGTACGAAACATAATAAGAAAAAACCCGACACCGCTAAAAAACCATAAGCAAAATCTCCCAATAATTCTCCCAAAATAAAACCTATCCCAACAAAGAGAAATATGAAAAATACAAGTCCCAACATCAGTAGTAGAAAAATATAAACTACCATGCTCATTGCCTTGACGATACTTCCTGTGGTTTCTAATTTTATAAGACTAATTCTTTTCTCTATATAATTTTTAAATAATCCTAACATAATATAACTTAATTATAAAAAAAGGGGCTTTTTACAAATCCCCTTCATTAAAAAAACTATTTCAAGTCTTTAATTTCTGATTCTACCTCATCTATTACTTCCTCTGTAAAATCCTCTGCTTTTCCTTTATACTTTTTGTATCCGTGTTTTACATTAGAAACCATAGAATCGATACCTTGTCTTGCTTTTTCAGAAAGAGTTTCATAATAATCCAAAGCATCATCTCTTAAGTCTTCTGCTTTTCTTCCTACTCTTTTTCTTGTCTCACAACCTTTATCTGGAGCAAACAAAATTCCTAATAATGAACCTATCGCAGCACCTGCTAATAATCCTAAAACAATTCCTGAATTTCTTTCTTTTGACATCTTGTTAATTTTTAATGTGTTAATATTCATTTACTAAATATAGCTCCCTGCTATATCTGATGCTAAAATTACAAAAAAAATATTACACCACCAAGTTTTTTTTAATTATTTTTGAATATATGACAAAATCAGGGCTATTGTTTCTTCTTTATCAAGATAAGTATTGTCTATTAAAATAGCATCATCAGCCTTTTTTAAAGGCGAAATTTCTCGTTCGCTATCTACCTTATCTCGCTCTATCAAATTTTGTTTTACTTCTTCAAAATCCACTTCCATTCCTAAACTTTGCAACTCTAAAGTTCGTCTTTTTGTCCTTTCTTCTATACTTGCCGTTAAAAAAAATTTATAATCTGCATTAGGGAAAACCACCGTGCCAATATCTCTTCCGTCCATTACCACGCCATTCTTCTCCCCTATTTTCCTCTGTAAATTGACCAAAAGTTCTCTTACCTCAGGTTGTTTGGCTATCATACTCACATTTTCTGAAACAACGGCTTCTCGGATTTTCAGACTTACATTTTCTCCATTAAGAAAAACTTGCAAAACGCCATTTTCTTCTTTAAACTCTACGGAAATTTTATCTAAATTTCCCAAAAGTTGAGGCAAATCTATCTCAGCATTGTCTTTCTTAAAATTCCTCAAAGCAAAGAGTGTAATCGCCCTATACATCGCCCCTGTATCTATATGAATTAAACCTAATTTCTCGGCAACAGCCCTTGATACCGAACTCTTTCCCGTAGATGAAAATCCATCAACTGCTATGATTGGTTGTCTATTTGTATTCATAAGGTCAAAATTAAATCTTATTATTTCTTTATCCAAAAATATAATTATATTATTTTATCTTTGATTTGTGTATATTTGCACATCATTATTTTCTTTTAAGAAAAACAGCCTTCATCTTTTTGATTTAACAATATAAAATTATAAATATACAATGAAATACAAACGAATACTACTAAAATTAAGCGGAGAAGCACTGATGGGGGATAAACAATATGGTATTGATACAGAGAAACTTAACGAATATTCTAAGGAAATCAAGAAAATAGTAGATATTGGTTGTGAGGTGGCGATTGTCATCGGTGGAGGGAACATCTTCCGTGGCGTTTCTGGTGCTGCCAAAGGAATGGACAGGGTTCAGGGCGACTATATGGGAATGTTGGCTACGATTATCAACGGAATGGCTCTACAAGGGGCTTTGGAAGATATCGGCATCAAAACCAGGCTTCAAACAGCCATAGAAATGGAGAAAATTGCCGAACCCTTCATCAAAAGAAGAGCGGTAAGGCATTTGGAAAAAGGACGAGTAGTGATTTTTGGGGCAGGAACAGGAAATCCCTATTTTACGACGGATACTGCGGCTACACTCCGTGCGATAGAAATCGGTGCTGATGTTATCCTAAAAGGCACTCGTGTAGATGGAATTTACAACTGCGACCCAGAGAAAAACGATGATGCTGTAAAATTCAATGCTTTATCCTTCAACGAAGTAATTGAGAAAAACCTAAAAGTTATGGATATGACTGCCTTTACCTTAAGCCAAGAAAACAACCTTCCTATCATCGTTTTTGATATGAACAAAGAAGACAACCTCCTCAAAATTGTATCAGGAGAAGAAATAGGAACAATCGTGAATTAATATGTGTAATTTATCAAATTTTCAATATACAATGGAAGAATTAGATTTAATTATGTCCTCTACGAAACAAGAGATGGACGCAGCCATAAAACACTTAGACCACGCTTTTCAAAAAATTAGAGCAGGAAAGGCCTCCACGGCAATGGTGCAAGATGTAATGGTAGAATATTACGGAAGTATGACACCCCTAAACCAAGTTGCCAATGTAATGGTGCCTGATGCGATGACTATCTCTATCCAGCCTTGGGATAAATCGGCTATTGGAGCAATTGAAAAAGCCATCATCATTTCTAATTTAGGTTTTGCACCTTCCAACAATGGTGAAAATATCATTCTTAATGTTCCACCTTTAACGGAGGAAAGAAGAAAAGAACTCGCAAAACAAGCCAAAGCCGAGACAGAATCCACTAAAGTGACCATCAGAAACGCAAGACAAGACGGAATGAAAGACCTGAAAAAACTAGAAGGAATTTCGGAAGATATCATTAAAGATACGGAGGCAAAAATCCAAGAGCTGACAGACAAATATGTGAAAATTGCAGACGAACATCTGAAAGCAAAAGAAACGGATATTATGAAAATCTAAAAAAAATCGGCGTAATGCCGATTTTTTATTTTTTTAAAACAAAAGCAAATTAATATCGTTGAATTTTAAATTATATTTATCACAAATCATTTTTTTGGTAAATCTTCCTTTATAAACATAAAAACTCTCTCGGATTTCGTTTTTCATCAACAAATGTTCAATTCCTTCATTCATATGATTTTCCAAAAAATAGCCCAAAAAGAAATTGCTAATGGCACGGCTTGTCGTTCGCGATATTTTTGAGGTTAGATTAGGCAGACCACAATGCAAAACTCCATACTTTTCCGTATAAGGATTTTTATCGTTGGTAATTTCGGTAGTTTCTACACACTTCCCAGAACCTACCGCCAAGTCTATTATTACGCTTCCTTTTTTCATCAAGCAGACCATTTCCTCTGTAATCACAGGCGATGAATTAACCCTTGATAAAGCTCCAATAAGCACATCTGCCCTTCTCAAGCTTTTGGTCAGTTCCTTTGGGTCAATCATTGAAGTAGAAATCGGTCTGCCTACAACATCTTGTAATTTTCTCAACTTTGGCAAAGAATTATCAAAAACTTTCACCATTGCTCCTAGCCCAATCGCTGTTTTTACGGCGTATTCCCCCACAATTCCCGCTCCTAAAACCACAATTTCCGTTGGGCGAACCCCTGTAATTCCACCTAGCATTAAGCCTTTGGACAAAACTAATAATTCCGAAGCGTAAAGAACAGAAGCTCTTCCAGAGATTTCTCCTATTAATTTCACCAAAGAGTGTTCTTTATTTTCATCTCCAATAAATTCAAAAGCAATAGCGTTGATTTTCTTCTCCGAAAGTTTTTTAAAATATTCCTCATTTCTCAAATTTACCTGCAAAGCACTGATGAGATAGCTGTTTGGCTTCATCAGTTCTATTTCTTTCTCTGTCGGAGGGTTAATTTTCAACACTAAATCTTGCTCAAAAGCTGTTTTTTTATCCACTATCAAAGCCCCTGCCTCCGAATACTCCAAATCCGAGAAGAAAGCTCCCTGCCCCGCCCCTGTTTCCACGCAAATTTCGTAGCCATATTTCACCAAAACTTGTATAGCATCAGGCGTAAGGGCTATACTTTTCTCATCAAAACAAACTTCTTTCGGAAGACCAATTCTCAATTTTCCACTTTTTTTGATGACTTCCAAACGCTCTTCTTGTGGAGTTAATAGTTCTTCTATCAACGAAGGAACAATCGTGCTTTCCATTATATTAATTTTTTACAAATTTAAATCTTTTTATATAGACTACATTTCTCCATCATCTCTGGGAAAAACCATTCGTAATGTTCTCTCAAAAACTCCTTATATTTTACAAACAAAGGAAAAACATCAATATTTTTATCCAAATATTTGGCTTTATTCACCACATTGCGAAAGCTATATTCTACGCCCCAATCATACCGATAATTGTAAAGCCAATTATCCTTTTTCATTCGTTCCAAAACAATTTTAAATTGCTCTGGCAAAAACTCCTGATATTTTGATAGCACTTTATAAACCTTCTGTGCATGGGATTTCAATTCCTCATCTGACATTAGCGAAGCATCATTGGCTAAAAAATAATCAAAGCTCACATCTACAAAAGCCCCAGCGTAAAGCCTTACCATTGGCGAAAAAACCCTTTTCGCACGATGGATAATAGGGTTGGTATCTGTGAAAGTATCTATCTCTCTGTGAAGTTTTATCCCCACCTGAATACCCTCTGGCAAAAACTTTACCTCTCTATTTCGGACAAAATCAGCTATCATATTGCCAACCAATTGTTCATCAGAATAGGAAAGATAAGAATGGGCTAAAAAATTCATTTCGTTAAAAAATTTTCTCGTGAAAATCCTCTATTTTACTCACTTCTACCACTTGAATTCCAAAAACTTTTTTCGGAAGTTTATTTTGCTTTGAGATAAAAATCTTATCATACCCCAATTTTTCCGCTTCCAAAATTCTTTTTTCCACTTGTGGCACAGGACGAATTTCTCCACTCAAACCAATTTCTCCTGCAAAACACACATTATCAGGAATGGCAACATCTTCATTAGAAGATAAAATCGCTGCCACTACCGCCAAATCCAACGCCGTATCTCCTGTTTTCATTCCTCCCGTAATATTCAAAAAAACATCTTTCGCCCCCAACATAAATCCTGCCCGTTTCTCCAAAACTGCCAAAAGCATATTGAGGCGTTTGCTATCAAATCCCGTCGTGCTTCGCTGTGGCGTTCCATAAACTGCCGTACTTACCAAAGCTTGAATTTCCAAAAGCATCGCCCTATTCCCCTCCAAAGTGACGGCTACAGCGTTCCCCGAAAGTTCCTCCATCTTTTTGGTAATCAATATTTCAGAAGGATTTTTAATTTCTTTTAAACCCGCCGAAATCATCTCATAAATGCCAATTTCGGAAGTTGACCCAAAACGATTTTTATTCGCTCTTAAAAGCCTAAACAAGTGATTTCTATCTCCATCAAAATTCAGCACCACATCTACCATATGCTCCAAAACCTTCGGTCCAGCGATTTGACCATCTTTAGTAATATGCCCTACGAGGAAAATAGGAATATTAAATTCTTTGGCAAATTTGATGATTTCAGAGGAACATTCTCGGATTTGAGAAATTGTCCCTGGCGAACTTTCCACCAACTGAGAATGAAGCGTTTGAATACTATCAATAATCATAAAATCAGGTTGAAGTTTTTTCGCCTCCGAGAGAATTTTCTCCACCGAAGTTTCGGTATAAAGGAAGCAATTGGGATTTTGCAATTCCGTAAGCCTATCCGCCCTCATTTTGATTTGTGAAGCACTTTCTTCCCCCGAAACATAAAGGATTTTCTTCTTCATTTTCAGTGCCAATTGAAGCAACAGCGTAGATTTTCCAATTCCTGGCTCTCCACCGATAAGCGTGACCGAACCCAGCACAATCCCTCCACCCAAAACTCTATTAAGTTCTTCACTTGGTGTTTTTATTCGCTGTTCTGCATTTACTTCTACATCTATTATCGTGGTCACTTTTTGCTTTCCTTCACCTAAAATTTGATAAGTGCTGGTTTTCTTTTTCTCTACAATTTCCTCAACCAAAGTATTCCACGAACTACAGTTTTTGCATTGCCCCAACCATTGGGGATATTGAGTTCCACAATTCTGACAGAAATACGCCGTTTTTACTTTTGCCACATTTTTAAATTTTAATAAAGTGCAATTTAATCAAAAAAACATTAATTTTGCAGTATGTTTAAAATTTTTAAGGTCTTGGGAGAGTATGTTCTCCTATTGGGAAAAGCCATCAGAAAGCCCCAGAAAACAAGAGTTTTCTTAAAACTTTTTATGCGAGAGATTTATGATTTAGGGGTTAATTCTTTCGGATTGGTATTATTCACCTCTTTATTTGTGGGGGCAGTGGTGGCTATTCAAATGTATAACAATTTCAAAACAGCAGCAATTCCCATACCGCTCACTTATATAGGACACGCTACGAAAGTGGTTCTCATTTTGGAGTTTGCTCCAACGATTATCAGTGTGATTTTGGCGGGGAAAGTAGGCTCTTATATTGCCTCTTCTATTGGGACAATGCGAGTGACGGAACAGATTGATGCTTTGGATATTATGGGAATCAACTCTCCTAATTTTCTTATTTTACCTAAAATTTTGGCGTGCGTAGTTTTCAATCCTTTGCTGATTGCCATTAGCATTGTTTTTGGAGTTTATGGAGGTTATTTAGCGGGAATATTTACCGAAGCTTGGACGGAGGCAGAATACATCACAGGGATTCAAATGTTTTTCCCATCATTTTTTGTGGTTTATGCCTTTATGAAAACTATAGTTTTTGCCTTTCTCATTGCTACCATTCCTGCATTTTTTGGTTATAATGTAAAGGGAGGTTCTTTGGAAGTGGGGCGTGCCAGCACCAAAGCCGTAGTTTGGACTATCGTAGCCATCATCATCGCCAATTTAATTTTAACTCAATTATTCCTTAGCTAAAAAATGATAGAAGTAATAAATTTAAGAAAAAGTTTTGGAGAAACAGAAATATTAAAAGGGATTTCCACTACTTTGGAAACGGGGAAAATCAACCTTATCATTGGGCAAAGTGGCTCAGGGAAAACCGTGTTTTTGAAATCATTACTCAATGTTTTTGAGCCAACCAGCGGAAGTATTCTCTTTGATGGCAGGGATATTATGAAGATGAATGCCAAACAAAAAAGGCAACTTCGCGCCGAAATAGGAACTGTTTTCCAAGGAAGCGCATTGTTTGATTCTATGACCGTTGAAGAAAACATTATGTTCCCTTTGGATATGTTCACCGATCTGACTTACACCGAGAAAAAGAAACGCGTAAAAGAGGTAATAGACCAGGTTCGGCTTGAAAATGCGGAACATAAATTTCCGTCCGAAATCTCAGGAGGAATGCAAAAAAGGGTGGCGATTGCCCGTGCCATCGTGAATAATCCTAAATATCTGTTTTGCGATGAACCTAACTCAGGATTAGATCCTTACACCTCAAAAGTAATTGACGAACTCATTCAGGATATTACCAAAGAATACAATACGACTACCATTATCAACACCCACGACATGAATTCGGTAATGACCATTGGCGAAAAAATCGTTTATCTCCGAAAGGGAATTAAAGAATGGGAGGGTAATAAGGATATCCTCATCAAAGCTGAAAGCCAACATCTTATAGATTTCGTTTATTCATCGGAACTTTTTAAAGAGTTGAGAGAATATTTGTTGGATAAAGAAAAAAAATAATCAAAAAGACTCGCATTTTTGCAAGTCTTTTTTACTGAAATTATATACCCGTAGCTATATATTTTCCTCTTGCTGATTGATTTGTTGTTGAAGTTTATATTTTTCGTTTTGCAACTCAGCAATTTTCTGTTTTGTTTTTTCATGTTTAATTGCCGTTCCTTTGCTAATATACCCCACAATTCCACCGATAATCAAACCAATTCCAATACCTCCCATAATCCCCATAATGTGAGACATTTTGAATTTCTCCACTAAAAAATCAGTAGTCGTATAGAACAAAGCTCCAGAAATTGCCAATAATATACTTCCAACAATAGCTAAACTTTTCATATTTATTTTATTTTAATTTTTTATAATTTTCCTCCTGATGCTTTATAATACTCCAAAGCTCTCGGCATATGCTTATCCATATCCGCTCTTCTATTTTCAGGGTGGGGGTGAGTAGATAGAAATTCCGGCTGTCTTGATTTCCCTGTTCCTGCTTCCATCCTATGCCAAAATGCTTTGGCTTCTCTTGGGTCATAACCTGCCATTGCCATCAGATAAAGCCCCATTTCATCTGCTTCCAACTCTTGCTTTCTACCGTAAGATAAAATAACCCCTTGAGCTCCAATAGGATACAACTGCTGAAAAATAGACGCCATTGTTCCTTTTTTCATAACTCCTCCTATAATTGCTCCTCCTAACTGAGCTACCATTGCTTGAGAGACTCTTTCATTTCCATGCCCTGCCAAAGCGTGTGCTACTTCATGTCCCATTACTACGGCTACACCTGTATCATCTTTACAAATGGGCATTATTCCTGTATAAAAAGCTACTTTTCCTCCAGGCATACACCAAGCATTCACTTGTTTGTTTTCAATCAAGTTAAATTCCCAATTGTAATTTGCCAAATCTCCTTCTCTACCAATACTTCTATAATAGTTTTCTGCAGCATTTTTTATTTTCAATCCTACGCTTCGTACTCGTTTGGCATCTGCGGTATTTGTAATCACTTTTGACTTAGAAAGAGTATTTCTATATTGAGTAAGAGCTGCGGCAGAAAGCTCACTATTACTCGCAGTTTGAAAACTTTTTCTGCCCGTCATTGGGTTGGTTACACAGGCTAACATAAAAATAGCCAACAAGGCTAATATTCCTAATCTTATACTTTTCATTTTATTTTTAATTTCATTAATTACTTCAAAATTTGTTCCACATGAGATTTTGTTTTCACTTTATCTATAATTTCGGTGCAAATTCCTTCTTCATTAAAGATAAAAGTAGTTCTCACAATTCCCATAAATTCTTTCCCCATAAACTTTTTTAGCTGCCATACACCAAATAGCTCGCAGATAGTTTTATCTTCATCGGCAATCAAATCATAAGGGAAAGCGTTTTTCTCGTGAAATTTCTTCTGTTTATCCAATGTATCTGCACTAATCCCCAAGACTTGAAAACCTTTTTCTTCCAAGGCTTGATAATTTTCACCTAAATTGCACACCTCTGCCGTACAGCCGGGCGTTCCTGCTTTCGGGTAGAAAAATATCACCAATTTCTTCCCTAAGAATTTCTGAGAAGAGATTTCCTCTCCATCTTGATTTATCCCTTTAAAATCAGGGAGTTTATCATTAACACTCACTCTTTTCATATCAGTCAAATTCATTACAAATATACAGAAAATCTTTATTTTTCATTTATAAATGAGAAATAAATAAAAAACTCCTCTATTTTTCAATAGAAGAGTTTTTTATTATAATGAAACTTTTATATTATTCAGCACTTGTTTCTTTTGCTTTTTCTTTGTCTGCTTTTCTTTGAGACAAACCTTCTTTCATAGATTCTGAAACTACAGAAAGAAGCATATCAATAGACTTAGAAGCATCATCGTTTCCTGGAATTACGAAATCTACTTTTCTTGGGTCTGAATTCGTATCTACGATACCGAAAACTGGAATTCCCAATTTTTTAGCTTCTGTCACCGCGATGTGCTCTCTCACAATATCTACCACAAAAATAGCAGATGGAAGACGCACCATGTCTGCGATAGAACCTAAGTTCTTTTCAAGGTTAGCTCTTTGTCTATCTACTTGAAGTCTTTCTTTTTTAGATAGCGTTTCAAAAGTACCATCTTTCTTCATTCTATCGATAGAGTTCATTTTCTTCACTGCTTTTCTGATAGTAACGAAGTTAGTAAGCATACCTCCTGGCCATCTTTCCGTAATATACGGCATATTAAGCTCTTGAGCGTGTTTTGCAACCACCTCTTTTGCTTGTTTTTTAGTAGCTACGAAAAGGATTTTTTTACCTGCAGAAGCTAATTTTTCTAATGCAGTACAAGCCTCTTCTAGTTTCACAGCTGTTTTATGCAAATCGATAATGTGAATACCGTTTTTCTCCATAAAGATATACGGAGCCATGTTTGGATTCCACTTTCTTGTCATATGACCGAAGTGTACTCCTGCTTCTAATAAGTCTTTAACTTGAACTTTTGCCATTTTTTTGTTGTTTGTTAGTTTACTTTCCGCTGTTACGCAATCAACAAATTCTATAGATGGGAGAATTGTTTGGGTGCTAAACTAAACGGGCAAAGTGGCATTTTGCTTTTAGCTTTTGGCTATCGGCTTTTGCCTTAATGATTAAAATTAATTGGTAATTTTCTATAAAGCCAACGGCAAACTACCATTAGCCAATATTGAATATTAACGCTTAGAGAATTGGAATTTCTTTCTCGCTTTTTTCTGTCCTGGTTTCTTTCTTTCCACCATTCTTGCATCTCTTGTAAGAAGTCCCGCCGGTTTAAGAACCGCTCTAAACTCTTCATTGATAGCACATAAAGCTCTTGACACTCCTAATCTAATAGCTTCTGCCTGACCAGTAGTTCCTCCCCCTATTACATTTACGGTAAGGTCATACTGCCCTACAGTTTCTGTCAATAAGAATGGCTGATTTACTTTATAAACCAATACATCTGTGCAGAAATAAGTTTTTGCGTCCTTACCATTTACAGAGATATTCCCTGTACCTGGCTTCACATATACTCTTGCTACGGAAGTTTTTCTTCTTCCAATTTTGTGAACTATAGACATAATTATTTAATTTCGTTAAGGTTAATTACTTTTGGCTGTTGAGCTTCTTGCTTATGCTCAGCACCTTCATAAACATACAAATTCTTGAAAATTGCTCTTCCTAATCTATTCTTTGGCAACATACCTTTTACGGCTTTTTCTACCAATTTTAGATTATTTTTCTTGTGCAATTCTTCTGCAGTTAATGATTTCTGACCACCAGGGTATCCTGTATGCCAAATGTATTCCTTATCTGCCCACTTGTTGCCTGACAACGCAACTTGACTTGCATTCAAAACGATTACATTATCTCCACAATCTGTGTGAGGAGTAAAATTCGTTTTGTGCTTACCTCTCAAAATCTTTGCAACTTTAGAAGCCATACGCCCCAAAGGTTGCCCAGCAGCATCTACTACAACCCATTCTTTTCTAGCAGTAGCCTTATTTGCTGATACTGTTTTGTAACTCAATGTATTCACAATTTATCGTTTACGATTAAACATATTTTCCCCTAAAAGGGTTTGCAAAAGTATAAAAAATATTTGAAATATAAAAATTATCTGCCGTTTTTATACTTTTAAAACAATACAAATCCTACTTATAGAGTAGGATTTGTATTGTTTTATATACTTTTCCTTAAGCTTGTGGAGTATTGTTTCCTCCTAAAACAAAAGGCTCTACCTCTTTGATTTCTCCAAATTGTTGCTCAAAATTAGCTACATTTTGTTGTAAAGCCGTTAAAATTCTTTTAGCGTGAAGAGGAGCCAAAATCACTCTACTTCTTACTTTCGCTTGTTGAACCCCTGGCATTAATTGAATAAAATCTAAAACGAACTCCGATGGAGAGTGATTTACCAATGCTAAATTAGCATACACACCAGCTGCTACCATTTCGTTTAGCTCAATATTAATGTTGTTTGGGTCTTGATTTTGATGATTGTCCATAATAATTATTATTTAATTTAAAATTTAATTTTTATTGAATCTTCGGAGTGCAAATCTAAAATTTACACCCCAAAGATAATACTTTTAGTTCATATCTTCAAACTCTTTGTTTGAGCCTACCACTACATTTTGATAAACTTTCAGACCTGTACCCGCTGGTATTCTGTGCCCTACGATTACATTTTCCTTCAATCCGTTGAGTTCATCTACCTTACCAGATACCGCTGCTTCATTCAATACTTTTGTAGTTTCTTGGAATGATGCTGCAGACATAAAGGACTTGGTTTGAAGAGCCGCTCTTGTAATCCCCTGAAGAACAGGATTTGCTGTAGCCGTAAGTGCTTCTCTCACTTGAACCAACTGCAAGTCTTCACGCTTCAACTTAGAGTTTTCATCTCTCAATTCTCTTGCCGTAATCATCTGCCCCGCTTTCAATTCCTTGGAATCTCCTGGGTCGGTCACTACTTTCAATCCGAATACTCTGTTGTTTTCCTCGATGAAATCTTGCTTGTGCTCCAACGAACCTTCCAAGAATTGCGTATCTCCACCATCTACAATTTCTACTTTGGTCATCATCTGGCGAACGATAATTTCAAAATGTTTGTCATCAATTTTTACCCCTTGAAGACGATATACATCTTGAATTTCATTCACGATATATTCCTGAACTGCCGTAGGTCCTTTGATTGCCAAAATATCATCTGGCGTAATAGAACCATCGGAAAGTGGCATACCTGCTCTCACGAAGTCATTTTCCTGAACGATGATTTGGCTGGAAAGTTTTACCAAATACTTTCTGATTTCCCCAGTTTTAGACTCTACTATCAATTCGCGGTTTCCTCTCTTGATTTTTCCGTAAGATACTACCCCGTCTATCTCCGTCACTACCGCTGGGTTAGAAGGATTTCTCGCTTCAAACAATTCCGTCACCCTTGGAAGACCTCCCGTGATATCCCCTGCTTTCGCAGATTTTCTTGGGATTTTAATCAAGATTTTACCAGCCTTAATTTTCTCTCCATCATTAACCATCAAGTGAGCTCCCACAGGCAAGTTGTAAGCCTTCTGCTCTACACCTTTGGAATCTACTACCCTCAATGTAGGAACCGCTTTTTTATTTCTTGATTCAGAGATTACTTTCTCTTCAAATCCTGTTTGTTCGTCAATTTCCAACTGGAATGACACCCCTTGAATAATATCCTCATACTCTACCTTACCAGCAGTTTCGGCGATGATAACGGCGTTATATGGGTCCCATTTACAGATAGTATCTCCTTTTTGAACTTTATCACCAGGTTTTACAGAAAGAATAGCACCATAAGGAATATTGGCTGTCATAATTTGAGTTCTCGCCTCGTTATCTGCCACCAAACGGAATTCCGTAGAACGCGAAACCACGATTTCTGCTTTATTTCCGTTTTCATCTTCGGAAGTAATGGTTCTTACTTCGTCCATTTCCACGATACCATCTCTTCTTGCCACGATGGAAGGATTTACAGAGACATTCCCTGCTGTACCCCCTTGGTGGAAGGTTCTCAATGTCAACTGAGTACCAGGTTCCCCGATGGACTGAGCAGCGATAACTCCCACTGCTTCCCCCATATGAATCATCTTACCAGTTGCCAAGTTTCTTCCGTAACACTTCGCACAAATACCTTTTTTAGCCTCACAAGAAAGTGGCGAACGCACCTCTATCATTTCTAAACCAGCATCTTCCAATTTCTTCGCTAAAACCTCATCAATGATTTGGTCTGCTTCTACCAATAATTCATCGGTTTCTGGATTGTAAATATTGTGAAGAGAAACTCTACCCAAAATTCTTTGAGAAATAGGCTCTACGATTTCATCGTTTTTCTTCAATGCAGAAACTTCTACCCCTCTCAATGTGCCACAATCATCTTCTGTAATGATAACATCTTGTGCCACATCTACCAATCTTCTGGTCAAATAACCCGCATCGGCAGTTTTAAGAGCCGTATCCGCAAGACCTTTTCTCGCTCCGTGAGTAGAGATAAAGTATTCCAAGATAGAAAGCCCTTCCTTAAAGTTTGCAACAATCGGGTTTTCAATAATTTCCGCACCAGTAGAACCTGCTTTTTGAGGTTTTGCCATCAAACCACGCATACCAGAGAGCTGACGAATCTGTTCCTTAGACCCTCTCGCACCAGAATCCAACATCATATACACAGAGTTGAAGCCACCTTGGTCGGTTTTCATTCTGTTCATAATCATTTCGGTAAGACTGGCGTTAGTATTCGTCCAAACATCAATCACTTGGTTATAACGCTCTGTATCCGTAATCAACCCCATATT
The DNA here is from genome assembly GCA_030529185.1 of Flavobacteriaceae bacterium. Taxonomy (GTDB): domain Bacteria; phylum Bacteroidota; class Bacteroidia; order Flavobacteriales; family Weeksellaceae; genus JABCPE02. The sequence goes on from JAUMXI010000005.1 coordinate 69,318, forward strand.
ATAGTTGGCTTTGATTTCATCAACCGTTTCCACCGCTTGGGCAATCATTTGGATTTTCTCTTCTGGAATTACAATATCCGCCAAACTAAACGAAAGACCTCCTTGGAAGGCGTTTTTATACCCCAAGTTCTTCATTTCGTCAAGGAACTTCACCGTAGTTGGGAAGTCTGTTTCGGCTAAAATAGTTCCGATAACATCTCTCAAAGATTTTTTCGTTAATAATGTATTGACATAACCTACTTGCTTCGGCACAATTTGGTTGAATAAAATTCTACCTACCGTAGTATCAATGAGTTTCGTTACTAATTCTCCGTTTTCTTTCACGGCAAGACGACATTTTACTTTTGCATTAAGAGATGCTTTCCCTTCTGCGTAAGCAATTTCTGCCTCTTCTGGCGAATAAAATACCAAACCTTCTCCTTTCACTTTATGGTCTTCCGTAGAGTGGGCTTCTTTCGTCATAAAATAAAGCCCCAAAACCATGTCCTGAGAAGGAACTGTAATTGGCGAACCATTCGCAGGGTTCAAGATGTTTTGCGAACCGAGCATCAACAATTGAGCTTCCAAAATGGCTTCTGGTCCTAATGGTAAATGCACCGCCATCTGGTCACCGTCAAAGTCCGCGTTGAATGCCGTAGTCACCAATGGGTGAAGTCTAATCGCTTTACCCTCAATCATTTTTGGTTGGAATGCTTGGATACCCAAACGGTGAAGTGTAGGTGCCCTGTTCAATAGCACTGGGTGCCCTTTCATCACATTTTCCAAAATATCATAAACTACTGGCTCTTTTCTATCAATAATTCTCTTGGCAGATTTTACGGTTTTTACAATACCTCTTTCAATCAATTTTCTGATAATGAATGGCTTGTAAAGTTCCGCCGCCATATCTTTCGGGATACCACACTCGTGAAGTTGCAAGTCTGGACCAACAACAATTACCGAACGCGCAGAGTAATCCACCCTTTTACCAAGCAAGTTTTGACGGAAACGCCCTTGCTTTCCTTTCAATGAATCTGAAAGGGATTTCAATGGTCTGTTGGATTCCGATTTTACCGCCGAAGATTTTCTCGTATTATCAAATAAAGAATCTACCGCCTCTTGAAGCATACGCTTTTCGTTTCTCAAAATCACCTCTGGTGCTTTGATTTCCAAAAGACGCTTCAAACGGTTGTTTCTGATAATCACCCTTCTATAAAGGTCGTTCAAATCCGAAGTAGCGAAACGCCCACCATCAAGCGGAACCAATGGTCTTAATTCTGGTGGCGTCACAGGAAGTACACGCATTACCATCCACTCTGGGCGGTTAATCATTCTCGTGTTTGCTCCTCTCAAGGCTTCCACTACGGAGAGTCTTTTTAATGCCTCGGTTCGTCTTTGTTTAGAAGTTTCATTGTGAGCCTTGTGTCTTAAATCATAAGAAAGAGCATCAAGGTCTATTCTCTTCAATAAATCTTCCACTGCTTCTGCTCCCATTTTCGCGATGAATTTATTTGGGTCAGAATCATCAAGATATTGATTTTCTACTGGAAGCGTATCCAAAACATCAAGGTATTCTTCTTCTGTAAGGAATTCCATTTCTTCAAAATCAGAACCATCGGCTTTTTTCGCAATTCCTTGTTGGATAACGACATACCTCTCGTAGTAGATAATCATATCCAACTTCTTGGAAGGCAAACCTAAAAGATAACCGATTTTGTTTGGTAAAGAACGGAAATACCAAATATGAGCCACTGGCACCACCAAATTAATATGCCCAATGCGGTCTCTTCTTACTTTTTTCTCCGTCACTTCTACCCCACAACGATCGCAGACAATCCCTTTATAGCGGATTCTCTTATATTTGCCACAAGCACATTCATAATCCTTCACAGGACCGAAAATTTTCTCGCAAAACAAACCATCTCTTTCTGGTTTATGCGTTCTATAATTGATGGTTTCTGGCTTTAGAACCTCTCCTCTTGATTCTTGAAGGATAGATTCTGGTGAAGCTAAACCAATCGTGATTTTACTAAATCTACTTGTTTTATTTTTATTTGACATATCTTGTGTTTATAGATATTTTTGTTTAATGTATAATGTTTATTGTGTTCTATCTTCAGCTGCCACGAAGGCTTTCTTAATGAAAAGAACATCAATCTCTGATCGTGCTTCTACCCTTTCAATATCACCTATTATTTTCCAAGTACCAGCAGATTTTAATCTAAAACCTAATCTGGTATCTTTTCTTAGAATATCCACAATATGATTTGCAGTTGAATTGCTTGTAAATTTAAACATCCAGCCAGAGATGATCGCTTCCCATTTGTCTACAGACATACCTGTATCAAAACCTGCCTGCGTTTTAGTCTGAGCATTTGTAACCGTGTATCTTTTCACAACAAACATTGATGTAGAATCATCCTCTGCGTTGAAGCCCGCAATTGTATTATTTGGAAGCAAATCTTTCTCATCATTTATTACCCCCAAGACTCCATTTGCGTCTGTCACAACTATTTTTGTGCTATTGTAAGCCCCCGTTTTAGTAGCAGACGAGGTGTCTGGTCCTGTGGTATAGATGGTGTTTGTGCTTCCATTTTCGGGCAACTCTCTTACCCTAAGAGTTCCTTTTATATCTAAATTCTCCGTTGGGGTAGCAGTGTTAATTCCTACATTTCCCTGTTGTGCTGTGATAGTAATCATCGTTAATGTCAATACTATACCTAAAATACTTCTCATTATGGTTATTGTTTTTTGATTGTTAATTTACATTTTTAAAACTTACAAATTTTCTTTTGATGAATAGAATGTCTATAAATTGCTTTTCTTGAATAGTAGCAATATCCCCCTTCAATCTCCATTTGGTACCATCATTAAATAATTGGAAACCGAATTCATCAGCTCTTCCAAGCTTACCAAACACCCCAGCAGGAGAGGAGTTCCGTTGAGTATTGGTAGACTCCATCATCCAACCTGTAAGGAGGGCTTGCCATTTATCAACCGACATCTCCGTATCAAAACCTTTTCTTCCTCCTTGTCCGCTTGGCCAGTCGGAAACCTCATATCTTTTGATGACCATAATGGCGGACGAGTTATCCGATGTATCTTTAGATTTAAAAGGCTCAGCTACAACTTCAGCAAAAGATTTTGTACCTATCACACCCATATCATTACTCACTAATACATTTAAAGGTGTGTATTTTTCTGAGGCTTGAGCAGAGGGGTTTCCTGAGGAAGCCTTAGACGCTCCTTTTACAGGTAACTTTCTCACTCTTATAGTCCCATTTACATCTAAAATTTCTGTTGGAGTTTGAGTCTTCACTCCTACTTTTCCTACTTTTTCTACTTTTTCTTGTCCAAAAAGCAGATCTGTTCCTCCTCCGAACAAAATAGATAAAATTAACAATTTGGTGATTCTCATAATAATTAAAAGTTTTATTTCACTTTGGGAGCTGATGACTCCCAAAGCTCTTGTTTGTGTTATTTTAGATATTACTCTTCAAGTCTTACATCAAGTCCAAGCCCTTGCAACTCGTGAAGCAATACATTGAAGGACTCTGGAATGCCTGGTTCTGGCATCGCTTCGCCTTTTGCAATTGCTTCGTAAGTTTTCGCTCTACCTACCACATCATCGGACTTCACTGTTAAGATTTCTCGCAAGATATTTGATGCACCGAATGCCTCCAATGCCCAAACCTCCATCTCTCCGAAACGCTGACCACCAAACTGAGCTTTACCACCGAGTGGCTGTTGCGTAATCAATGAATAAGGTCCGATAGAACGCGCGTGCATCTTATCATCAACCATATGTCCTAATTTCAACATATAGATGACCCCAACAGTTGCAGGTTGAGTAAATCTCTCGCCTGTTCCTCCATCATATAGGTAAGTATTTCCATATTTCGGAAGCCCTGCTTGGTCTGTGTATTCCGTAATTTGTTCCAAACTTGCTCCATCAAAGATAGGCGTTGCAAATTTCACTCCTAACTTCTTACCAGCCCAACCAAGAACTGTTTCGTAAATCTGACCGATGTTCATACGCGAAGGTACCCCAAGTGGGTTCAACACGATATCCACTGGCGTTCCATCTTCCAAGAATGGCATATCCTCTTCACGAACGATTTTAGATACAATACCTTTGTTTCCGTGACGACCCGCCATTTTATCCCCAACATTCAATTTACGCTTCTTCGCGATATAGACTTTTGCTAATTTAATGATACCCGTAGGAAGCTCATCACCGACAGAGATTGCAAATTCTTCGCGGTTTTTCACTCCTTGAAGTTCATTATATTTAATTTTGTAATTATGAATTAATTTGTTAATCAATTCATTACTTTCTTCCTCAGAAACCCAATTGGTACCATTTACATTTTTATAATCTTCAACACTGGTTAATAACCTCATTGTAAATTTCACTCCTTTCCCGATGATTTCTTCTCCCAAATCATTGGTAACACCTTGCGAAGTTTTTCCACTTACAATAGTATTAAGTTTTTCTAACAATGTGCCTCTTAGTTGGTCAAACTGTTTTTGGAATTTGTTGGCTACTGCCTCCAATTTAAGTTTGTCCTCGCTTCTTCTCTTTCTGTCTTTAATATTTCGTGAGAAGAGTTTTTTATCAATTACCACCCCTCTTAATGACGAGTCAGCCTTTAATGATGCATCTTTCACATCACCTGCTTTATCTCCAAAGATGGCTCTCAATAATTTTTCTTCTGGCGTTGGGTCAGACTCCCCTTTTGGCGTGATTTTACCAATCATAATATCGCCAGGTTTCACCTCTGCCCCAATTCTAATCATACCGTTTTCATCAAGGTCTTTTGTAGCCTCTTCGGAAACATTCGGAATATCTGAAGTCAATTCCTCCATACCCAATTTGGTATCACGAACTTCCAAGGAATATTCATCTACATGGATAGAAGTGAACCAGTCTTCGCGAACTACTTTTTCGTTGATTACGATCGCGTCCTCAAAGTTGTATCCTTGCCAAGGCATAAACGCCACCACCAAGTTTCTACCTAATGCCAACTCTCCGTTTTCGGTAGCATAACCATCGCAAAGCACCTGACCTTTTTCTACTCTATCCCCTACTCTTACATTTGGTTTCAAAGTAATGGTAGTAGATTGGTTGGTTTTTCTAAACTTCGTAAGGTGGTAAGTTTTTGTAGCAGATTCAAATGAAACTAAATCTTCATTTTCTGTTCTATCATATTTAATGGTGATTTTATCTGCATCTACATATTCTACCTCTCCGTTTCCTTCGGCATTAATCAAAATTCTGGAATCTTTTGCTACTTGTCTCTCCAATCCTGTTCCTACAATTGGAGCCTCAGGCTTAATCAATGGAACTGCCTGACGCATCATGTTAGACCCCATCAATGCACGGTTCGCATCATCGTGTTCCAAGAAAGGAATAAGCGATGCCGAAATACCAGAAATCTGGTTCGGTGCAATATCAATCAAATGAACTTCATCTGGTTCTACTACTGGATAATCCCCATCAAGACGAGCAATCACTCTATTCGTAGCGAAAGTTCCATCATCATTAAGCTCCACATTCGCCTGAGCGATTACCTTCGCTTCTTCATCTTCTGCATTAAGGTAAATTGGTTTCGCAGAGAAATCTACTTTACCATTTTCTACCTTTCTATAAGGCGTTTCAATGAAACCTAAATTGTTGATTTTCGCATAGCATCCAAGAGATGAAATCAAACCGATGTTTGGTCCTTCCGGAGTTTCAATCGGACAAATTCTTCCGTAGTGCGTATGGTGAACATCTCGCACCTCAAATCCCGCTCTCTCTCTTGACAAACCACCAGGCCCTAATGCAGATAATCTACGCTTGTGCGTAACTTCTGACAGCGGATTGGTTTGGTCCATAAACTGAGAAAGTTGGTTGGTTCCAAAGAATGAATTTACCACCGATGTTAATGTCTTAGCATTCACCAAATCAAGCGGTGTAAATATCTCATTATCACGAACATTCATTCTTTCCTTAATGGTTCTGGCAATTCTTGAAAGCCCAACGCCGAACTGACCTGCCAATTGCTCTCCAACCGTTTTAATTCTTCTGTTAGAAAGGTGGTCAATATCATCTACTTCTGCCTTAGAGTTAGCCAATTCTATTAAGTGGCGAACAATCGCAATGATATCCTCCTTCGTTAAAACTTCTGTTTCAACAGGGATATTCAAACCTAATTTTTTATTTAATCTATAACGCCCTACTTCGCCCAAAGAGTATCTTTGTTCGGAGAAGAATAATTTTTCAATGATTCCTCTTGCTGTTTCCTCATCTGGCGGGTCTGCGTTTCTCAACTGGCGATAGATATACTCCACCGCCTCTTTTTCAGAGTTGGTAGGGTCTTTTTGCAATGTATTCTGAATGATAGAGAATTCACTACTATTTTCGTTGTGTAGCAAGATAGTTTTAACACCAGAATCCAAAATCAACTCCAAGTGTTCTTTCTCTAAAATTGTTTCTCTATCAAGGATGATTTCATTTCTTTCAATAGAAACCACCTCTCCTGTATCTTCATCTACGAAATCCTCAAACCAAGTATTCAAAACTCTCGCCGCCAAAGTTCTTCCTTCTGCTTTTTTCAAAGCCGCTTTGGAAACTTTCACTTCTTCAGCAAGGTCAAAGATTTGAAGAATATCTTTATCAGATTCATATCCGATAGCTCTCAATAAGGTTGTGAATGGTAATTTCTTCTTACGGTCAATATAAGCATACATCACATTATTAATATCCGTAGTAAATTCCATCCAAGACCCTTTGAAAGGAATAATTCTTGAATAATACAATTTCGTTCCGTTAGCGTGGTAAGTTTGCCCAAAGAACACCCCTGGCGAACGGTGCAATTGAGTTACCACAACTCGTTCTGCTCCATTAATGATGAACGAACCGCTCGGCGTCATATAAGGCACTGGACCTAAATACACATCTTGAATTACGGTTTCAAAATCTTCGTGCTCTGGGTCCGTACAATATAACTTCAATCTCGCTTTTAGTGGAACGCTATAAGTAAGCCCTCTCTCAACGCATTCATCAATAGAATAACGAGGAGAATCTACCATATAATCTAAAAATTCCAACACAAACTGATTTCGCGAGTCTGTAATTGGGAAATTTTCTTGAAAAGTCTTATAAAGACCTTCTTTCACTCGGTTCTCAGGCAAAGTATCCATCTGGAAAAACTCCTTGAATGATTCCACTTGAATATCCAAGAAATCTGGCACTTCTACATTCCCTTTCGCAGAAGAGAAGTCAATCCTTTGGTTTCCCTGAGGGTTTTTCGTCGTTTTTGATTTACTCATAAAAAACTCTAAAAAGAAATGTTAATAAAAATATTTTGTTCACATAAAAAATATCGGAAATATTGAAACTCAAATTAAAGACTCAAATTTTCAAACTTTCCAACTGCAACACTGGTATATCTTTT
>JAUMXI010000110.1 GCA_030529185.1 Flavobacteriaceae bacterium
ACCTGTGACCCCCTGCTTGTAAGGCAGGTGCTCTCCCAGCTGAGCTAAGCGCCCTTGTAAAGCTCTGGGACATTGGATAATCCTAATATGTTTTTTCAGGAAAACATATTTCTAAAATAAGAAAACTCTTATTTACGACCCAAAGGGGACTCGAACCCCTGACCTCCGCCGTGACAGGGCGGCGTTCTAACCGACTGAACCATTGGGCCAAATCGCTTGTTTGTCAAGCAACATAGTGTATTATACTAAAGAACGGGACAAATGTCAAGGAAAAAATCATATTTTTTTATTTTTCTTGTATCGCTTTTTGGAAGCGGATTGTATGATGATTTTCTTCCGACTTAGTACACTTTTTCCAAAGAAATTATAGAATAAATAACTCAACTTTCCCAGCATAAATCACGAAATATAGCCTGAATAAATCGGGCTTGAGATGCCATCCAATTGCAGACTTGTATTTTTATCATTTCTGTGATTTGTGCGGAAAGAGTTGTTGCCATATTTACAAACAGAGCCATTAAACTCTGTAAAGCATTGGTTAAATCCAACAGGAACAAAACGATATCCATCTATCCAGCCCAGAGTAAGCATAGAAAAACCACGCTGATATTTGTGTTCGGTATGGTCGTAAATACGAGCAGTAATAAGAACTGAAATACTTCAAAAGCGGGAATCCCGCAACGTTTGGTAATGTTGGATTGGCGAAGCAACGTTCCGATTCTTAATTCCTTAATTGCGTTAGAAAATTCGTTTTGGGTATTTTCATTTTGATGAATTTGGTATATCATAAGATTAGCACCTCTTCTATTTGGTAAGTTTGATGTCGTAATCTTATGATACCAGAGATTAGGTGCTGTTGTAATGTCAATACACCAATTTATTTCGTTTATTTGCTTGAAATTTTAAGCGATTCCACTTATTTTACAGGTGGGAAAGTTGAGATTATATTTTATTAAGTGTTCAAAAAGGTGATTTTTATTTCAAAAATGTAACGATACCATTTGAAATAATGTGTAAAAATAATAAAAGCAATTATTAAAAAGGGAGAAACACATGGAACTGAAAAGAAAAGTGATTAGGAGTGGTCTGCTGAGAGGCGGTATCTTATTGATTATTATGGGTATCGGCACATATTTTAGTTTTTGCAGAAGGTCATAGTGCCGAGAGCGATAGAAGTTATTGAAATCCGCTTATCATAAAGAATTAATGAAGAAAGATTTTTATAAGCAAATTACGATTAGAAACGGAAAAACATTTGAAAAGATAGCGGAGATTTTGAAGAATGGGAGATATAATTAGATTAATCGCCTAAAAACATACTATAATTAGGCGAAAGCAAAAGGGGGTAGGCGAAAATGAAGATTTTTAACTCAACTTTCCCACAGTCTTTTTTGACCCTATCCCGCTCTGGAGAGCGGGCACATGGGTTCCACTTTCGCAACTTGCTTCGCAAGATTGCTTTCGTTCCCACCCATTTAACGTGCCTAAAAAAGACTGTTCCAGGGAACGTGGGAAAGTTGAGTTTTTAATTATATGGAGATAAAGAATGAAATATTTTGATGTTGCTTTTTTACATA
>JAUMXI010000111.1 GCA_030529185.1 Flavobacteriaceae bacterium
TTCCGGGCATCATGTCATGCACCATACCCCGCCATTTCAGTTCTTCAATAAAATCTTTCATTCTGATAACATATTTAACCTTTCTATTTCTTTTTGTATTTCTTCTATGACTTCTTTGTTGGCAATTTCTTTTCGATCTCCATTTTTTTGAGAAAATAAATAAAAAACCTTTCCACCAAACACTTCTGTAAATTTTTGATGAGTTTCTGCTTGTAAAGAATATTCTTTAAATATTTCAGGCAATTGAATACCAATATTTACGGGCTTTATCTGTAACCCTATATATTTACTGCCAATTCGAATATAGAAATCGACATTAAATAACCTATCCCATTCATCAGGGGCAGGCTCTATTCGTACCTCAAGTATTTTTTGAAGCTGTCCGTAAATTGTATTAATTTCAATCATATACCCATCAAAAGTTCTATCAATCACCAACTGTAACATATAATTAATACAATCTTCTTCTGTTATATCATCAACTTCTGCCCGGATTACTTCTGTTATTTTTGTGTAAAGTTTTCTCCCTAAATCCTCTATATATTCCCTACTTCTAACATTTTTAAAATAATACTCCCGCCATTCGTCAATCGTTTTTGGAGAGCAATTTCGAATAGATTCAGAGATTGAACCAACATTTCTTTTAAAATTTAACTGAAAGCGATTCATTACACTATTTAATATCCATTCTTTTGCCATCTGTTTTAAGATTACAGTTTTAAAAATTTATTTTTATACTTAAAGTCTGCACTTTCATCCACTAAAGCCAAACCTTCTTTCAACAAATGAGCATTAATAAAGGTTTTATTTTGCAAGTATAAATACACCATGAGAAGCTTGTCTTCGTCATGTTTCACTTCATCATATCTCAAGAAAACTTTTTTACCTTTCAATTTATTCATAAGCCATTCAGTGGCTTTTTTGTTGATTTCGGGATTTTCTTTTATACCAATCAAACGAATGATTAAATCGTTATTCAGTTTTATACGTTCAGGAGAAATTACCTCTTTTACTGAAAAGTATTCTTCACGTTTACCGGTACTTTCAGCATCTATTTTTGAACCATATTGAATTTTCTTCACATCTATTTTTTTATCCAATTTATGTGTGTCTACAAATTGATAAGGTAATTTTTGTATCTCTGTCTCAAAATTGGTTTTTAAGTCCATTTGTTTTACAACTTCTATTTTTACCTCCGAAAGAATATCATTCATACCTATCTTTTCTCGAATAATAGGAATAAAATCGGGGTTTATTTCGTAGCCTACGGAATTTCTTCCTAAATTTCGTGCAGCATGAGCAGTGGTGCCACTTCCCATAAAGGGGTCTAAGATGGTTTCTTCTGGAAAGGAAAACATTTTGATCAAACGATGAGGTAATTCTTCTGGAAACATCGCTAAATGTTTATCTTGTTTCGCCCCTGAAAAGTACCAGTGTCCGTTAAAATAAGTATTCCACTCTTCATTTGTCATTGTTGAATTTTCCTTTTGATCTTTTGTCGGCTTAGGTGCATTTCCTTGCTTTTTGAACAATAGGATGTATTCAAAATCTAACTT
>JAUMXI010000029.1 GCA_030529185.1 Flavobacteriaceae bacterium
CCAAAATTAGAAAACTCGGTATCCCATTTGTCAGACATATCAATCGCACCATTTAAGGAATTGAAACGATATACTCACCACGCTTACCACTCTTTTTAATTCTATATCAATCGCACCATTTAAGGAATTGAAACTTCTTCCCACGCTGTGGCACTTCGTCGTTAAATTATATCAATCGCACCATTTAAGGAATTGAAACACGCCCACTTATCAGAAGCTAACGGGGGGTACTGATATCAATCGCACCATTTAAGGAATTGAAACTTATTCTTCAGAATATAACTAAGATTTTTCTCAGATATCAATCGCACCATTTAAGGAATTGAAACTGCAATAAAATCAAATGTTATTAAAGGGTATTGAGTATATCAATCGCACCATTTAAGGAATTGAAACCGCTCCCATTCAGATTCGCTTTCTTTGCTTTTCTTGATATCAATCGCACCATTTAAGGAATTGAAACTTTGATGTTTACTCATCGCATATAAAATTTTAATTTATATCAATCGCACCATTTAAGGAATTGAAACTTTGCTGAGACGCATATCGTTAGGGCTAATAACATAATATCAATCGCACCATTTAAGGAATTGAAACGTTTTGATTAAGACCCCCTATTTTTTAGGGGATCTTATATCAATCGCACCATTTAAGGAATTGAAACCCTTAGTAATAAGTGCAGATATATTATATTTACATAATATCAATCGCACCATTTAAGGAATTGAAACACAAGTAGTTTGAGAATGGTTTTTCAAATACATACCATATCAATCGCACCATTTAAGGAATTGAAACCCTTAGTAATAAGTGCAGATATATTATATTTACATAATATCAATCGCACCATTTAAGGAATTGAAACACAAGTAGTTTGAGAATGGTTTTTCAAATACATACCATATCAATCGCACCATTTAAGGAATTGAAACAGATTAAACTCTTTCAGATCGTAATAACCATCAATAATATCAATCGCACCATTTAAGGAATTGAAACTGTATAACCTGCTGGGATTGTCATTTTTTTAGTTTTATATCAATCGCACCATTTAAGGAATTAAAAATATTATTTGTACTTTTGTGATATTTAATATTTTTAATGAAGAAAATTCTCAAAATATTTGCTGGAATTTTAGGCTTGGTTGTTTTATACGGATTAGCCGTAATTTTATTACCCTTAATTCCCATTTCTGAAGAGAAAACCCAAGCCCCAAAGCACATTCCTATTTACATTTTGACCAACGGCGTTCATACCGATTTGGTATTGCCTATTAAAACCGAAAATACGGATTGGGAACAACTGATTCCTTTTGAAAACACGCGTTCCCAAAGCACTGATTTTAATTATCTTGCGATTGGTTGGGGCGACAAAGGTTTCTACTTAGATACGCCAACTTGGGCGGATTTAAAGCCCTCCACGGCCATTAAAGCGACTTTTGGCTGGGGAGGATCAGCAATGCACTGCACCTATTACAAGGAAATGCAAGAAGACGAAAACTGCAAAAAAATAATGCTCACCTCCGAGCAATACCAAAACTTGGTCAATTTCATTCAAAACGGTTTTGATAGAGATGAAAACGGAAATTTTATTCTGATAAAAACCGATGCCGTTTATGGAGATAACGACGCTTTCTATGAAGCCAAAGGGAGCTATAATTTTACCAAAACTTGCAATACTTGGGCAAATAACGGGCTAAAAGTCGCTGGACAAAAAGCTGCCCTCTGGACTGCCACCGATACTGGAATTTTTAGGTATTACGAAGAATAAATTTTCATTTAATTTAAAAACCTTATCTTTGCCGAAATTTTAAAATATTTAATGAATTTATTTAGCGAGTCTGGCTTAAGTCCTGAAATCATCAAGGCAGTCAGTGAATTGGGCTACGAAAGCCCTACGGAAATCCAAAAGCAAACTATTCCTTTCATTCTATCAGATATTCGTGACCTTATTGCATTGGCACAGACAGGAACGGGAAAAACAGCCGCTTTCTCCCTACCTATCTTGGATATGATAGATGACACCAGCAGGAAAATTCAGCTTTTGGTGTTGGCTCCTACCAGAGAGTTGGCATTGCAAATTACCAAAGATGTAAAAAATTACACGAAATACCTCCCAAACATTAAAACAGTGGCGGTATATGGCGGAAGTAGCATCACGGAACAAATCCGCAGTTTGAGAGAGAAACCGCAAATCATTATCGGAACGCCTGGTCGTGTGATAGATTTAATCAATCGTAAGGCTTTGGACTTCTCACAAATCCATTGGCTCGTGCTTGATGAGGCCGATGAAATGCTATCAATGGGCTTCAAGGAAGATTTGGAAACCATCTTAAAAGAAACTCCCGAAACCAAACAAACGCTTCTATTCTCAGCTACGATGAATAAAGAGGTGGAAAAGATTTCTAAAAATTATTTAACCAATCCGCATCGTATTTCTGTGGGGGCAATCAATGCCGTGAAGAAAAACATTACCCACGAATATTATGTAGTGAATTATCGCCAGAAAAAAGAGGCGTTAAAAAGGTTGATTGATGCCAATCCAAACCAATATTCCATTATCTTTTGCCGAACTAAAAGAGATACGCAAGAAGTTGCCGATTTCTTAATGCAAAATGCTTACGCAGCAGATGCCCTTCACGGAGATTTATCTCAGGCTCAAAGGGATACCGTAATGAAGAAATTTAGACTGAAAAACATTGATATTCTCGTGGCTACTGATGTTGCTGCAAGGGGTCTTGATGTGGATTCTTTAACTCATGTGATACATTATTCGCTTCCCGATGACCCAGAAGTTTTCGTTCATAGAAGTGGGAGAACGGGGCGCGCAGGAAAAGATGGAATTTCTATGGCTCTTATCAAACCAGAGGAAACCAGAAAATTAAACCAAATCAAGGCTCAAACTAAAATTGAAATTAAGGAAAATCAAATTCCAAAAGGTGATGAAATCATCAAAGCACAAGTGGCTGGAGTTTTTGAGCAACTTTTCACGGAACACGAAGATTTCTTTGATTTTGATGATAGTTTAATCCCAGATTTATCGGCATTTAGCAAAGAAGAATTGGTTCATCAATTGCTTCAGTTTCAGTTGAAAGATTTAGGTCTTTATTATAAAAACAATCCTGATTTATCTTCTCAAAAACTGAAAAAAGAAAGCGATACCAAAGAAAGCCGAAGAGATAGAAGAAGAGGCGAAAAAGAGGGCAGAAAATCCCGAAAAAACAACGCCAATATGACTAGATTTTTCTTCAATCTTGGGAAAAGAGATAAGTTAAAGAAGACAGATTTATTGGATATTATCAACCAAGCGACTAAAAAATCTAAGAAAAGAGCCGACATTGGCGATATTGAAATTTTGGAAAAATTCTCTTTCTTTGAAGTGGAAAAAGACTTTCAAAAAGAAATTTTGCACAACATTCCAGCGATGAAATTCAAAGGAAAAGAAATGCGTGCCGAAGTGGCAAATTAATACAAGAAAAGACATCTTCATTATTTTGAGGTGTCTTTTTATTTATAATCAAAAAAAATGGCATTTTTCTTTTTTAAATTTGAGAATTTATATAGATATTTGCATTATAAAATTAAAATTAAAATTTAGTATGGGAATTAGCAATCTTTTTAAGGCTTTCCAACCAAAGGACAAAGTGTTTTTTGTGTTATTTGAAAAAGTAGCGGCTAACTTAGTAGCAATGTCAGAACTTTTCCACAACGGAATTAAAAATTTTGACATTAATGATGAAACTCTATTGAAGCAAATTCACGATTTTGAGCATCATAATGACGATCTTACGCATCAAATTTATGTAGAATTAGGAAAAAATTTCATCACCCCTTTTGATAGAGAAGATATCCACGCATTGACGACAAGTCTTGATGATATCGCAGATTATATTTACGCTTCTACAAGGTATATTTACCTTTTCAAAAGCCCAGAAGTCTCTGCTTACGAGGAATTTTCATTACTCATCAACAAGGCATGTATAGAAATTCAAAACGCAATTATCAACTTGAAAGATTTTAAAGATTTAGAAGCGGTAAAAGAATCTTGTATTAAAATCAACAGCATAGAAAATATTGCCGATGATGTGCAAAGTGCCGCACTTATCAAGTTATTTGAAACCAATGACCCTATTACCATCATCAAAGTTCAACAGGTGTTGCACTATTTAGAAGAAGTGACGGACAAATCAGAGGAAGTTGCCAATATATTAAATAGTATTATTATTAAATATAGTTAAATCCTTTAACTCAAAAAAAAAATTACAAGTATGGAACAACTTCCTATGCTTCTTATTGTCATCATAGCATTGGCACTTATTTTTGATTATATCAATGGTTTTCATGATGCAGCAAACTCTATTGCAACCATTGTTTCCACCAAAGTCCTTACCCCTTTTCAAGCGGTGCTTTGGGCAGCATTTTGGAACTTTGCGGCGTTCTTCATTGCTGCTTATATTACAGAATCCTTCAACATTGGAAACACTATCGCCAAAACCGTAAGCGAAGATTTTATTAATTTAGAAGTAATTTTTTCTGGCTTAATTGCTGCCATTGCTTGGAATTTACTGACTTGGTGGCTAGGCATTCCTTCGTCTTCCTCTCACACCTTGATTGGAGGTTTTTTAGGAGCAGCACTAATGCACGCACTATATACTAATTATATCGAATTCAGCCTTGTTGATGCCTCTGTTTGGGATAGTATAAAACATTCTTTCCAAAAACTTTTTACCCAAGATGTGGTAAAATATGATAAAGTAATTCCGATTTTCTTATTCATTTTCTTGGCTCCTTTTGTGGGAATGGTGGTGTCCGTTATCATCACAATCATTATCGTAAATATGTATAAAAATACCAACCCACACAAGGCAGAGTCTGGATTTAAGAAAATGCAATTGTTTTCTTCGGCTTTATTTAGTTTAGGACACGGATTAAATGATGCTCAAAAGATTATGGGGATTATTGGTGCGGCTGTTATCTATCATTATGTAATGATGGGCGACCCTAACTATATTAACGCACCTGATAAATTCAAATATTTTACGGAACATTATATGTGGGTGCCATTAGCAGCACATATTGCGATCGGTTTAGGAACAATGAGCGGTGGCTGGAAAATTGTGAAAACAATGGGAACGAAAATCACCAAAGTGACTTCATTAGAGGGCGTAAGCGCCGAAACTGCTGGGGCGATGACCTTATTCTTAACCGACCATTTGGGGATTCCTGTTTCTACCACCCATACCATTACAGGGTCTATCATTGGGGTAGGATTGACTAAGAGAATTTCAGCGGTGCGTTGGGGCGTGACGGTAAGTCTGCTCTGGGCTTGGGTGCTGACGATTCCTATTAGCGCCATCGTGGCTGGAATTACTTATCTCATTGTAATTCAATTTACTTAAAACAATCAAGTCTTGCCAATGAAAAGCAAGGCTTTTTTATTTATTAGCTAAATTGCCCATTTCATCGTAAAAAGTTAAATTTGCCTCAATTAAATTAATGAAAATGGATTTCCTGAAAAAATACCAAAATATTATCTCTGAAAATATTGAAAAATATCAATTTAAACAACTTCCCAGCGAATTATACACTCCCCTTAACTATATTATTTCCATCGGGGGGAAACGCCTCCGCCCTACTCTACTTTTAATGAGTTGTGAGGCTTTTGGTGGCGATGTTCAAAAGGCAATAAAACCTGCGTTAGCGATTGAGTTTTTCCATAATTTCACACTTATTCATGATGATATTATGGACAATGCTCCTTTGCGTAGAGGAAATGCCACCATACACGCTCTACACGGCATCAATACGGGAATTCTTTCAGGTGATGCGTTATTCATCAAGTCTTATCAATTTTTTGAAGATTTAGAGCCGAATTTATTTAAAAATTGTATTCAATTATTCTCTGAAACAGGAGCTTTACTTTGTGAAGGACAACAGATGGACATTAATTTTGAAACCTCCGAAAAAGTAAATTACGATGATTATATTCAAATGATTACTAATAAAACAGGAGTTTTAACCGCTGGCTCTCTTAAAATTGGTGCGATAATTGCCAATGCTTCCGAACAAGATGCCAACGCCATTTACGAATTTGGAAAACATATTGGCATTGCATTCCAAATGATGGATGATTATTTAGATGTATTTGGAAATCAAGAGTTTGGAAAAAAAGAAGCGGGAGATATTACCGAAAATAAAAAGACCATTCTTTATCTTTTGGCAGAAGAAAACGCTAATTCGGAAGATTTGCAAGAATTAAAAAATTGGTATTCTACCAAAGAATACAGCGAAGAAAAAATCCAAAAAGTAAAAGAGATTTTTAAACGAACCAACGCCGATGAATTGACTTTAAAACACATTGAAAAACACAATGATTTGGCTCAAAATTCCCTTAACAGCAGTAGCCTTTCCGAAGAAAAAAAGAAAATTTTTATTGAATTAGCAAACTACCTTTTAAATAGAAATATTTAATATGAAATTCCGAACAGAAGTAGAAATTCTACCCTCTCAACAAAAAATCAAAACCTCCGATAGTATTTTTTCCATTGGCTCTTGTTTCGCTACCGAAATTTCGGGTAAATTAGCCGATGGGCAACTACAAGTGCTGAACAATCCTTTTGGCACCTTGTTCAATCCTTGGGCGGTGAAAAACAGCATTCAGCAAATTTACGATTGCAAAGTTTATACTGAAGAAGATTTGGTTTTATATCAAAACGAATATTTGAGTCTTCACCACCACACTTTTTTTAATTCGGAGTATGCTCACAAAACTTTGGAGAAAATCAACAGCAAAATAGAGGAAGCCAATACATTTTTGAGAAACAGCAATTGGGTAATCATCACCTACGGGACGGCGTATGTTTATGAATTTTTACCACAAAATATTTTGGTTGCCAATTGCCATAAAATCCCTCAAAAGTTCTTCAAAAAGAGATTTTTAACTCACGAGGAAATTACCCAATCCATTCAAGAAAGCATCAAATATTTGAATGATATTTGTCAGAATGATGTTCAGATTTTATTTTCTGTAAGCCCTGTTCGCCACACCAAAGACGGAATGGTAGAAAATAATCTGAGTAAGGCGAAACTCATTAATGCTCTTCACGAGGTAATTTCTCAAAACGAAAATTGCACTTATCTTCCTATTTATGAAATTGTTATGGACGACTTAAGGGATTACAGATTTTACAAAGAAGATTTTATTCACCCCAATCATCAAGCCATTCAGTATGTTTGGGAAAAGTTTGGCAAGGCTTATTTTAACGAAGAAACTCAGAGTTTTATTCAAGAAAATTTGAAAATAAAACAGGCTTTAGGACATCGCCCTAATAATGAGCATTCTGCTAAACATCAAGAATTTTTAGCTCAAATTAAAAACAGAATCGCTCTTCAACAAGCCAAAGTAAAGCATAAAATTTTCAACTAAAATTATGATAGATACCCATACGCACCTTTATTCATCAGATTTTGACCAAGATAGAGCGGAAATTATCCTAAAGGCTTTGGAGAGTGGCGTTAGTCATTTCTTTTTACCTGCCATAGATAGCGAAACTCACGAGAAAATGCTTTTTTTGGAAAGTCAATATCCTCAACAAATTTTCGCAATGATGGGGCTTCACCCTTGTTCGGTAAAACCAGAAACTTGGGAAAAAGAATTGGAAATTGTTGAAGGTTATCTTAACCAAAGAAATTTTTGTGCCATTGGCGAAATCGGAATTGATTTGTATTGGGATAAATCTACTTTGGATATTCAAGTCAAAGCCTTTGAAAAACAGATAAATTGGGCGTTGGAAAGAGATTTACCGATTGTAATCCACACCAGAAATAGTTTTGAAGAAACTTTTGAGGTGTTGGAACGAAATAAAACGCCACAATTAAGAGGAATTTTTCACTGTTTTTCTGGGGATTTAGAACAGGCAAAAAGAGCCATTGATTTAGGATTTTTATTAGGAATTGGTGGTGTGGTCACTTTTAAAAATGGAAAAATTGACCAATTTTTGCACAAAATTCCTTTAGAGAAAATCGTTTTGGAGACTGATAGTCCTTATCTTGCCCCTGTTCCACACAGAGGGAAACGAAATGACAGCAGTTATCTGCCCCTTATCTCTGGGAAATTGGTGGATATTTACGGAAAACCTTTTGAAGAAATTGATGAAATCACTTCAAAAAATGCAAAAATGATTTTTGATTTGTAAATTTTAGGCTTGGAATTTTCTTTTTCTCCACCAAAACGAAATTACTGCCCAAAGCCCTATCAAAGCTAATGGAAAAAGTAAATTTAACCATTGCCAATAGCCTCTTTCATCATTGATTCGTTTTCTATCTAAAAGTCGGATTTCTATTGTCCTGTTGCGAAGTTCCATTAAATTATCATCATCTAAAAGGTAATCCAAAGCATTGCGTAAAAATTGTTCATTTCCATAATGCTGATCGGTGAGTAAATCCACTCCCAAAGGCAAAGGTTCGCCTTTCAGAACGGCATTTCTAGCTACATCTCCATCGGAAACAACCACCATTTTATTATTTTTTCCTTGACTTTTAAAGTTTGGAAATTCATTTCTTTCACTTCGTTGAGCATAAGCAGAAGTGAAATTTCCCTCCAACACCACCGCAAAAATCTTAGGCATAGAATGCTTTTCCATAATTCCGAGGCTGTCCAAATTCTGAATTTCAGAAAGTTCTACATAATTCGGAACGGATTTTTGTGTAGTAAAATTACTAGACTCAAATAAAATTTCGGTTTTAATACCTTTTCGCCCCAAAGTATCTATCGCCGTAGGAAATTCAAATTTTACAGGGTTGATATTTTTGGTAATAGGGTGAGGATTTTCACCATTAATTCCCAAAGGAAAATAAGGCCAAAGCAAGTTGGAATATTGCGGATTTTCAGCGATTTCTCCAACGACAATTCTCCTCAATGCAGATTTTTGCAAATCCTTTACCAAAGCCGAATTAATCCTCAAACCATAATGAAACATAAAGTCCGTAAGGTTTAAATCTTGAGGATAAGCCATTATTTTTTTTGAGCGATAAAGCGTGTCCATTTCGGCATTTACAGCATCTAACATCCACAAGGTTTTCCCCCCATTCATCATATATTGGTCAAGAATAAGTTTTTCCTGATTAGAAAAAGGCTTTCTTGGTTTGGCAATGACAAGAGCGTCCATTTTTTTCAATTTTGGCACATCTTCTATAGTGAGTTCTTGCTCATTTTTAGGGATAATTGGACCAATATTATAATTTTCCAATGCCATTTGCATAAAGCTATAAAATTGGTCTGGTCCCAATTCCTGATGATTAACCAAAAACCCAATATTTTTCCTTTTCTCTGCCGTGATATTTTTAATTGAAGAAACAAAATTATATTCTAAATTTTCAATAGATTTATTCAATTGCTCCGAAGCATCAATGCCTGTTTGTTGAACAATCAACGGAATAGAAACGCCATAAGAATTATATTTAATCGCGGCATATGGAAACAGCACAATTTCTGATATTTTTCCGTCCTTCATATCGGGTAAAATGGAAGGTTGCATTCCCATTGCTTGGAGCGTATCTTGGGACATTTTCTCCTTAATTGGGTCAATAAATTGATAATCTATTTTAGGATTAATTTTCCTAAATTCTTCCAACAAAAATTGAGTTTCGTTCTGTAATTGCTTGAAACTCGCTGGGAAATCTCCATCCAAAAAAACCTCTATTTTCATCGGTTTTTTCACGGATTTTAAAACTTTAATAGAAGATTCCGAAAGTGTGTATCTCTGCTCCTCTGTAAAATCCCACCTTTTAGAAATTAGCCCCAAAGCTCCTATTAAAAGGAAAGTAACAATACCTATATATATTAATTTGCTCTTCATTTTATCTCTTTTTTTCAACAAAAAACTCTGCTAACCTCAAACTTAAATCTACAATAAAAATGAAATAAAACACATCTTTACTATCCACCAAACCTCTGGTAAAGGCAATATAATGATGATAAAAACCTAAATTTTGTAAAATATAATCTGCTCCACCCAACAGCCTATAAGAAGCCAATTGCTCCACTCCGAAATACATAAAAAAGCAAGAAAAAACTCCGATGATATAAGCCATTACTTGATTTGCCACCAAAGAAGAAGCCAAAACACCCACCGCCGAAAAGGCTAAAATCAGCATCAATAAGCCTAAATAACTCCCAAAAGTCATTCCCCAATCTATATTTCCCTCAGGAATGCTCAACGAAGATAAAGTATAAAAATACACCAACGAAGGCAATAAACACAACGCCCCGACTAGCCCAATGGACCAAAATTTTCCTAAAACAATATCTCGCACTTTAATGGGTTGAAAGAAAAGCCAATTTAATGTTCCCGTTTGTTGCTCCTCTGCCAAAGCCCTCATACTCAACGCAGGAATTAAAAAAATAAAAAGCCACGGAGCCAAAATAAAATAACTCTGCATAGAGGCAGTGCCTATCTCAAAAAAATTGAAATTATTCTCAAAAAAGAATAAAAAAAGTCCACTGATAAGGCTAAAAACCGCCACAACTCCCCAAGCACTCCAATTCCCCAAATACCCCCAAAGCTCTTTCCTTAATATTGATATCATTCTATTATTTTTATACTTGCCAAAGATATTAATTATCTATATTCAAGCAAAAAACTTTTGAATACATCTTATTTTAAAATAAAATATTTATTTTTACCAAAATTTTACTAAAATGAAAAAAATATTATTATTGGCTTCATTTTTACCAGCTGTAATGGCTTTTGCCCAGCAATACGGCGGTATGTGGATGCCTACGGAACTCAACGAAAAGGAAATGAAAGAATTGGGAATGAAAATTTCGGCAAAGGATATTTTCAACCCCAATAAACCGAGTATAAAAGATGCTGTGGTTCAATACGATGGCGGTTGCACGGCAGAAATTATTTCGCCAAAAGGTTTGCTTTTGACTAATCACCATTGTGGATATAGCGAAATTCAAGCACATTCTACGCTTCAAAATGATTATCTTACCGATGGTTTTTGGGCTAAAAATATGAGTGAAGAGCTTCCTAACCCAGGGGTGACGGCTGATTTTGTGATTGATATTAAAGATGTTACCAATCAAATTCTCGGAGGAAAAACAGAGCTTTCCGAAGAAGAAATCAACAAAAATATAGAAAAAGTAAAGGCTTCTTTTAAAATTGAACCTTATCAAAAGGTTGTTGTAAAATCAATGTATTACGGCAATAAATATTACGCCTATATCATTGAAACTTATAAAGATGTGCGTTTGGTAGGAGCTCCACCGTCTTCCATTGGGAAATTTGGCTCAGATACGGACAACTGGGTGTTCCCAAGACATTCAGGAGATTTTGCTATTTTCCGTATTTATGCCGATAAAAACAACAAACCAGCCGAGTATTCCAAGGATAATGTACCTTACAAACCGAAACATTTCCTCCCGATTTCCATTAAAGATAAAAAGGAAAATGATTTTACTTTTGTTTTCGGTTTTCCAGGGAGAACGCAGGAGTATCTTCCAGCCATTGCAGTGGAAAAAATTATGACTGAAATAGACCCAGCGATGATTTCTATGCGTGATGTGGCTCTCAAAGTTTTAGATGAAAAAATGCGTGTTGATGATGTTACCAGAATAAAATACGCTTCAAAATTTGCCTCAACTGCCAATGCGTGGAAAAAATGGCAGGGCGAAGTGGAAGGGCTAAAAAAATCCAATGCCGTTGGAAAGAAAAAGGCTTACGAGGCAGAACTTATCAAGAAAAATCCAACCGTGAAAACTACGGTGGATAACTTGAATAGGCTCTACACCGAACAAGCTCCTTATGCTCTTCATCGTGCATATTATAATGAATTATTGAGAAATGCAGAAACTTTGGCACTGGCAAATGTATATGAAAATTTCCTTTCTCAACAAAATGCTGATGAAAAGGCTTTAAAGAATACAATAAAGCGTTTGGCTAATATTTATAAAGATTATGATGCCGAATTAGATGCGAAAGTGACGGCTCAATTACTTCATTTATACGCTACAAAAACACCGAATGAACTTCTGCCAATAGGTTTTGGGGAGTTTAGAGATTTAGAAAAAACGACAAAAGCGATTGAAGAATGGTCTAAAAACTCCATCATCACAGGGAGAAAATCGCTCAACGGAGTGAATGTTTATACTGATATTAATAAAGTATTCCAAAATGCGGAAGCCCTAAAACAGGAGCTTATCAATGACCCATTAATGGGAATTTTAGTTCTTCTTAAAAAAGAATATTTTGAAAAAACTGGTCAGAAAGTTAATGAACTTCAAAAGCAAATTGATGCCGAACAAAAACGCTTTATGGCTCAGCAAATGGCAACGGATAAAAAGCGTAAATTCTTCCCTGATGCCAATTCCACTTTGCGTGTATCTTATGGAAAAATAAAAGGCTCAAACCCAAAAGATGCTTTGTATTACGGCTATCAAACCCATCTTTCTGGGGTGATGGAAAAATACATTCCGGGGGATTATGAATTTGATGTTCCAAAGAAACTGATTGACCTTTACAATAAAAAGGATTTTGGAATTTATAAAAACGCAACGGGCGATGTTCCTGTGAATTTTACGGCGACCAACCATACTACTGGGGGCAACTCGGGAAGTCCGGTTTTAGACGCTCACGGAAACTTGATTGGCTTAAACTTTGACCGCCAATGGGAGGGAACAATGAGCGATATTAATTTTGACCCTCGTTTCAGCCGAAATATTATGGTAGATACCAAATACATTCTTTTCATCATTGATAAATTTGCCAATGCTAAATGGCTCCTCAATGAAATGAAAATTGTGAAGTAATACAAAAAACTCCTTATTCTAAGTTTAGATTAAGGAGTTTTTTATTTAATTAATCTAAAAAACTGATAAAACATATAATTCATCGTTATCTCATTGAAAAAAGCGAAGGAAAGCTTTAAAGATATATTCATAAACTCAAAACACATTATTACTGACTGCAAGGAGCAATATATTGCCTCCCCCATTGATAAAGCGGTTGGCGAACATCTTTTTTCCTTTGATTTAAAGAAAGTTTATAATTTATTTTCTGACTATCCTTGGGCTTTATCAACAGAGGAAAAAGAATTGGTCAGAAAACAGATGAAGTATGGGTTTATGAAAAAGGGGAAATAGCAAAATCCTGAAATACATCAGGACTTGCGGTGCACGAAGCCGTAACATCGGCTATATTTTGAACAAAAATACAAAAAAAGTATTCTTTTGAAGCTAATTGAGGAGATATAAAATAAATTTTTCAGAAAAAAAATAAAGAGTATTATTATGTAAAAAAAATAGACCGCTCTAATAGAACGGTCGGCGTAATGGGCGGACAAGCCTACCCTTTACATAACAAATATACAAAATTTCATGTAATAAAAAGGGTGCATAACCCCGCACCCAAAGGTAGAAGATTGATGCTATCGCTCTTCATTGCAAATATACAAAAAGCTACTACTTAAATAGTGGCTGGAATGAAAAGCCTTAAAAAAGAACCTTTCACACCACAAATATACAAAAAAACTACACTTGCAAGAGGGACTAAAATTAAAGAAATGTTTTTTGAACATCATAACAAGGTGACTTATTTATCAATGGGAGAGATATTAAAAAGATTATTCAAATTATAGACCACCTTTTATAATGGCGAAACCCACCAAAAGGTGGATTTGCTTTTTGGGCTTTCTTGGGTATTTCACCGCGAATGCATTTTTATACTTAGTGAAGTATTTCTTATTTACATTGCAAACATACAAAAATTATTTAAAAAACCAAAATATGACCAACACTCAGTTATTTAACAACGGTAATTTACCGAGGCGAAAGAAACTTTGTCAAAGCTCTTTGCATGTAGATATTGCTTTGAGGGAGTATAAGAGGTTTTAGATTGTATCCGTCCAATGGTCAAGGTCAATACTATCATTTTTTACCCTGATGCCCTCTCCAAAAAATCTTACAGAAAATTCTATTTTTCCATCTTTTTCAAAAATATCTATGGCATAATTAAACTCCAATCTTAAAAATATTTCTTGAGCAATGGCATGTATCTCTGCAAAGTGCTCAAAATCAACATCTGATTTTAGAACAAGATTTCCATAATCTTCTATCTCTATAAAATCTATACCATAATCTTTATATAATTTAATAAGGTGAGTTTTTTCTTTTTCTGTGAGTAAATCTGCATTCATAGGTTTGAATTTATTTATATATTTATTAATTTGCATTTAAGCGTCTATCGTTATATCTACTAATGGGTGGTTTCTAAAAAAATCATCATAATTTTTATTGTTCAGGTTAATAATGAATAAAGAATCCTTGCATCTGGTCATTCCTGTGTAAATTAACTCGTCTGAAAATTCAGTGGGTTTAATGTTTTCGTTTCCAGAAATCAACACTTGATTGGTTTTAATATTTTTGTTTATTACTAAAAATAAAACAGGCGTTTCCCAACCTTTAAACGATTGTATCGTAGATAATTTAAATGTTCCTCTATTCATCCAAAAATTTGTCTTTCTAGTTTTTCTAATATTATCCAAGCTCATCGTTTCTTTATAACATTCGTACTCCTCTTGTGTTTCAAACATTATATTGGTTTTTTCTTTGCTTATCCTTTGTAATTCTTCATTTAGCTCTCTCAAAATATTTATTTCTGAAGATAGAATGGTAATATCATTGGAGTTAAATTTATGTTTTATAATTTGCTCATAGATGTATTTTGAAATACTCTTGCTTTCCGTCAGACTAACAAAATGATATTCAATTTTAGAGTCAAATAACATAGGTTTGTAGGAAGTGTCTATTTTATTTTCTATATCGTATTTATCAGCAAAGAAATGTTTTTGAAAGCTATAGGCTAGGGTTGCTATTTTCTCTGATAATCTATAACTGGTATTCAGTCTTTTGTCCCAAGCACCGACTTGGACGGGGATTTTAGGCATTTTATCAGAGTCCAGATCCCTTGAATAAATATTTTGTTTTTCATCTGCAAAAGCTACAATTTCTGCGTTTTCATTTGCAAAATATTTTACAATCATTCTTATCCATTTCTCTTTAAAATCTTGTGCTTCATCTATTAAAATTACCTCATATTTTTGTAATTGTTCTGCACAATGTTCAAATAAGTCTAAATTAGAAAAAATTTTATCTTCGAATTCCTTCTCATCATATGTCTTTAAATTTAAATCTTTAACGCTAATATTAGCATTATTCATATTACTTTTTATGAATTCATGATAATTGCATATACGAAAAAACGCCCAATCAAACTCCTCTCTTACAGCACTTATTCTATCGTGTAAATAATTTTTTAATGTAATATTAAATGTGAGTATAAGTACAAAACCTCCTGTTCTTTTATGAGCATTAACGGCTCTTTGTGCAAGAACTAAAGATTTTCCAGAGCCAGCCACACCTTTTATTCTCTTTTTTTGTTTCTCAACGCTAATAGATAATTCTTTTTGTATAGGAGATAGATTTATAGGTACCCCTTTTTCTATGGTATGTCTTGAGGGCTTTAGAATCCTTGCAAAACTTTCGTAAAGTTCCTCTGTAAAATATTTTGATTTCCTGCTAACCCAAGTGTATTGAAATAATTTAT
>JAUMXI010000112.1 GCA_030529185.1 Flavobacteriaceae bacterium
ATGTAATAAAAAATAAAATAGAAACTATAAATAATATCAATATCAATATCAATATATCAACACGTTGGTTGTTTTTTAATTTATACTAATCTTTCAATAACTTTTTTTGTAGAATATTCGTATTAGATGTTGAACTAAGGAGGCGCTAAATAATGAAAAAAATTTTTTCAATTATGTTTTTATTAGTATTGGTAATGCTTGCTATTCCAAGTATCGCTCAAGCAGAAGACAGCTTAGAGCGTGAATATCTACTCACTCCAAAATCAATAGAATGGAGTAAGTATAATGCTTACGAATTGCAGGAAAAACTTAATATTTCTAGAGATAAAGTTACTTCCTTAAATACCAATGACTTACTTGAACTGGTTTTAAAATATCCTTTTATAGGAGATGTGTATGCTTTTAATACTGTAGAAGATGGTATAGAAACTATAAGGAAAAGATTTGAACCTCTAGATGAACTTTTGCAGAGAGGAGATATTTCAGAAGTTATCTATCATAGATATCTTGATGAGAAAGATATAGGAACGATAAAGAAAGAAATAATGGATGGGAATTATGAAAATAGCTTGAAAATAAATTTTTTAGAATTTCTTTTAGAAAAGCAAGAAGTATACTCACAACTAAACGATTCGCAAATCAATGAAATAGTAAAAAAAGCAATTGATATTGAGAGTGAATTAGATATTGATTCTAAGTTTAGACAGCAAGATTCAGTATTTAAAGATGATTTTGATAAAGAGATATCTGCAAAATCATGGGGAGTGTACACACCTAAGGGAAGTTATGTAGAAGTTTATATAAAAGGAGAAGAATTATCGGAGTATTCAAAAAATCAAATTAACTATTATTTTGATACTACTTATCCTAAAGCAACAAGACTAAGAGGTGCGACAACAAATTATAATTGTCATTCATATGCTTGGTACAGTACTTCATCCAGCAACAAATATTGGATGGATGATCCATCTCCATATAAAACAGATGGAAGTTACAGGAATGTAGGTTTTTTACCAACATCACCAGGACAAAAACTCTATTACCCCGTGTTAGGAGGACATACGGCAATTGTAAATAAAACTAGTTCAAGTATTTGGGGAGTAAATATGACATCAAAATGGGGAAAAGCGGGTCTCTATAAACATACTTATGGTAATGATCCTTATTCTATAGGAGCACCTAATCTAAGTAATTGGCAAAGAAATTAAAAAATAAAGAAATAAAATTGAGATAATGAAAAACTAATATTTAGCAGGTCTACTATGGAGTGATGCTTTCTTCAGTAGATCTGCTATTTTATTATAAGAACCTGTTTAACCTCTCCTTTTGCTATAATATATACTACATAAAACGAGAAGTTATACTATTTATTCTTTTAAGTTGTGGATATAAACAATCTGTGAGCAATAGAAGAATAGAGCAATTTTTCGTAGTCAAAAAACAGATATATCCATATTTCTATTGGAGAATAGTATTAAATAGGTTCTCAACGATGATAATTAAGAAAATAAATTGTTAAAAATCGAAAAGTTGTAAAATAAAGTGTCAG
>JAUMXI010000113.1 GCA_030529185.1 Flavobacteriaceae bacterium
TTTATTTTGATTGAAAAACAAAAACCTCAGAGCAAGTAAAACAAGTCTGAGGTTACAAAAATCTTTTTTTAAAGTGCAGCATTAAAGCAGATTAATCTGAATAATGGGACACTATGTAGGTACAAAGATATTTAATATTTTAAATTTATTAAAAATACTGAAAATAAAATAATTACATATCTTATAAAATATATTACGAAAAAAATTAAAATATTATTTGTAAATATTAAAAAATATATTTAGCTTCGGGACGAGCATTGAAATTTTTATTAACCAAAAAATTAAGTTTTATGAAAAAAAATTTATTATTAATTCCATTAGTATTGTTGCTTTTACTTCCTTTAAAAGTAGAAGCCAAAGGATTTGGTGTTGAAACAGAAACTACTGAAACTCATATTGGTGCTGGTCAATGTATGCTAAGAACAACCAAAAAATTTAAACTTTTTTGGCTTACAGTTTATAAGCATACAGAAGTAAACATCTATGCTTGCTAAAACTTTAATTTAAATTTATATCAGAGAAATAATTTAAAAAATTGTTTGAATTATTTCTCTGATTGTGTGTTATATGAAGAAATCAATTACATATTTACTCATTATATGGGGATTTTGTCTTTCAATAGCACAAAATACCGTAGAAAACGATACTATTTATTTAAGTGAAGTCATTGTAAGCCCCAAAAAAAAAGATAATTTAAAGAAAATAAGCAGTAAAGGAAAACTAAATTTTAGTATTCGAAGCGATTTTGATACATTTTTTGCCAATAAAATAAAAACAAATAAGTGTCTTATAATCAAAAAAGTAGTGTTCTTTGTAGAAAAAATAAACAAAAATGATGGCACAAAAGCAACTTTTGAGTTAGCATTTTTATCGGTAGATGAAAACGGATTCCCTGATAAAAGATTTCATAATAAAACACTGTTGTTTGAGTCCGTTGGGAAAAATAAATTGGAAATAAACATCGAAGATTTATCACTCAAATTCTGTGAAAATTTCTTTATTGCACTGAAAAAAGTTGAAGATACCAACAGAAAATCAACTAATTACAAAATTTTAGGACAAACTAAAAAGAGAAAAAAAATCTTTGTAAATGCAGAAAATAAAGGCTGGTATAAAATTCAAGAAAACGAATTAGCCATAGAAATTTATTACACAGAAGAAAAATAAAAAGGCTATCCGAAAAGGTTTGTTTTGAGTATTTTTTAAAAAATAACATATTGATTTTCAATATATTGATATTTTAAAAAGTGCCAAAATTCGACTTTTCGGACAGTCTCTTGCTATAACATTACAGACCGATTTCCCCTAGGTTTTTTATATCGTAAGGGCGAAAAATTTTTCGCCCCTACATTGTAAAAAAAATATATCAATTTTTTTAATTTGTTCCTACCAACTCAAAATCCAATTGTTTTTTGAGTAAATCCGTGTTTTTTACGCGAACAACTACTTCATCACCAAGCTGATACATATTTTTAGTTACCTCTCCTACCAAAGCGTATTGTTTCTCATCAAAAATGTAATAGTCGTCCTTAATATCTC
>JAUMXI010000114.1 GCA_030529185.1 Flavobacteriaceae bacterium
TCATTTACTCGTTTATTTTAGGAAACAAGCCTTGCATCAGCCCCTTTTTATGCTGCTTTAGTTGTTCTATTTTTTTGCTTTGTGCCGTAATCAGTTCATCTAAAGAGGAGAGGCACGAAGCGATTTTTTGTTGCTCTATTATGTTTTGGGGAAATAAAATCCGAATTCTTGAAATTCTTGTTGCTGAAATTCCTAAAACTTTAGCACCTTGTGCTTCTCTTTGAATTTGTTTCCTGACCCAATCTGATTTGAATAAATAACCTCCAAAACCAATTGCCAATTTTTGTTTTCTTTGTCTGGCTAATAGTGTATGTAAACCCGAAACAAGTTTCTCGTTATTTAAATTAATTATTTCAATACTTTTCCCTATATCGTCAATGTCTTCCGAAGCATCCGCAAAAATAATATCTCCTTCTATGCAGTAATTGTCCTTTTTAATTTTTACGGGAACACTATATTTTATAAAGGGAACTTTCTCTTTTGTTATATCAAACAAAGTGCTAAATGTTGTATGAATATCCCCATAATGAATGTTTTTAACTATTCTTTTCTCATAGCTTAGGTGTTCCCTTGATAATGAATTTGTAGATTTAAAATCATAAACCTTCCCCAACGTTTCTTCTTTCCATTCCCCGCTATCTTCAAACTCCTTAAACCTTAACTTGGGCACTTTTTTGCCCTCTTGCGGGAACAGATTTTGCATCAATCCTTTTTTGTGTGCTTTGAGCAGTTCCAATTTTTGACTGTGAGCGGAGATAAGTTCGTCTAAAGAGGAGAGGCAAGCGGCGATGCGTTGTTGTTCATTAATTGAAGGTGGAAGTAGAATTTTTATCTGAATTAAACTCTCATAATTTAGTGTGTTTCTAACTCCTCCTTCAAAAATCATTTGTTTGGTGAAATTTTCAGAATCAAACCAATTTAATAAAAAATAATCCAAAACAAGCTTATTGTCCGCTTTAAAGCTAACATACAAAGGGCTAATTATTGAAGTTTCGTTGTCGTATTTGTACGCTAATGAACCCACATCAATACGAGAAGGATTATAAGCAAAATATCCTTTCTTAATTACGTAATAATTAGATGTGTCTTTGCCAGCAATCCTTCTGTTTTCAAAATATTCCTCCTGATTTATAAGTCCAAATTTATTACTTACACTTTGAACCAGTGAATATTTCTGTTTTTTGTTTTTAGTGGAATTCTTTATCAAAATTTCCCCCAACTTCTTCTCCTCCCACTCCCCTGCATCCTTAAATTCGGGGAAGCGCAACTCGGGTAATATTTTTTTTATTTTATTCATTTTTTGTCTTTTTCTTCTCTTGCTATAGCTATTGCTTTATGCAGTTTTTCACTCAATCATCCGACAAACATCATCGTATAATTCGGGAGAGTATTTTCCTATTTCTTCCACTTACAATTTACTCATAAGATGCTAATCCTGAAATTTCACGCCCTTGTGCCAACTTTTTTAATTGGGGTACCAAATCTTCCATTAGTGCCAATTCCTTTACTCTGCGTTCCTTCCAGCTTAAATCCAAAG
>JAUMXI010000115.1 GCA_030529185.1 Flavobacteriaceae bacterium
GATTACTTATTATATAAAAACAAACTTCTCTCATTTAGGAAAACACCTTTCTTAAATGGGAGAAGTTGTATAAGGAAATAAGGTTTTTATTCTCTTTCTAACGGTTTAATTATATAGTAACATGACGTTGAAAGATAATTTCTTATATAATACAAGCGAGTTAAAATACTATTTAATTTGATTGCAGGAAGATTAAACTTCACTTTATAATGAGGGTTAATAAGCCAAAGTGTTCTATCTAAAATTTCATAATCAAGCTTCCTACACAAGAACTCAAAATTTTCTATTGTCATTTTTGAACGTTTTATACTAAGTAATTCTTCTATACAAGAACTTTTTTCTTTGAATAAAGAAAGATATTTTTCATAAATGACTTTAGGTAGTAAGTGTGTAAACGGAACTTTAGAGCAGACTTTACTCCTGCAAATTTGTTGATGTCCTCCAAAAGGCATGTGCCAAGCAGGAAAACGAAAAAAAACAATCCCATCATCTTTCAAGAATAATTTTATTCGTGAAATAAAATTTCCCTTCATTTGAGGTACAATATGTACTAATAAATCGCGAACCAATATTATAACAAATAATTCCTCCATAGGGGGGGGGGGAAATTTTAAGGAAGTCCATGCAACAGAAACTCCCAATAGTACCCGATTCATTAAAGAAAGAACAAGCTTGTTCTATTCTTTCTTGAGACTTGTCAACTCCTAACACAAAAGCATTTAACTCTGCAAAAGGTAATAAGTTACCTCCTTCTCCACAGCCAATTTCTAATACTCTAACAGTATCATCTATCTTTTTGTGTTTTCTCACATATTCAATATAATATTTTCTTGAAGTTTCTGCCAACTCACGAAAATATCTTTCTCTGTCAGTGTGTCTACTTTGCATTGTATTATATATTTTATATAGTAAAACTTCTTATCAAGATGTTTTTTGGTAGCAAAAACAGTAGAAGTTTTTTACCTTTTTATTTATGTAGGTTAAAATCAAAAAAAATGAAGTGAAATATTGAGTTGTCTTCTGTATGCTACATTGAAATCCAAAGCTAATAATTAAAAACCAATAATATGCAAAAAAGTAATAGAAGTATGTTACTTATACCCCCAAATACCTAATAAAGGTGATATGGCATTGACTTTTAGAGTAAGCAACAATAATCTATCTATTCTTCCAAGAACAAGGTATTTAGAGTAGTCTTTCTTCACTTAATTAAATGAAAGGCTTCGGTTAGTAAGATGAAGGTCTTCATTTAGCAAGATGAAAAGTTTCATCTTACTAAATGAACAGACGGGTATTCAAGATGTGTGGAAAGGGGAGAAAAGATGAAAAGGAGATTGTCTAAAAAATGAGGTAAGGAAAAGGAGACAAAAAACACCCCTCTTTAAGTACCTTTTCTTTACTCGCCCGACAGAAAGGTTTCAATCGCGGAATTGAAGATCTTCACTCGCTGGACTGAAAGGTTTCAGTCCAGCGAGTGAACTGCCGGGAGTTGTGGAGGGAATAATGTAAGCAGATATAAGTATGTGAGGCAAAT
>JAUMXI010000116.1 GCA_030529185.1 Flavobacteriaceae bacterium
TCATGAAGTGCAGAATTGTGTCAATGAAAGGAAAAAGTAACCTCTTGCAAGCCCGCATCAAACACTTTTTTACAAAAATTTTCATTAGCAAACATATTTCCATTGGTCACAGTCTGAATGCGGTCATAACCAATTTTTTTGGCAAATTCGATGTATTTTGGAAATTTTGGATTGATCGAAGCCTCTCCACCAGAAATAATAATTCTGTTTTCAAATCCCCTTTTAAAGCCATTTTCTATCTCTTGCAAAATTTTTTCTTCCTTTGGAAAAGTCCCATTTTGAGCCTCGCTATCCAAACAAAAAATACACTTGTTATTGCAAGCTGATGCGATTCTCACCCAAATTCTATTTTGTTTTGTGGTTTTTTCTTTTGCCAAAATATTTTCTAAATTCATAATATTTATATGTTTTATTCAATTATGATTTCAAAAATCAATATCGTCAAAACTCACGACAAACTTTTCCCAATTATCATTTAAGATTTCTAAAGCAGAATATTCCCTTTCAATTGTTTCTTCTGAAGAAAGCAAATAACAAACTTGAAAATATTTTGTAATTCCATTTTTTGTAGCTATGAAATCAACTTCCTTTCAATTTTTTAATCTTCAAATCTTGATTTCATAATTATTTCTTTTCAGCTCCAAATACACATAATTTTCCAAAATTTTTCAAATATCAGATTTCAAATCAAAACCAACCAAAGCATTTCTCAATCCTAAATCTCACACATAATATTTATTATAAATTTCAAAATATTTTTTACTTTCAGGCTCTACAGAATACACCTTTGATAAAATAAAAGTTTCCTCTGCATAATACAAAAAATTGAGAATTGTTTCATTTCAAAGACTTATTTTTTGAGATTGTAAATATTTTTTTATATTATTTCAACTAATAATGTTTCAAATATTTTTTAAAACATATTTATAAAAATCCTTGAAAAATACAATATTTCTAACTTCTCTGCAGTAAATTATATCTTTCAAAATTATTGTATTATAAACTGAATTTAGATAAGAAAAAATTACATCTTCTTCAAATTTCATAGAAAAAATTGCAGGCAAACCTCAAAATTTCAAATATTCTAAAAATAATTCTCTGCTTTTTTCTTCATTCTTAAAAATACTGTATTCAACAAAAGAAAGCGAAAAAATCTCAAATTCTACATATCTTCAAGTCAAATAAGTTGAAAGTTCAGAAGAAAGCAAAAAAGCATTACTTCCTGTGATAAAAATCTCTATTTTATCTTGAAATTCAGCCAAAATAGAGTTGATAAATTTTTCAAATCATTTTATTTCTTGAATTTCATCAATTCAAACAAAAATTTTTCATTCTTTTTTATTTTTCAAAAATTCTAAAAATGATTCTTTCAAACTTTCATAATCCTTTATTTCATCAAAAACTGAAAGTTCTTTATTTATATAAAAAATATTTTCTTTTTTTATTTTTCAATTTTTTACAAAATTTTGAATGATTAACTTCAAAATAGAACTTTTTCAAACCCTTCTTTGTCAAATAAGAAC
>JAUMXI010000117.1 GCA_030529185.1 Flavobacteriaceae bacterium
TCAAAAAAAAATCAAATTTATTTTTTACAATTAAAATTTGAAAGCATATATTCATATCTTGAAGTATCTGAAATATTACTTTCTATAGCTAAAGTTAAGTGAAAAAATTTATTATTACAAATATTTGCAGTTTGTAAAAATTTTATTTTTGGAGTATGATCATTATATCTAGCTTTAAAAATAACAACTTTTGAAATTGTTCAATCTGTAAAAGCAATATCTTTTTCTTCAATTTTTTCATATTCAAAATAATCTTTTTCTGAATTTAAAGTAGAAGAAGTTATATAATCAGAAACTGAAATATTTCATTTTTTTTCTTCAGATAAAATTATTAAGTTATTTAAAAATCAGTTTGTTTGATTTTTTGATCTTACTACAAATTCTATTTCTCAACTTCTTGGAGATGGTAAATTTTTATCTTTATTGTCAATTATTTCCCAATTATTTGGGATTCTTAATGAAAATTTTTCTGAATCATATGATTTTAATCAATCATCTTGATTTTCAGAAGAAAAACAAGAAGTCAAAGAAAAAACTAAAAAAATAAATATAAAAACTTTTTTCATAAAATTATAAAATTACTGGTAAAATAAAAAAAACTGATAACAAAGCAAAAATAAAACTAATCATATAAGAAATTATCTTTTTTTCAAAAAATAATTTTTGTGTTCCAAAAAATACAAATAAATTTGTACTAAATAAAAGCAAAATATACAATGGTGAAAGAATTCTTTCAAATAAATTTTTATGAAATCAAACTCAAACTAAATAAAAATCTACAAAAAAAATAAAAGTTAAAAACAAAAAAATTATTTTTGAAGATTTATATTTCAAATAAATATTATTTTTTTGCTCTAAAGAATTATTTGAATTATTTTTTATTTTCATATTTTTCTTGATTTTTTTAAAATAAAAATTAAAATAAAACATATTTAATATATAATATCATAAAAATGAGTTTAAAGCAAGAACAAATAAAAAAAATCTCTGAAAATTTAAGTAAAATTAGTATTTCTGAAGAAATAGAAGGAGATATAAACAATATTTTAAATTATATAAATTTACTAAATGAAATAGATACAACTTGAGTTGAACCAACTATTTCTGTTGTAAAAAAAGAAAATATTTTGAGAAAAGATATCAAAACAGAAAAAGAAGTAACTCCAAAAGAACTTTTAGAATGTTCTGAACAAAAAGTTATAGCAAATCAAATAGCAATTTCAAATATAATGAAATAATATGATAAAAACCTTAAAACTGATAAATTTTAGAAATTTTTCTGAAAAAAAGATTGAAAATTTTGAAGAAAAAAATTTTATAATTTGAGAAAATTGAAAAGGTAAAACAAATATTTTAGAATCATTAAGTCTTTTATGTAATAATTCTATTTTAAAATTATCTCTTGATGATTTAACAAAAGTATGAGAAGATTATTTTTTTATAGAATTAGAAGACGATTTAAAATGAAAAATATGATTTTATTATTCAAAAAAAGACAAGAAAAA
>JAUMXI010000118.1 GCA_030529185.1 Flavobacteriaceae bacterium
TTTTCCAGGATAGCCTTCACTATATTTATTTGACAAAATACTTCAAGCAGCTTCCAAAACATCCAAAGATGCATAATTTTCTGAAGCTATAAGTTCAAGTTCATTTTCTTGTCTATTTTGTTCTAAATTTATCAAATCAAAAATTTCTCTGTCTGTATTTTTTAGCATTTTTTATTTAATTAGAAAGTATTTTTTTTTATTTTTTATGGAAAATAATTTTAAAAAACTAAAATAAATCAAAAAATATTAGCTTATTGACAATTTTATAATTCATATTTTTTTAGTTAAAAAATATTTTTTCAGATTCTGAATCAAGTTCAGAAATGACATTTTTTCAATTATATAAAAAAAAGAAAAAAAAGCCAGAAAATTTTTCTAACTTTTTTCATTGTATTTATCAATACTTAGTTGTAAATAATTATTTTCTATAAAAGATTTTAGGACTTTTTTTGCTTCTTCCAATTGTCTATCATATTTTTTTTCTATATCTTCTTTAGTAATTTCAACTTCAACATCAGGTAAAATTCATTCTTTGTCAATATTTATATCTTTTGGAGTAAACCATTTTGCAGTTGTTATTTTTACCATACTTCAATCTGAAAGCTCAACTGGATCTTGAACAGAACCTTTTCAATATGTTTTTTCTCAAACTAAAATAGCTTTTTTATAATCTTTCATTGCTCAAGCAACTATTTCTGAAGCAGAAGCTGAACCATTATCAACTAAAATAACTATTTTTCAATTATAATCAGTTTCATTTCAATGGCTAAAATATTTGTCTAGTTTTCAATTTCTATATTTAGCAATAGCAAGAACTTCTCATTTTTTTATAAAATTACTTAAAATATCAACTGAAATATTTAAATATCAACCTCAATTTTGTCTTAAATCAATTATAATTCACTTTTTTGAAGATAATTCCAAAAGTTTTTCTTGAAATTCTTTTCAAGTATTTTCTCAAAAAGTAGACAGAGCAATATATCAAATATTATCTCATAAATCCTTTGACAAAACTGAAGGTATAACTACTTCTTTTGTAAATAAAGTTTTTTCCAAAACATCTTCTCATCTCAAAAGAATTAAATCAACTTTTTTTCAAGAAGGTCATTTTATCAAAGAAATAACTTCCTTTGTAGACATTCATCAAATTTCCTTTCAATTAACTGAAATTATAATATCTCAAACTTGTAAATCTCATTCTTTTGCTGGTGAATTATCTAAAACAGACATTATTTTCACTCATTTTTCATATTTTTCTAAAACTGCTCAAATTCATTCAAAATTTCCTGAAAGACTTTCCATAAAATCCTTATTTTCTTTTATATTAAAATATTCAGTATAAGGGTCATTTAGTCAATTAACTAGTCAAGATATAGAACTTTCTAATAAATCTTCTGTTTTTACATCATTTATATCATAATAATTTTCTTTTAATAAATCATATACTTTAAAAAATTTTTCCATATTAAGCTCATAATTTTGAGTTTTTAATTCTAACTCT
>JAUMXI010000006.1 GCA_030529185.1 Flavobacteriaceae bacterium
ATTTTCTGATAAACCTAATTTCTTCTTGGGAAAGCTCTTGTTTTTTATTCTGCTGAAAAAATGTTTTCATCGTGATGAAAAACTCTGAGAATGAACGATTTTTAAAAGATGATTTTAGGGAAGAAATCATTCCCAACTGCCAACTTAAACCAATATTATAAAAATATTCGCCCAATTTTTCGGCTCTTTGGCTTTGGTATTGATATGCCGTTGGTCGTAAATGCTTCACCCACAAATCTTTAATTGTAAAAACTTCATAACCATACTTTTGAGCCAACATGACATCAATATTATCCCAACCTAAAACCTCGCGAAGCCCTCCCATAGCCTCAAAGCAAGATTTTCTATAAGATTTTATCGGTCCTCGGACATGGTTTTTAGACGAAATATTTTCAAACTGCCAAGTATTATTTTTTTGGATATAAACCAGCCCAGATGCCATTCCTATTTTAGATTTTTTTTGATAAACCTTTTGAATTTCAGATAGATAATTATCAGGAAAAATAATATCGGCATCAAACTTACAAATCACCTCAAAATCATTTAAATTTTGAGATTTCAAACCTTGATGAAAGGCATTAACCACCTTTGCCCCTGGTTGATACAAAGATTTCCCTAAACTCATTACCAAAAAACGAGCATCAGCATCTTGAAAACTTTGAGCAATTTCCAAAGTTTTATCCGTAGAACCATCATTCACTACCACACAATTAAAATCCTGAAAATCTTGATTTTTCAAAGATTCTAAACAAGAGAAAATATATTTTTCTTCGTTGTGAGCAGGAATAATGATAAGGAATTTCAATTTTAATATTTTTTCAAAAATATGAAATTACTCCAAATCTTCTACCTTAATCAGTCTATTATTTTCTAAAAATTTATCTGCAATTTTTTCTGCTCCATAAACATTCCAGTGTAATCTATCCATATAGATAGGCTTTCCATCAATATGAAAATCATCTGGAATATACCCTCTTAAATCTACTCTTCTTATTGGCAAATCCTTTGGAACAAAAGATAAAATATCTCCTTGTGAATTCTTTTTTAATTCCCTTATAGGCAAATTTTTCAAAGAGTTGTGATATTGTTTCAAAGGAGTAAAATCAGCCTCCACAACACTGGTTATAACATAAACCTTTTTACCTTCATTGATTAGTCTTTTCCAAGTTTCAACAAGATAATAATCATATTCATTATTTATAACATTATAATGGAATATAATAATTGAATATTTTTGGTAATTGTCATTAAAAAATTTATCTCTATTTAAGCAAGCTTTAAAGTCTTTACGCTTCTTATTATAAATTTCTTTATTAAAAACAAAAGGATGAACATTTGCTGAAACTACAGTTGCAGACCAGCCTTCCTTCTTACCTACTTTATCAATAAAAGGATTCAAGTGCCCCACAAAAGAGTTTCCTATCATCAATATTTTAGGTTCTTTACTTCTATCTCCTTTAATACAATCTCCATCCAAATTATTATGACAAATATCTGTGGGATATTGTAACTCTTGTGGAAAAGATATAAAAGGAATATTCTTAACTAAATATGCCATACCAAATACTACTATTGAAGGAATAACATAAAAATAAGCAAAACTCTTTCCAAAAGAGAGGAGAGAAGTTTTTCGCAGAGGATTTTCTATAAAATAATAGGTAAAAATAGATAATACCAAAATCAATACAACAGCTATAAATCCCCAAGTTAAATCTATCTCATTGCTCTGCGTTGTATAACGAATAATAGCCAAAACAACCCAATGCCATAAATACAAAGAATAAGATAACTTTCCTACCCATACAATTGGTTTATAGGATAAAAAATTAGATATATAATGCTTTTTTTCATTAGCGTAAATCAATACTGCGGTAGCAACACAAGGGATAAAAGCCAATATTCCAGGAAATAAAGGAGGAATAAAAACTCCATCTAAAAATAAAGTAATCAATAAAGCCATCAATGCAAAACCACTGATGATAGGAAAATATTTCTTAGGCTCCGTTTCCTTTACTGAATATATAGCTAAATAAGAACCTATCAACATTTCTCCCGCTCTAATTTGAGGCATATAATAAGATTCCCAAAATATTCCTACCTTTTTTAAATCAATGAAAGCTGATAATAATGAAACAACAATCATCACTCCTAAAACATTAAGAATATTCTTTCTTAGTAATGGAATTTTAAGAATTACCAAAAGCAAAACAGGAAATACAAAATAAAATTGTTCTTCAATAGACAAAGACCAAATGTGTAAAAACGGTTTTTCATCGGAGCTTATATCGAAATACCCCCCCCATTTTTTGCGAAATATCTATTTGCTAAAAATATTGTAGAATCTATTGCAGAATTCGCAACATCTACCACATCTTGTGGCATAAAAATATACCAAGAAAGTAATAATCCTGAAAATATCACAATAAAAAATAATGGTAAAATACGCTTCATTCTCCGAATATAAAAATCTTTAAAAGAAAATTTATTATTTACCATTTCCCTATAAATAATAGAAGTAATCAAATATCCTGATAGCACAAAAAACACATCAACACCAAGAAAACCACTTGGCAACCACTTAGGATTAAAATGAAATACAATAACCGCTATTACAGCAATAGCTCTCAATCCATCAATATCACTTCTGTATTTAAAATCTTTCATTATATTTAATATTTTATCTTAATGTGCTTCTAACCAGTTATTTCCTACACCCAGCTCCGTTATGAGGGGAACTTTGGTTTTGTGAGCATTTTCCATTTGAGTTCTGATAAGGTCTTTTGCAATTTCAAGTTCGGCGAGAGGGGCTTCAAAAATCAATTCATCATGAACTTGCAAAAGCATTTTCGTTTGAAGATTTTGTGTCTCTAATTCTCGGTCAATTTTTATCATTGCCAATTTTATAATATCCGCAGCAGAACCTTGAATAGGAGCATTAATCGCATTTCTCTCAGCGTGTCCTTTTACTACAAAATTAGCAGAATTAATATCCTTTAAAAATCGTTTTCTTCCCAAAATCGTTTCCACAAAACCTTCTTTCCTAGCTTTGAGAATTTGCTCGTTCATATACTCTTTTAAGCGAGGATAAGTCTCAAAATAAGCATCTATCATTTGCTTGGCTTCCGTTCGCGAAAGTCCCGTTTGTTCGCTCAACCCAAAGGCAGACACGCCATAGATAATCCCAAAATTCACGGTTTTAGCTTGACTTCTTTGGAGTTTCGTCACTTCATTTAACGGAACCTTAAACAATTTCGCCGCCGTAGATGCGTGAATATCCTCCCCTCTTTGGAAGGCTTCAATCATATTTTGTTCGCCCGAAATATCTGCAATCAACCTTAATTCTATTTGAGAATAATCAGCGGAAATGAGTTGATTTCCCTCCGTTGAAACAAATGCCGAACGCACCTGCTGACCTCTGGCAGTTCGTATTGGAATGTTCTGCAAATTAGGATTAGCACTCGCCAAACGCCCCGTAGCCGCCACCGTTTGCATAAAAGTGGTATGAATTCGCTCTGTTTTTTCATTCACCTGCAAAGGCAAAGTATCCACATAAGTTGATTTCAACTTTTGGTAAGTTCTATACTCCAAAATATGCTGAATAATCTCGTGTTTTGATGCTAATTTCTGCAAAACTTCTTCGGAAGTGGCGTA
Source organism: Flavobacteriaceae bacterium (assembly GCA_030529185.1). Lineage (GTDB taxonomy): Bacteria > Bacteroidota > Bacteroidia > Flavobacteriales > Weeksellaceae > JABCPE02. The sequence goes on from JAUMXI010000006.1 coordinate 3,652, forward strand.
TTGCCCAGTCTTGGTTTTCTTGGCTTTTGGGTCTAACTGCAATTTTTCAAATAAAATTTCGCCCAATTGTTTCGGAGAATTGAGATTAAATTCTTCTCCTGACAGCCCAAATATTTTCTGCTCTAAATCTTTTAAATCTTTCTCCAGTTCAAGACTTTCTTTCGCTAAACTTTCTTTATCCAAAGCAATTCCTACCAATTCCATCTTCACCAAGACTTTCATCAACGGCATTTCCACCTGATAAAATAAATTCTCTAACTGCTCTTCTTTTATCTTTTTAGAAAAAATTTCATACAACTGAAAAGTAATATCGGCATCTTCTCCAGCATAATTGGTCTGTTCCTCCAAAGAAACCGAACGCAAAGTCCCTTGATTTTTACCCTTTTTACCAATTAAACTCTCTATTGAAATGGGCGTATAATTTAGGTAAATCTCAGATAAATAATCCATTCCGTGCCTCATATCGGGGTTGAGGAGATAGTGGGCAATCATCGTATCAAACATTGCTCCTTTCACCTCAATATTATAATTTTTAAGGACTTTATAATCGTATTTTATATTATGTGCAATCTTAATAATATCCTGTCTTTCAAAAAAATCTCTAAAAATTTCCAAGGTTTTTTGAGCCTCTTCCCTATCCTCCGAAATGGGAACATAATACGCCAAACCTTTCTTATAACTGAAACTCAAACCTATCAATTCCGCCTCTGTTTCCTCCAAAGATGTAGTTTCCGTATCAAAACAAACTGCCCTTTGCTCCAAAAGGTTTTTCAACAAAAGTTGCTGACCTCTAGGCGTGTGAATGTATTGATAAAGATGTTCTGTATTTTCTATGGTGTTTTTTGTAGTAGCCACTTGCTCACCTTCTTCATCCTCCAAATTAGAAAATAAATCCAACTGAACTGATTGGGTTTTCTCATCGGCTTTTTGTTCAGTTTCAGCAGGAGAATTAAAGATTTTCAATAAATTATCGTAAAGTCTTTTGAACTCAATTTCCTCAAAAATTTCTTTTAATTTATCAAAATCAGGTTTTTCTAAATGATATTTTTCGTGTTCAAAATCAATAGGTGCGTCCGTTAAAATCGTGGCTAATTTTTTAGATAAAAGCCCTCTTTCCGCCGAAGCCTCCACCTTTTCTTTAATTTTCCCTTTGAGCTTATCGGTATTCGCCAAAAGATTTTCCATAGAGCCAAACTCCTGCAAAAATTTCTTGGCAGTTTTTTCGCCCACACCCTCCAAACCTGGGATATTATCCACTGCATCTCCCATCATTCCAAGAAAATCTATGACTTGTTTTGGGTCTTGAATTTCATATTTCTCCAAAACCTCCTTCACGCCTAAAATTTCAATATCTCCACCCTTGGAAGCAGGTTTATAGATTTTAATTTTGTCCGTCACCAGTTGAGCAAAATCCTTATCTGGTGTCACCATAAAGACTTCATAACCTTGATTTTCTGCCTTTACGGCAATCGTACCTATGACATCATCAGCCTCATAACCTTCTACTCCCAAAGTAGGAATGTGCATCGCCTCCAAAATCTTATGAATATAGGGAATGGCAATTTTTATCGCCTCTGGAGTTTCTGCTCTATTGGCTTTGTATTCGGCAAAATCTTCGGTTCTTACACTGGCTTTCCCCACATCAAAAACCACAGCTAAATGACTGGGATTCTCCCTTTTTATCAGCTCAATCAAAGAATTGGTAAATCCGAAAATCGCCGATGTATCTAAGCCCTTGCTGGACAATCTTGGGTTTTTAATAAAGGCATAATACCCACGGAAAATCATCGCGTAGGCATCTATCAAATAAAGTTTTTTGTCTTCTACAATCATAAAGGCAAAGATAATGGAAATTTTGAGATTTTTCCATTTAAGTTCTCCTGCTTTTTGAGTATCATATTAATAAACTTACTTCAAAGTCATTTGCATTACTTCCAAATCAAATTCAGCGGCGGCGGTCAAGATATGGTCAAAAATATCGGCTTGTATTTGCTCATAATCAGCCATTCCCGTTTTATTCGCAAAGCAATAAATCTCCAATGGCATTCCTTGTGGCGTGATTTCCATTTGCCTTACCAAAAGCATATCGGTTTGCGAAATGTTTGGGCTGTTTTTAAGATAATTTAAAGTATAATTTCTGAAAACTCCAATATTGGTGAGCTGTTTTCCGTTAATCACGCGTTGTTTATTACGAAGGCTTTCTCGCTCTTTTTTTATTTCCGAATAGCGATTTTCCAAATATCCAGAAATCAAATTAATGTCCTTTAACCTTTCATAAAATTCATCATCAATAAACCTAAACGACTTGATATTGAAGTAAATAGAACGCTTTATTCTTCGCTCTTTTCCCTCGTACATTACCTGAATATTTTTAATCTCCGTGCTGAGCAAATCATAGGTAGGAATAGTAGAAACTGTCTTATCAAAATTCAGAATTTTAGTGGTTAAAAGGTTGATTTCCTGTATAGTTCCCTCAATATCATATTTTTTAATTCCGACCCAATCCCCTACTTTCAGATTTTTAGAAATGGAAACATGAAGCCCCGTCACCAGCCCTAAAATCGTATCTCTAAACACTAAAATCAACAAGGCAGTAAAAGCCCCAATATAACCCAAAACCCCCGCCATTGTTACGCCTAACAATTTGGAAACCATCAGTATAGCAACCATAATATAACCGATGAGTTTTATCGTATCATAAATTGCCTTAAACGCCGTTGCCCGATAGTGGTCGTTGGTAATAATCAAGTATTTTTCCACCGATTTGAGCAACCTATTGACAATTCTAATGGATATAACAATGCTCAGAGCAACAATAATAAAGTCTAAAACTTGGTAGCTTTTAGGGTGCCTCCAAAATATTTCCTCTATCACAAGATCAGCAAAAGTAAGCGACATCAATCGGATAACAGAGTGATGAACTTCAGAATCTAAAACTGCCTTTATCAAAGGTTTATGATGCCTTCTGGAAATTAATTTTAAGATGAAATCTATGAGCTTTTTATTGATAAAATCAATAATAAAGAAAACGATAATAAGTAAAATAAACTTGAAAAATATTTGGGAAATCAAAATCGTCCCATCATAAAAGTAATCTCTTATGAAAAAATGAATCGCATCACTGATTTCTTTTAGAATCTTCATCTCTAAAAAATTAAATGAAACAAAATTACAGCATTCCTCTCATTTACAAAAACTATTTTTAGAATAATTTTACCACTGGATAGGTGTTTTTGCTTTTGAAACTAAAAAATCATTAATTTTAGAAAAAGGCTTACTCCCGAAAAAGCCCCTATATACAGAGAAGGGTGATGGGTGGGCTGATTGAATAATATAATGTTTGCTTTGGTCTATCAATACAGCTTTTTTTTGAGCAAAAGCTCCCCACAACACAAAAACTACATTTTCTTTCTTCTCCGAAACCTGTTGAATGACAAAATCTGTAAATTTTCCCCAGCCCAAATCCTTATGAGAATTTGGTTCGTGAGCCTTTACTGTGAGCGTAGCATTGAGCATCAAAACTCCTTGTTTTGCCCAATCATCTAACTCGTTTGTGTTTTTTACAACACCTAAATCCTCCTTTAATTCTGTGAAAATATTTTTAAGCGATGGTGGCGCAGGAACTTGATTGGAAACCGAAAAACAAAGTCCATTTGCTTGATAATCATTATGATACGGGTCTTGCCCGATAATCACTACTTTCACCTCCTCAAAGGGCGTTAATTCTAATGCTCTAAATATCTGATTTTTTGGAGGAAAACACTTGTGCGTCTCATATTCTTGCTTCACTTTTTGCCAAAGTTCCACAAAATATTCCGAGTTTTTTATCGGTGAAAGAACCTCTGTCCAAGTCATTTTTAAAATTTTAATAATTAAACTCTTTCCAATTCATCTGAACTGATTTGCGTTTTGAAAAGCCCATAATTTAGGGTTACTTTATTATTTTTTAGGTCAATTTTTTCAATCGTGCCGATGCTCGTACTACCGATAATTCGCACTCTCTGACCAACTTTCAGCCACAAAGCTCTCTCCTTTCGTTGTTGCTCTTTAAGTTTCTCTTCGGTTTCAGCAATGGTTTGAATTACAGTTTCTTTTTTTAGCTCTTGACTAACTTTTCGCTTGACCACCTTCAGTTTTTCGTTGGAGATTTTGTCGGTTTCGTTGGTTTTACGGAATTTTTCCTGCTCCAAAATTTTCACAAAATCTTTTACCACTTCCTTTCGGGATTTCCCTTTCGTATAACTCTCTATAAAGGCTTCTATCTTTGTTCCGAACTGCAATTTTCTATGCTCATCTTCATATAATTTCTGGAAATTATACAATTTGAGTTGAAGTTGCTCATTGAGTTTCTGTAAATTATCTCGCTTATTTTGAGTAGATTCCCTTTTCTCCGCTAAATCGGATTTTAATTTTTCCACCTCAAATTTCTCCTGTTGAAGTTTAACGATGGTTTTATCCAAATTTACCACATCTTTTTCCACCTTCTTTTTCGCAGCGTGAATAATAAACCTCGGAATGTGATTTTTTTCTGCCACTTCAAAAGTAAAAGAACTTCCTGCTTGCCCCACTTCCAGTTTATACATCGGCTCCAAAGTTTCTTCATCGAAAAGCATTGCCGCATTTTGGGCGTGAGGCAATTGCTCCACTCGTAATTTAATATTCGTGTAATGGGTCGTGATAATGGCAAAACTCTTTTTTTCGTAAAAAAACTCTAAGAAAGATTCCGCCAAAGCTCCACCCAATTCAGGGTCTGACCCCGTTCCGAATTCATCTATCAAAAGTAAAGTATTTTCATCTGCATCCCTTACAATTTTGCTCATTTTTTTCAAACGAGAAGAATAGGTAGAGAGGTGATTTTCAATGGACTGGTTATCACCAATATCCGTCATCAATCGGTCAAAAAAGAACATTTCGCTTTTTGAATGAACGGGAACCAAAATCCCTGATTGAAGCATCAATTGAAGCAATCCCAAAGTTTTCAAAGTAATGGATTTTCCACCAGCGTTAGGTCCTGAAATACAAATAATTCTGTTATTCTCCGTTAATTCCAAAGTTTGGGAGAAAATCTCTTTGTTTTCTTCTTTATTCCTCAACCAAAGCAAAGGGTGAAACGCATTGATTAATTTTAAGGATTTATGCTGATTGATTTTAGGCAAAACTCCATTGATTTTCAATGCAAAAAGAGCCTTTGCACGAGTAATATCAAGATTGAAAATATATTTTTGATAATCTGTAAGTTGAGGCTGGAATTCTGCAATTTCGCTGGTAAGTTTCCTTAAAATTCGGTCAATTTCCTTTTTTTCTAGCTCCTCATTTTCGCGGAGATGGTAATAATGTTTCACCACACTTTCAGGCTGAATGTAAGTAATTGACCCCGTTTTAGAAATGCTCAACACTCGCCCAGCCACACGCTTTTTAAACCCTGATTTTACAGCTAAAACTCGTTGGTCATCTATAATACTTTCTCGGATTTCATCAAGAAAATCTTGTTGAGCATAATGATTTAAAGACTTATTAAAATTCTCTTGAATCGCTTTTTTAGCAATGGCAATTTCTTCACGAATACCCTTTAAATCAGGAGAAGCCTCGTTTTTCACTTCTCCAAAACGATTGAACACCTCCGAAATTTTATCTATAATTTCCTTGCGGTAGTCTAATTCTCTTACCTCATCGGATAAATTCGGGAACAACTCCGTCCATTTCGGAAAAAACGACTGCAATTTCCCAATCTGCTCTGTCAATTTTTTAATTTTAGAAAAAGAATGTGCTTCTAATCTAAAATTTTCTATTAGCATTAGTTTTAGTTCCTCTTCTATATCCTCGTATTCATCAAAGGGAATAGGATTTTCACTCTCGTAAGAAGAAAGAAACTCGGAAGTTTTTTTAAGCAATCCGATGGCTTTTTCTTGTTCCGTTGGAAGTAATTGTAAAATTTGCTCCGCTACCTTTGGCGAATAAGCATAAGGCGAAACTTCCCCTAACAATTTGGGGAACTCCAACTCTTGAATATGGGATTGTAAAATTTGCACTCTGCAAAGATAATATTTCTGAACTATTTTTCAACTTTGATAGAGCACTCAAAAAAAACAGCAACCTTTTTCTGTTGCTGTTTTTTTATTTATAATACTATTACTGCTTGTAATATTTTCCTTTGAATACAACACGGAAACCAAAGTTTCTATCTCCATGCTTAGGAACCACAGAATGTCTCCAACCTACTTTTGAATACTTTTCACTTTCTGAGAAACTACCTCCACGCAGTGTCACTGTACTTCCTGTACCTGGTCCTCTATAGTCTTTTCTAGGATAATTAGTATAATTACCATACCAATCTAATGTCCATTCCCACACATTTCCACTCATATCATAAAGCCCTAATTCATTAGGTTTTTTAGTTCCTACTGGCTGAGTACCTTTAGTGTTATTTTTATTCCAAGACACTTCATCTGCATTATCACTTCCTGCATATTTGAAGTTTTTACTAAATTTTCCTCCTCTTGCTGCATATTCCCATTCTGCTTCTGTAGGAAGTCTTCCTCCTACCCATTTTGCGAAATCTTTTGCTCCTCTCCACTGAACATGAGTCACGGGGTGTTTTTCATATCCTGCTTCTACCACATATTTATCACCTTGCTTCTTGATTCTTGCGTTATCTAGTTTATTATTATACCAGATTGTAATATCTCCTTTAGAATCTCCCTGCTCATTAAGAAATTCAGCAAATTGAGCATTTGTAATTTCATATTTACTAATTTCAAAACTAGTAGTTATGGTAGAATCGAACTGCACTCCATTTCCTTCATCATCTTCATCTTCTGGTAATCCCATTTTAAAAGTTCCTGCTTCTACTACAACAGTTTCTATTCCTCTAACTGTTTCTCCCTTTTTAGGACCTTCTCCTTGTATAGGTTCTTCTTTTTTAGAAGGGTTTTCCTTGGTTCCTTCATCTCTATTACACTGTAAAGAAAGTGTTGCTACCATCAATAATAATGGCAATAGACTAGTTTTTTTTAAATTTCTCATTATATCAACTTTATATTTACCCCCTACTCTATTGTAGGCTTTTCGGGAATCGCCTTTATTTTAAAGATATTATTTTACTTGAAATACTACACGGAAGCCGTAATCTTCACGACTAAAGTCTGAAAAATCTCTATTGCGATAAGCTACTCTTGTTTTATTTACTTCTGTTTTAAAGCTACCTCCACGGATAACATTCTGAAAACCAAAATCAGGACCTTTCGGATCTTTTTGAGGTCCGCTTTTATATCCACTATCATAGAGATCTAATGTCCATTCCCACACATTTCCACTCATATCGTGAATTCCCAGTTCGTTTGGAGTTTTTAAGCCTATAGGGTGAGTCTTATTTTCTGAATTTTCTTTATTCCAAGACACTTCATCTGCATTATCACTTCCTGAGTACGAAGTATTTTTACTCTTTTGCCCTCCTCTTGCGGCATATTCCCATTGAGCTTCGGTTGGTAATTTTCCTCCTACCCATTTAGCAAAAGCTTTTGCTCCATTTCTCGTCACATAGGTAACAGGGTGGTTTTCATACCCATCTTCCACGATAAATTTATTTCCTTGCTTTACTATTCTTGCATCTGATTTGCTCTCATTATACCATCTATACAGACCATCTTGTGGGTTTCCTTCAACATTAAGAAATTGAGCGAATTGAGCATTAGTGACTTCATACTTACTAATACTGAAGCTACTTAATGTCACTTGATGCTGAGGTCTCTCATCACTACCTCCCACTCCTTCTGGGCTACCCATCATAAAAGTTCCCCCCTCTACAAGGACTGTTTCCAACTCTATCGTAGGCTTAGCTGGTTTAGGAGCTTCTGGTTTTGGCTGATTGGAAGAACCTGGTGTCACTGGTTTAGGTTCAGAATTTTCTGGTTTTCCTTCATTTCTATTACACTGCCAATTCATCAGTGCCAATGCTAATACCAATGGTATAACTCTAAGATTTTTAAAATTTCTCATTATATTAAATTTAATTATTCTAAGTATTATTTTTTATTTTATTTCTTACAAAATATTATTTTAAGCTCGAATCAAGAGAACGCTTATTAATGAATTACACTTTATCAATATTTTGTAGCACTACAAAGATAAGAATTTTATGCGGATTTAAAACATGATTATTATCATAAAAAAAACCAGCCTTCTTTTTAAGACTGGTTTGTATTTTACAACGGCATAAATTCTAAGCCCATTTTTTGCTCTAATTCTTTATAATAACCTGAATCTAATTTCTCTTTCAAGGCAGCGAAAGCATCAAGAGTCTCATTGATTTCAGCATCGGTATGAGACGCCGTAGGGATTAGCCTCAACAAAATATTCCCTTTCGGAATTACAGGATATACCACCACAGAAGTGAAAATTCCGTAATTTTCTCTCAAATCTTTTACCAATAAAGTCGCTTCCACTGGCGAACCTTGTATAAACACGGGCGTCACGCAAGTATTGGTTTCACCTAAATTAAATCCTCTTTCTCTCAATCCGTTTTGAAGTTTGCGAACATTTTCCCAAAGTTTCGCCTTAATTTCCGGTCTGCTTCTCAATAGCTCCAATCTCTTCAAACCACCGATAACCATTGGCATTGTCAAAGATTTTGCAAAGATTTGAGAACGAAGATTGAATTTCAAATAACGAATAATCTCCTTATCTCCCGCTACGAATGCTCCAAAACCAGCCATTGACTTCGCAAAAGTAGAGAAATACACATCAATTTGGTCTTGGCAACCTTGCTCCTCTCCTGCCCCAAAACCTTTCTCGCCAAGAGTTCCGAATCCGTGAGCATCATCTACCAACAATCTAAAATTGAATTTCTTTTTCAGTTCGCAGATTTCTTTTAACTTACCTTGCTGACCTCTCATTCCAAAAACACCCTCGGTAATTACTAAAATTCCTCCACCATTTTCTTCTGCCACTTTTGTTGCTCTCTCCAAGTTTTTCTCCAAACTCTCCATATCATTGTGTTTGTAGGTAAAACTTGTCCCAAAATGCAATCTCACTCCATCAATAATACAAGCGTGAGAATCTGCATCATAAACAATCACATCTCTTCTCGTTACCAAAGCATCAATGATAGATACCATACCTTGATAACCGAAATTTAATAAATATGCTGATTCTTTTTCTACGAATTCTGCTAATTCTTTTTCTAACTGCAAGTGAGCGTCCGTCTCCCCAGACATGGCTCTCGCTCCCATTGGGTAGAACATTCCGTATTGAGCTGCGGCCTTAGCATCTGTTTCTAAAACTTCTGGGTGATTACAAAGACCCAAATAATCATTCGCTGACCAAAAAACCACTTCTTTCCCCTGAAATTTCATCCTCGGTCCGATAGGTCCTTCCAATCTTGGGAAAATAAAATATCCTTCACCATAATCTGCAAACTGCCCTAATGGTCCTGGGTTTTGTTTAATTCTTTCAAAAATATCCATGATTTTAACATTTACTTTATTATAATTTCATTTTTGTATGCTTCATTCTTGGTGAAACCTTGCTCCTCCATCCAATCGTCGCTATAAACTTTGGTCATATATTTAGAGCCGTGGTCAGGAAAAATCACTACCACTACATCACTTTCTTTGAAAGGATTTTCTTTAGCATATTGCTTCAAACCTTGAACAACAGCCCCTGTAGTATATCCCCCTAAAATAGCTTCTTTAAGAGCAACTTCACGCGTCATATACGCACTATCTTCATCATTTACCCTTACATATTCATCTATTTTATCAAAAAGAACCGTATCTGGGATTAGATTTTTCCCCAAACCTTCAATTTGATAAGAATGAATTTCATCAGGATTGATTTCTCCCGTTTCGTGGTAGGTTTTTAAAATAGAACCATCGGCATCTATCCCAATAATTTTCACATTAGGATTTTTTTCTTTAATGAATTTCGCTGATCCCGATAGCGTTCCACCAGTCCCAGTGCAAGCCACCAAGTGAGTGATTTTACCTTCTGTTTGTTCCCAAATTTCTTTACCAGTAGTAAGGTAATGGATTTCAACATTTAGTTCATTAAAATATTGATTAATATAAATAGAATTGGGCGTTTCTTTGGCAATTTTCTTTGCCACTTCGTAGTAAGAGCGAGGGTCATCTGCGGGAACGCTTGCAGGACAAACATACACCTCTGCACCCATAGTTTTTAAGAATGCTATTTTCTCTGGTTTGGTTTTATCACTTACCACTACGATACAGCGATATCCTTTAATTACACTTATCATCGCCAGAGAAAAACCCGTATTTCCAGAAGTGGTTTCTACAATGGTTGCTCCTTTTTTTAAAAGTCCTTTTTTCTCGGCTGTTTCTATAATGTGTAGAGCAATTCTATCTTTCACGGAATGTCCAGGGTTGAACATCTCCAACTTCGCATAAACCTTCGCAGGAATTTCCGAAACTATCTCGTTAAGCTTTAGCATAGGGGTCTGCCCTATCAGTTCTAAAATATTGTTATAAACATTAGCCATCTGCACTATTTTAAATTCATCAATATTTGCAAAAATAAAAAATTAAAACCTATCAGCATTTATTTTTTAGTTAAATTTAATCTAAATTTTACATTTCATTTTCAATATTTTCTGAATGAAATAGCCAAGTATAGCTCCGAAAATATCAGCCAAGAAATCCATCATCTCCATCGTTCGCCCCAATGCCATTACTTCTTGTAAAACTTCCGTGAGAAAAGCATAAACGAGCATTATACCGATAAAGACAATAAACTTTTGCTTTGGGAAAGCCATAAGATAGCAAAAGCCAAGCACTAAAAATGCCGAAATATGAACCACTTTATCCATATTGGCAAAGTCTATCCATAAATCCTCTTTTTCTGTATTGCTCGGTCTGAGAAGTACATAAGTAAGAATTGCCCAATAAATGGGCAAAATCTTATATCTAAATAGTATCTTAAATTTATCCACCAATTACTTCTTGGTATTGTTCTGCCGTAAGCAATTCAGAAAGGTCTGCATCGCTGGCAATTTCCAATTTAATAATCCAGCCCTCTCCGTAAGGGTCGCTATTTACCAATTCTGGCTCGCTTTCTAAAGTTTCATTAAACTCAATTACTTTTCCTGAAAGAGGCAAATACAAATCTGAAACCGTTTTCACAGCCTCTACACTTCCGAAAACATCTCCCGCACCCAATTCATCATCTACGCTATCTACATCTACGAAAACAATGTCCCCCAATTCTCCTTGTGCGAAATCTGTAATTCCTACAACGGCTACATTCCCTTCAATTCTCACCCACTCGTGGTCTTTTGTGTACTTTAATTCTGCTGGTATATTCATTTTATTCAAATTTTTCCCAAAATTAGCTTTTATTTATGAAAAAACCAAAATTATTTGAGATTATCTTGATATGATAAAACTCATTGTTTTTATTTCATATTTTTAATCTATATTTGTGGATTATATTAGATTTGTTTTCTAAATGCAGAAAAAATTTAATTCAAAGCAGATTCACATTCTCAATATCGCCGAGGAGCTCATTGCTAAAAATGGGTTTAAGGACACCTCTGTCCGAGAAATTTCCAGCAAAGCAAAAGTAAATGTTGCGATGATTTCTTACTATTTCGGTTCAAAAGAAAAAATGATGAATGCCCTCTACGAATACCGCGTGCAGAGGAGCAAACAAAAATTTTCGGAATTTACCCAAACCATAATAAACGGAAGACCCGATATGCAGTTGAAAGAAATCATCAACTTCATCGTAAGCGAAATACTGAAATACAAACACTTCCACGGGTTTGTCACACAAGAAATGCAACATTCCGAAAGCACCAGGGAACTTTTAACAGATTTTTACCTCGTTTCCACAGAAATCATTCAAAAAATCATAGCCAAAGGGATTTCCATCGGGATTTTTAAGAAAGCGGCAAAAGCAGAGGACCTTATTTCTACCATTATCGGAACCTTACTTTTTACCATTAGGAATAAAGCTTTTTACGCTAAATTTTTAAATTGCTCTACAGACGAACTCCCTTTTAATATAGAGGATAAGGTAAAGACGCACCTCCAGCAATGTACCTTCTCTCTCTTGGGGTATGATGGACACTAAACCTATCGTTGAAATAATAATTTTTTGTTAAATTCTAATTTTCTGATAAAAAAAATATATTTTTGTCGTTTAAAATAGTTTTAAATCTTATGAAAAAATATATCGCTATCGTTTCTCTATCATTATTAGGATTATCTTGTAATAAGCAACATAGCTTAGCAATGAAAAGTGCCGACAAAGAGTTCATCCTCAATACAGCTAATGAGTTTTACGCTCAAAAAAAATGGTCAAAGGCTCTTTCGCTTTACGATAGGTTGCCCAATTTGGTAGCAGGAACGAATGACGCTCCTGAAGTGGTTTTCAGGTCTGCGTATGCCAATTATTACGATAAAAACTACAAACTAGCTGGGCATCAGTTCCGAAGTTTTTCTCATACCTTTGTGAAAGACCCAAGAAGAGAGGAGGCTGCTTATATGTCCGCCATTTGTTATTTTGAAGATTCTAATGAATATAATTTAGACCAATCCAGTACAGAAATGGCAATTAACAATCTTCAAGATTTTTTAAACAATTACCCTAACTCCGAGAGAGCAAAAGACATTAACGAAAAAATAGAAAGCCTTACTACAAAACTGGAAAAAAAATATTACGAACACGCTAAACAATACTTTAAAATGGGGGATTATCGTGCTTCGGTGACGGCTTTTGAAAACTTACTGGAAGACTACCCTAGCACCATATTTAAACAGCAAAGTATGGACTACATCATGCGAGGGAAATACGAACTAGGAATGCACTCCGTATTTGATTTAAAAAAAGACCGACTGGAAAACGCCATCGCCTTTTCTCGCCAAGTAGAAAAAGATTACCCTGAAACTTCTTCGACAAAAGAGGCTCTCCAAATGAGAAATAAACTTTTAAAAGAACTTGAAAAACATTTGGAAATTCTCAAATAAGTAGAAGCCAAAAGAGCCGAAATTCTTGAAAAGCAAAAAGAAAAATAATTTTTTTTGGAAGTGTTTTTAATTTTAACTAAATTTGCAAAATTAATTTTCATCAGATGAGCAACGAAAAAAATACAAAAGCAGAAATCAATACCATTACTTACAATAGAAATCAAATTGAAGAAAAAGTAGGAAGCATCTACGAAGCAATTGTAATTATGGGAAAAAGAGCAGAGCAAATTAATGCTGAGATAAGAACAGAACTTCACAATAAACTCAATGAATTTGCTGTGCATAATGCTACTTTGGAAGAAGTTTTTGAAAATAGAGAGCAAATAGAAATCTCTAAACACTACGAAAAACAACCAAAACCGACTTCTATAGCCATAAAAGAATGGCTAAATGATGAAATATATTTCAGAAGAACAGATAGATAGTTTTCATATTATATAGTTAAAAGTTGCAATGTTTTTATTGCAACTTTTTTATTTTTAAGTAAATTTGCCTTACAAACCTTTTTAAACAATGAGTCTATTAAACAGAAAGAAATTATTAATCGCCATCACGGGAGGCATTGCAGGTTATAAAATCAAGCAGTTGGTAAGAGATTTTGTAAAAAACGGTGCGGAAATTCAAGTTATTTTAACGCCTTCTGCTAAGGATTTTGTAAGTCCTCTCACGCTTTCTACACTCTCTAAAAAGCCTGTCTATAGCGATTTTTTCAACTCCAATGGCGAGTGGAATAGCCATATAGATTTGGCACTTTGGGCTGATGTGATGCTTATTGCTCCTTGCACTGCCAACACTTTGGGAAAAATGGTGAATGGAATTTGTGATAACCTCGTTATTGCCACTTATCTTTCTGCAAAATGTCCTATTTTCATCGCCCCCGCAATGGATTTGGATATGTATGCTCATCCTTCTACAAAAAGGAATTTAACTCTTGCTGAGTCTTACGGACATCGCATTATTCCTGCTGAAAGTGGAGAGTTAGCAAGTGGTCTTGTAGGAGAAGGCAGATTGGCTGAAATTGATACGATTTTCAATCAAATTGTGGGATTTTTCCAACAAGAAGAAAGAAAAAAATCATTATCTGGGAAAACTATTTTGATTACTGCTGGACCAACTCACGAAGCCATTGACCCAGTGAGATTTATCGGAAATCATTCTTCTGGGAAAATGGGATTTGCCATTGCCGAAGAGGCTCAAAAAAGAGGAGCAAAGGTTATTTTAGTTTCCGGTCCTACTTCTTTAACCGCTAACAGTGATATTCATTTAGAAAAAATTACTTCGGCAAAAGAGATGTTTGACCAAGTTTTTCAACATTATCACCAAGCCGATATTGCGATAATGAGTGCTGCCGTTGCCGATTATACCCCCAAAGTAGTAGCTCAAGAGAAAATAAAGAAAAATGACGAAGAAATCACCTTGACCCTAACCAAAAATCCCGATATTCTCAAAACTATGGGAGAGCAAAAGAAAAATCAATTTTTGGTAGGATTTGCTTTAGAAACACAAAATGAAGAGGAAAACGCCAAAGCCAAATTAGAACGCAAAAATTTGGATATGATTGTCCTCAACTCACTGAAAGACAATGGGGCGGGATTTCAACATTCAACCAATAAAATAAAAATCATTACTCCAAAGGAACAAAAAGACTTCCCCTTAAAATCAAAAGAAGAAGTCGCAAAAGATATTTTGAATTTTATTGAGGAGAAACTTAATTTATGATTTTGATTGATAAGGAATTACAAAAAAATCTTCGCCGTCTCGTATCATTTTCATTTTTACGCCGTAGAGATTTTCTAAATTTTCTACGCTAATCACATCTTTTTTCCCTTGTGCAAAGACTTTACCAGATTTAAGCAAAAGGAATTGATTGCAATACTGCAAAGCCAAATTAATATCGTGGAGCGTAATCATAATGGTTTTCCCTTGATTGGAAAGGGATTTTAGCAGTTCCATAATCTCGATTTGATATTTCACATCAAGGTTATTGGTCGGTTCATCTAAAAGAATAATGGGTGTTTCCTGAACGATTGCCCTTGCCACATATACCATCTGCTGTTGTCCCCCACTCAATTCATTAAAATCTCTCATTGATAAATGAGAAATTCCTAATATCTCCATCACATCTGAAACGCGTTGATAATCCTTATCAGAAGGTTTCCAAGCCATATAGGGCATTCTCCCAGAAAGCACCATATCAAAAACCTTAACTCCAGAAACCTTTGTCTCATATTGAGGGACATAGGCTATTTTTTTTGCCATTTCTGTATAAGAAATTTCCGCAATATTTTGTCCTTCTACTTTAATTTTCCCTTTATTTGGCGAAAAAATTTTGTTGATGCATTTCATCAGAGTGCTTTTTCCCGAGCCATTAGCCCCCACCAACGCCACCATATCTCCTTGATGGATATCAGTGGTAATTCCTTTTAAAATAGGATTTTTTTCATAATTAAACTCTAAATTTTCTATTTCTATCAGTTTCATTAATGTTTAGATTTAATTAATAGATAAATGAAAAGCGGTGCCCCTAAGAAGGAAGTGACAATCCCAACGGGCAAAATAATAGGGGAAATGATGGTTCTGGCAAAAGTATCCGCCAACAAAAGCAATAGTGCTCCAAAAACAGCCGAACTCGGTATGAGAAACATCTCATTATTTCCTATAATTCTACGCATAATATGAGGCCCTAAAAGCCCAACGAAGCCTATCATTCCGTAGAATGCCACGGTAAGAGCCGTAATCAGCGAGGCTAAAATCATTCCTTGAAGCCTTATTTTTTCTGGATTTATTCCCAAACTTTTGGCATAATCATCTCCTGTTTTCAGTAGATTATAGCTCCAACTTT
Source organism: Flavobacteriaceae bacterium (assembly GCA_030529185.1). Classification (GTDB taxonomy): domain Bacteria; phylum Bacteroidota; class Bacteroidia; order Flavobacteriales; family Weeksellaceae; genus JABCPE02. Next base: position 19,477 of record JAUMXI010000006.1, read on the forward strand.
TTTTCATAAAATATATAAACCCAATGCAAAAACACCCAAAAACCAAGGCTATATCTTCCCAGCCAGAACGCCCCATATCACCAAAAGACCAGAAAACCATATTCGCTAACTGGACATCATTAGCAAAATACTGCAAAGCCGAAATCCCTGCACTAAACAAAGCACTCAGCACCACACCAGATAGGATAATCGTCTGTGGATTAGAATTTTTCATTCGTGAGAGAATAATAATCAAAACAATGCTCACCATACTCCACAAAAAAGCCGAAAAGCCTATAATATATTGACTATAAGCCCCAACTTGTTCGACCAAAAATAAAATCGCAAAAGCCGCTCCAAAAGCCGAAGAGCTGGAAATTCCTAAAGTAAAAGGCGATGCCAAAGGGTTTCTCATCAAACTCTGCGAGACCACTCCTGCGACCGATAGTACAGCCCCCGTAAGCACCGAAGCTACCACCCTTGGCATTCGGATTTGGGTAATCACTCTATTGATTGTGCTATTTTCATCTGTCCAAAAATCTTTAATATTTTGAAAATTCACCTCAAAAGAGCCTATCAATAAAGCCACTTGAATAGATAAGAGCAACAAAATGAGTAAAGCGAAGATGATGGTTAATCTTCGCTTGTTATAATTTTTATACTCTTTTACAAAATCTGATTTCATTTTATAAAATTAAAAATCTAATTTTAGAGAGGCAATGAAAGTTCTTGGGAAACCTACAAAATAGCCTGTACCACCTTCTAATTGCTGGTCTCCAAAAGTAATTACCCCTACATATTTTTTATCAAAAATATTTTTAACTTCTGCTCCAAACGAAACACTTGATTTTTTACCAAACTTGTGTTTATATCCAAAAGAAGCATCAAATAAGGTAAATTCTGGTATTTCTTCTTTATTGGTTGCATCGCCATATCTTTTGCCCGTATAGTTTGCAAACGCATTGGCATACAATCCTTTGTAATCATACATTAAGCCAGTTTTAAACATCCAAACGGGTACGGCTGGTGCTTGTTTTCCTTTAATTTCTAAAACTTTGCCTTTTTGATTAAGATTTTCTTTATAAGAAAATTTGGTATAAGATGGATTCATAAAGAATGAAAGTCCTTTTGCTATATATACATAAGACTCTAATTCCGCTCCATATCCTTCTTGTTGCCCTACATTTTGGTTGTAATTTACATTTACTCTGGAATCTACAACATTAGACAAAACATTATTTTGCTTAGTATAGAATACATTGGCGTTAATTTTAACCTTATCATAATCTACGATAATTCCTAAATCAAAATTATCAGAAGTTTCTGTTTTCCAATTATCTAAAATACTCTGTAAAGTAATATTAGCATCTAAAAAGGCTTTTCTGTTATCCAAATAAGGGTTAGTGACTCCAGAATATTGTCTCATATATCCTTTACCATAATTGAGGTAAAACTCTAAATTCTTATTCGCTTCAAAACCAACCCCTACAGAAGGTAAAAACGCGTCATTCAGTCTTGTTTTAGTATTCAAATCTTCTGCTGGTTTTTCTTCTCTTACGAAAGAATTTTGTTTAGATGGCAGATATCTTGTGCTTCCTGGAGTTCTATACGCCATATATTTTAAACCTGCTTGAACTTTGAACTGACCAATATTATAAGCCAATTTGATATAAGGATTATGCAAATGTCCTAATCCATCTACATCAATAAAAATATTTTTCCCTCTCGGCACTAAACCATTATTCGTAATGGAATTATTCACCGTAAAACCTTGGTTATCCGATGCTTCATACCAATATCCCAAAGAGTAATCTAAATTTTGAATTCTACCACGATAGCTAAACACTAAACCTGCCTGCCAAAAATCTCGTGTAATATCATTTTTTAATGGCTTTTTAATATTCCCCGCCGTCAAAGAATATTTTGCATTTTCTTTGGCATAATAAGGTTTTAAGAAGAAACTGTGGTCTTCACTCGGTTGGTATTGAATGGACATTATGCTATTGATGTTTTCATAATTTCCACTATTATACCCGAAATAGAATCTATCTTGCTCTGGAATATTGGTCTGATGTTCATTAAAATCAAAGTTATAACTCTTATCAAAATTCATTACATCTTTGTAATTCATCGGTCTAAAAGAATTTCTAAAAGTATGATTGTAAGTGGTGAATAACTCCATTTTCAAATGATTATTGAAATGATGAGTAATCCCTAAAGAGAAATTCTTTCTTGTAGCCAATTTCCCAAAACCTTTCCATTTATTGGCATCGGTATAAGAGAAAGAAGTGTAAAAAGAGGTTTTTGTATCTTCTCCTGAAACGAACTCTCCGCTATCAAACCTTACGAAAGACCTTTTATAATTATTACTACCGAAGGACTGCATCAGTTCTAAGCCTGTTTCTCTTCCTGATCTTCTGAAAGACAAATCTATAGAACCGCCTCTATTCCCCGACCCAGTAAATACATCGGCAGGAACAGCACCTTTATACAAAGATACAGAGCCTAAATTTTCCTTATCATAAATATCTTCTCTTGCTCCGATAGGAGAAAGCCCGTAGTTTGGAATTCCCTCCATTGTCATTCCTGAAAACATACTTCTCACCCCTCTTATTCTCATCACATTTTGCCCCAAACCATAGGCATCGGTAGTATTTACACTTACAGACGGCACGATATTCACAATATTGAAAATATTACTATTAGCAACTACTCCTAAGGCATCTATTCCTTTTTTTGTGATTTCCGTTCCTGTATAGAGTTTGTCATCAATCTTTTTCGTAGGCTGAGTAACATTTTTTACTACAACAACTTCTTTGATTTCCGTGGATGTCTCTTGTGCATTAATTTCTAATGAACCTCCTAATAAAATTATAGGAATAATAAATTTTCTCATTTCTGTTTTTATTTAAAATTAAATATTTTTCAAATATAAAAAAATTATCCATTACCGTAAAAGATAATGGATAATTTCTCATTTTCAATTAATTAGAATTCTATTTTCAGGGTACCGATGAAGGTTCTCGGGAAACCTGTGAGATAGGTAGCTCCATTCCCTTGGTTTTCATCTCTTGTATCAATCACGCCTATATATTTTTTATTGGCAATGTTTTTTACTTCAACTCCCAAATATATGTTTTTCAACACTTTTGAAAAATGAGCTTTGTAGCTTAGAGATGCGTCAAACACGGTGTAAGCTGGAACTTTTTCTTTATTTAAAGCATCTCCAAAACGCTCTCCTAAATGATTAACAAATAGGTTAGCACTTAGGTTTTTAGAGTTATATATCAAGCCTGATTTTATCATTATTTTCGGGGTAGCAGGAGATTGTTTTCCACCGATTGGGATAATTTTCTTTTCTTCTCCTTTTTTATTAAACTCTATATCCTTATCGTATTGTACGGAGTTATAAGAAGGATTTAAGAAGAATTGGAAATTTTCCGCTAATTGAAAATAAGATTCTATCTCTGCACCTTTTGTTGTCATTTTCCCTGCATTTTGAGAATAAGTTGCATTTACTCTTGGGTCAAATACATTTGCTAAAACATTATTTTGTTTTCCGTAATAAATACTTCCGTTAATTTTCACTTTTTTAGAGTTAAAAAATAGTCCTAAATCCACATTATCGGAAGATTCCATCACCCAGCTGTCCAAAATACTTTGCAAACTCATTCCTTGTGCTTGGAAGGCAGCTCTTGCTCCAAGATAAGTATTTTCTATCGTAGAATAAGGTCTCATATAGCCTCTACCATAATTGGCATAAATCTCTAATTGCTTATTAAACTGATAACCTAAACCTACCGACGGAAGCCATTGAGCATTTGTCCCTCTTTTAGTAATCATATCGGGTGATGCTACCTCTCGCGGTGAGTTATCCGTAGCAGACTTTGGTTCATATCTATTTTGAGCAGGATAAGTATAAGCCATATATTTTAAACCTGCTTGCACTTTGAAGTTTTCTCCTTCATAAGCAAGTTTCACATAAGGGTTGTTGATAGCCCAATTATCAATGATTTCGTTGTAGAATCTATATCCCAATTTCTTAAGCCCTGTTGGTTCTATTTTATAGCTTACTACAGCTGCTGCATTAGGAATGTAGCGAGAGGTTTCGTGCCAGTATCCTAATCCAAAATTGAAATTATCCCATTTCATTTTCCAATCTGCTATCACCCCTACTTGCCAGAAATCTCTTCTTACATCTTTTTTCTGCTTTTCTCCTATATTGGTTTCTGTATAATCGGCATCTTCTTTAGCATAATAAGGTTTTATAGAAAACTTCTGATTATCATTAGGCTTATAGCTTAAATATAGCATATTGGTAGAGTTTCTATTATTCCCTTTATTATAGTGTGCGTAATAGACATCTTTTGCTGGGTCTCCAGTTAATTTATCATTATAATCAAGGTGGTAGTTTTTCTCTAAATCCATTACCTCGTTATATTTTAATTTTCTAAAGAAATATCGGAAAGCATAGTTATAATTTGAGAAAACCTCTAAAGAGAGTTTATCATTAAAATGATGAGTAACTCCGATGGAATAGTTCTTTCTATTTGAAAGCAAGCCCACTCCTTTCCATTTATCTGCTTCTGTGAAAGAAAATGAAAAATAAGCTGATGTTTTGCTATCTCCAGATTCAAATACTCCTGTATTAAACCTTGCGTAAGTTCTCATATAGTTATTACTTCCGAAAGACTGCAAGACTTCTAAACCAGACTGACGAGGGGAGCGTCTGAACGATATATCCACAGAACCACCTCTATTCCCTGATGCAGAGAAAACATCGGCAGGAACTGCTCCTTTATAAATAGCTACACTATTAAGGTTTTCTTTATCAAAAACATCTTCTCTCGGCCCGATAGGAGACACTCCATAATTTGGAACCCCTTCTACCGTAACTCCTGCAAAAAAATTCCTCATTCCTCGCACTCTCATCACGCTATACCCCAGACCATAAGCATCGGTAGTTTGAGTATTTACGGAAGGGACAATATTCACCAAATTAAATAAACTTCCATTGGCTACCACTCCTACCGCATCTATTCCTCTTGGCGTGATTTCCGTTCCTGTATAAAGCACATCTCCTATTCTTTTCATAGGTTGAGTTGCCGTCTTTAGAATGACAACTTCTTCTATTTCTTTCTTTTCTTCTTCCTGAGCCTGAACTCTTGTCACTAACCCAGCAAGTAGGGTTAAATAAATGATTTTTCTTTTCATTCTTATAATTATTTAAAATTCAATTTGTTTAAACTCTAAATCAAAACCTTTTAAATCAATTTTTTTATTGTAAAATTTCTCCAAAATCTCTTTGGATTTTTCCTCTATATCAATATCCTTAAAACGCTCTGGATAAAGCACCTTTCCTACATACCAAGCGTCTATAATGGCATAATCATAACTGGTACTATTATTAATATATCTAGGGATTATATAAACTTGATTGTTTCTAAAAGCCTTTAAGGTTTGGTATAAAGATTTATTCTGCCCTATTTCTTTTTGAGCCAATAACCACCCATCGGAGTCGATAAAGATATAATCTGGGTTCCACTCTATCAATTTTTCTAAATCTATGGTAATGGCACGAGTATAGCCTTTGCCGTAATCTAAATTTGCTACTACATTTTTGGCATTGGTAAGCATAAACGGAGCAAAATTAGCCCTTGTAGAGCCTAAACCTCGTGAACCATTAAAAGACAAACCTCCTACATATACAGAGGGTTTATTTTTTTCTTCAACGCCTTTGGTTCGCTCTTGTAGCTCACTCATATTCTGCTTTATATAGGATATGAGTTCTTCCGCTCTATCTTCTTTTTTCAAAGTTTTACCAATAACCCTTAAGCTATTATAAATCTCGTCATTCTCTACACCCAACTCTCCACTTTTGAGGGTGATTGTAGGGATATTAATTTTATCTTGCAAACCTTGTGCAGACCCCTTGGAAGTGGCATAACCAGACCAAAACACAACATCTGGTTGGGCTTTTAATATCAACTCCTCATCGCCCCCTGGCTGAGGTCCTATAATTGCTTTAGTTTTTATCTCTGGAAATGCTAGATTATAAGGTCTTGATGCCACATGCTCTCTCTCCTCTACGCCTACTACATTAGGAATCGCACTCATATAGCTCAAAAACCTCATCGCACCTGCATTTACCCCTATTACTCTTTCCACATTTTCTGGAACTAAAACTTTTCGTCCCTCAACATCTACTACTTCGCGAGAATTTCTCTGATTTTCTACATTGTTCTTGGTACATTGAGCAAATAACAAAAAACCTAATAACCAAAACAATAGCCTATTTTTATTTTTCATAAGATTTATAATTTCATAGCAAATTTATATAATATTAACATTTTTTAACAACAATAATTCTATGATTTTTATCATAATAAAAAAAAGACACTTTAATAAAAAAGCGTCTTTAAACATAAAAATTGATTCTATTCGTTATTTCTGAAATTTACTCACTTCCCAAAGGACGAAATCATCTATCTCTTTTGTTAGTTTTGAAATTAAAATACTTAAAATTCCAATATCATCAATCCAACCGAGAAATGGTATCCAGTCGGGGATAAAATCTAAAGGAAATAACACATAAAGAACAACCAATGCTATATAAATCATAGCTGTTTTGGGTAATTGGTATTCTCTCTTCAAAGTTTTTTTCAACATTCTGAAAAAGGTAGGAATTTTTAAAATAAAACTTCTATTTAGAAAAAGTCCTTGCATTAATTTTAATTTTGAAAATCTCATTTTTTTGTTATTTTTTTTATAATTATTACAAAATCTTTGCCATTTATTTAATCTAAATTTTCAATAAACTGATGCACTGCATGGGCGTTCCAATCGGCAGCTCCTTGATCTTTCTTCAAGATTTTCCCTTCTTTATCAATGATGAAAGTCGTAGGAAAACTACTGAATTCCAAAACCATTGGCAGTGGATTTTCCGTCATATAAACAGGCGTAGTGTAATTATTTTTCTCAATAAAAGCCTTTACTTTTGCCTCGTCATCTTGCATTGCAATCAGCACAAAATCCATTTTATCTTTTTGAGCATCATACAACTCTTGAATGCTAGGAAATTCCGTTCTGCACGGCGGGCACCAACTCCCCCAGAAATTCAAAAAAATATTTTTCCCTTTAAAATCCGACAAATGAGCATCAGGAACATTAATTCCCTTTAACGCAATATCATAATCTTTGGGTGCTAATTTTCCGTAATTTTCCGTTTTCTCCAATGAAGGGCTCATCAAAAAAGGTCTTTGGATAAATTCCCTCACGCCAGGAACGAAAAAAAATACTACGATGAAAACACCAAAAAATAAATTCTCCCAATGTTTTTTTAAAAACTCTTTCATTTTCTATATATGATTTAAAAATTTTTCCAACTCTTCCTGAGAATAATCATAGCGAATAGGAATGACATTTTCCAGTTTTTTAATCCAAGTGAGCTGACGCTTCGCATATCTCCTTGAATTTTTCTTAATTTCCGAAACGGCAAATTCCAAACTCCATTCTCCATCAAAACACTTAAAAAGCTCGGTATAGCCCACCGTTTGCAGTGCCACCCTATCCCTATACGGCAAAAGCTTTCTCGCCTCTTCCAAAAGTCCTTGCTCCATCATTTTATCCACTCGGCGATTAATTCTATCGTAAATCACTTCTCTATCAGCCTCAATGCCAATTCTTATCACTTCAAAATTTCTCTTATTTTTAGGGGAATTAATCAACTCTGAGTAAGGTTTTCCCATTTGCCAAATCACATCCAAAGCCCTTAACAAACGGCGAGGATTTTCTTTATCTACCACTTGATAATAAACTTCATCTTCTTGTTTTAAAAGCTGTTGCAAAGCTTCAATTCCTTCTTCTTCCCAAATTTTCTGCAATTTTTTTTGGTTTTCTTCATTGGCTTCTGGCAAATCATTCAAACCCTCTACTAAAGCCTTTTCATACATTCCCGACCCCCCCACTAGCACCACTTCATTATATTTTGAAAAAAGTTCGTTGAGTTTGTTCAGTGCATCAATTTCATACTGACCGATGGAGTAATCCTCCTTAATACTTAAATTCCCTATGAAATGATGTTTTGCCTGTGAAAGTTCCAACTCATCAGGGGCTGCCGTGCCAATACCCATTTCACGAAAAAACTGCCTTGCATCACAAGACAAAATCTCCGTGCCAAAATATTGTGCTACCAAAATTGCCAATTTGGTTTTCCCAATCCCTGTAGCCCCTACAATGGAAATCAATCGTTTTTTCATACATCAAAAAGATTATGGCAAATATATTAAATCCTTTTTTACATCAAAAACTACTTTTTTAATCCTTTAATTTTCCATTTATCATCTTAAAAAGTTAATTTTGCTTTTTCAAAGCTCAAATAGAATATGGATATTATTTTAAAATATTTCCCTGACCTTACCGAAGAACAAAAATATCAATTTGCGAAACTGGAGGGACTCTACAACGAATGGAACGAAAAAATCAATGTGATTTCGCGAAAGGATATGGAAAGCCTTTACGAAAAACACATTTTGCATTCGCTGGGGATTGCTAAAATTATGCCTTTCTCGGCGGGGACAAAGGTGTTGGATATCGGCACTGGGGGCGGTTTCCCTGGCATTCCGTTGGCGATTTTGTTCCCCGAAGCAGAATTTACTCTGATAGATTCCATCGGTAAAAAAATAAAAGTGGTAGAAGCCGTAGCAGAAGACATTGGGCTGAAAAATGTGACCACCATACACGGAAGAGCCGAAAAACTAAAGGACAAATACCATTTCGTGGTAAGCCGTGCCGTTACGCAAATGCCCGTTTTCTTGCGTTGGCTAAAAGGGAAATTTGAGAAAGAGCAAATCAATGAGAAGCATAATGGGGTGCTTTACCTTAAAGGGGGCGATTTGGCAGAGGAATTGGCTGGACTCCGTTGCGAAATTTTCCAACTCAAAGAGCATTTTGAAGAAGATTTTTTTGACACGAAAAAAGTAGTCTATCTCTCCAAAGGAAATTTTAATAGTTAAAGCCCCTAAACAAAGGAATTTTACCCTCCCAAAAAAACTACAAGATACAAAAAAAACGAAGCTCCATTTTACTTAAAAAATGCTTCGTTTTTCAATTTATTAAATGCTTTACAAGCCTCATTACTCATGTTTTGACAAGATTTTTTATACCAGTACAAGGCTTTTTCATTAGACTGTTCCACGCCTTCTCCATTTTCATAAGCAACTCCTAAGGCATATTGAGCCTCTGTATGTCCTTGTTCTGCTGCCTTTTTCCACCAATATATAGCCTGAATATAAGACTGTTCCACACCTTCTCCATCTTCATAAGCGACCCCCAAACCGTATTGTGCAGCCGCGTTTCCTTGTTCTGCGGATTTCCTCCACCAATATACCGCTTGAGTATAAGACTGTTCTACTCCCTTACCTACTGCATAAGCCATTCCCAAACCATACTGTGCTTCCGCATTGCCTTTTTCCGCTGATTTCCCCCACCAATACACCGCTTGAATACAAGATTGCTCTACTCCTTTGCCTATTCCATAAACTAAACCTAAACAATATTGTGATTTCGCATCACCTAGCTCTGCTTGTTTCCTTAATTCCTCAATACTCTGCCCGTAAAACAACGAATGCAACACCAAGCCTAATATCAAAAACCCTTGTTTCATATCATGAAAATTTAACCAATTATTAAAAATTAAAATCCACAGACAACAAAGCCTTATAGCTCTTTACCTATGGCATATTCAATTTTATAAAAAATTTAAAAAAAGACTTGTGTGTTCTAAAAAATTGTGTAGGGGGGGGGGTAAAACAGTTATTAGATTTCATTGTTTTTCAGATATTAAACACTGCAAAGGTAAAAATAGTTTTCATATTTCCAAATTTCCTCATTCTCAAATTACGATATTGACAAATTATCTCATTTTATTTTTTATTTTTGCATAAATTAATTTTGATATGGCAAAGCAAGACGATATTTTCAAAAAGGTGGTTTCCCACGCCAAAGAATATGGGTTTATTTTTCCGTCCAGTGAAATTTATGACGGACTTTCTGCGATTTATGATTATGGGCAAAATGGAGCAGAATTAAAAAACAATATTAAACAATATTGGTGGAAGGCGATGGTGCAGCTCAATGAAAATATTGTGGGGTTAGACTCTGCCATTTTTATGCATCCTACCACTTGGAAAGCTTCCGGGCATATTGATGCTTTTAATGACCCACTCATTGACAATAAAGATTCTAAAAAGCGTTTTCGTGCCGATGTTTTGATTGAGGATTACTGTGCAAAATTGGAGGACAAAGCCCAGAAAGAAATAGAAAAAGCAAAGAAAAGATTTGGCGATAGCTTTGATGAAGCCCAATTCGTAAGCACTAATCCGCGTGTATTGGACTACAGAGAAAAACAAAAAACAATTCTTTATAGAATGGCAAAATCTCTGGACAATAATGATTTAGCCGATGTAAAAGCCTTGATAGAAGAGTTAGAAATTGCAGACCCAGATACGGGGTCTAAAAACTGGACGGAAGTAAGGCAATTCAACCTAATGTTCGGAACGAAACTCGGTGCAGCAGCAGAATCGGCAATGGATTTATACCTTCGTCCTGAAACGGCACAAGGGATTTTCGTAAACTTTCTTAATGTGCAGAAAACCTCAAGACATAAATTACCATTCGGAATTGCTCAAATCGGAAAAGCATTTAGAAATGAGATTGTTGCAAGGCAGTTTATTTTCAGAATGCGCGAGTTCGAACAAATGGAAATGCAGTTCTTCGTACCTCCAAGAACAGAGCTGAAATTCTATGAAGAGTGGAAACAAAAAAGAATGAATTGGCATTTGGCACTTGGTTTAGGCGAAGAGAATTACAAGTTCCACGACCACGAAAAATTAGCTCACTATGCCAATGCTGCTGCAGATATTGAATTTAAATTCCCATTCGGATTTAAGGAATTGGAGGGGATTCATTCCAGAACGGATTATGATTTATCAGCTCACGAACAACATTCAGGAAGAAAACTACAATATTTTGACCCAGAACGAAACGAAAGTTATGTGCCTTATGTAGTGGAAACTTCCATTGGTTTGGACAGAATGTTCTTGGCATTGTTCTCTCACTGCCTCAAAGATGAGGTCTTGGAAGATGGCTCAGAGCGTACGGTATTGTCCTTGCCACCAGCGTTGGCACCTGTAAAAGCAGCGATTTTACCACTTGTAAAAAAAGACGGATTACCAGAGTTTGCAGAAAAGATTTTCAATGATTTGAAATACGATTTCAATATTATTTTCGAGGAAAAAGATAGTATTGGAAAACGATACAGAAGACAAGACGCCATCGGAACTCCATTCTGCATCACGGTGGATCACGATTCATTAAATGATAACACGGTAACACTCCGAGAGAGAGATACCATGAAACAGGAGCGAGTACCCGTATCAGAACTCCGAAGAATCATTGATGAAAAAGTGAGCTTTAGAAATTTACTTTCAAAAATATAATCTTGAAAACCTTGGGATATTCCTAAGGTTTTCTATTTATCATAAATCACTATATTTGTAAAAAAATTCACTCTATGAATATCCAACAAATAGAATACCTCATTGCTGTTGATAAATACAAACATTTCGGTAAGGCCGCTCAGGCTTGTTTTGTTACTCAGCCTACCCTTAGTGCAATGATTCAGAAATTGGAAGAAGAGCTGGAAGTCAAAATTTTTGATAGAAGTAGCCACCCTATTCGCACCACGGATATCGGTATGGAAATTGTAAGACAGGCAAAACTCATAATGGATTCTATTATGGAGTTAAAAAACAAAGTTAATCTTCTCAATAATACTTTGGCTGGAAATCTTAGCTTGGGAATTATCCCTACAATTTCAGACTCTATCTTATCTAATGATTTTTTTGATTTTCTCATTCAAAACCCTAAAATAGACATTAGCATTAGGGAAATGAATAGCGATAATATCATCAAAAATCTAAAATCTGGTGAAATAGATGCAGGGATTATCTCCACTCCTTACGAGAATACATCGGAGTTTTTCAGTGATTTCTTATTTAATGAAGAACTTTTCGTTTATTCTTCTTCAGAATCTCCTGAAAAACCAAAATATATTAACCCAAAAGAACTTAACATTAACAAAATATGGCTCTTAGAAGAAGGAAACTGCTTGAGAAGACAAACAGAAACCGTATGCCATCTTCAAGAAAACATCTTAAAACCTAAAAATTTAGAATATCACGCCTCAAATAATAATACCTTGATTAATTTAGTGGATAGATTGGGAGGGATTACCATTATCCCAGAACTATCTGCCCGAAAATTATGTTGCGAACAAGCCAAAAATGTTTTCCAATTCCAAAAGCCTTTCCCTGCGAGAGAGATTAGTCTTATCTACTACAAGCCGAGTTATAAGCAAAGAATGTTAGACGAATTGGCTAATTTTATTAAAACTTCCTTAGCCCCAAAACTTAATTTTAATCAAAATCCAAAAGATTACAGTATTATCAAACCTTGATTTTTTTTTTGAATTAATTTGGTAGTTTATAAATTATTTTTATACTTTTGCCGAAAATTTAGAGGACAAATTTGACTGATTGCAACCTCAATAAAAAATGCTAAAACAGACTTTCATTTCTTGAATGAGTATGCAATCCGTCATCAATATTAATGATTTTTATTATGGCATACTTATTTACATCAGAGTCCGTATCAGAGGGACATCCAGACAAAATTGCGGACCAAATATCAGACGCACTGATTGACCATTTTTTAGCCTACGATAGAGAATCAAAAGTAGCTTGTGAAACTTTAGTGACTACAGGACAGGTAGTATTGGCAGGAGAGGTAAAATCAGAGGCTTATTTAGATGTGCAAACTATTGCAAGACAGGTCATCAACCAAATCGGTTATACCAAAGGAGAGTATATGTTTAATGGAGATTCCTGCGGAGTGATTTCTGCCATTCACGAGCAATCGCCAGACATCAATCAAGGAGTGGATAGAATTACCGAAAGTGGTGATTTTGAAGCTAAAGCCAATGCACAAGGAGCGGGCGACCAAGGGATAATGTTCGGCTATGCAACCAACGAAACCGAAAATTATATGCCTTTGGCATTGGACTTGGCACATTCTATTTTAAAGGAACTTTCGGCAATTAGAAGAGAAGCTCAAGAAATCACTTATTTAAGACCCGATGCCAAAGCCCAAGTAACCATTGAGTATTCCGATGAGCATAAGCCGATAAGAATAGATTCTATAGTAGTTTCTACGCAACACGATGAGTTTGATACAGAGGAAAATATGTTGGCAAAAATCCGAAAAGATATTATTGAAATTCTTATCCCAAGGGTAAAATCTCAACAAAAGCCTGAAATTCAAGCCTTATTTAATGATGATATTATTTTCCATATCAACCCGACTGGGAAATTCGTCATCGGTGGTCCTCACGGAGATACAGGACTCACGGGGCGAAAAATCATCGTAGATACTTACGGCGGAAAAGGAGCCCACGGAGGCGGTGCATTCTCTGGGAAAGACCCTTCCAAAGTGGATAGAAGTGCCGCCTATGCTATGCGACATATCGCCAAAAATTTAGTGGCAGCAGGAGTGGCTGATGAGGTTTTGGTTCAGGTATCTTATGCTATCGGCGTGGCAAAACCTTGTGGTTTGTATGTTAATACTTATGGGACTTCCAAGGTTAATTTGAGCGATGGAGAAATTGCCAAAAAAGTTCAAGAATTATTTGATTTAAGACCTTATGCCATAGAAACTGCATTAAAACTGAGAAACCCTATTTACCAAGAAACCGCTGCTTATGGACATATGGGGAGAACGCCCTATGTAGCCGACAAAATTTTTAATAAAGGATTAAGCAACGAGAAAATCATCAAAGATTTGGAGTTTTTCACTTGGGAAAAATTAGATAAAGTGGAGGAAATCCGAAAGGCATTCAATATTTAAAAATTTTAGACCTAACTTTGCTTAGGTCTTTTTTATTTCTTACCTTTACGCTCATTATTAAAAATACAAAAAATGCCAAAAATATCTCAAAGAGCGGAGAATATGCCCGCATCACCGATTAGAAAATTAGTCCCTTACGCCCTTACTGCCAAACAAAAAGGGAGAAAAGTCTATCACCTTAATATTGGTCAGCCCGATATAGAAACACCTGCTTCGGCATTGAAGGAGCTTAAAAATATTGAGCTTAAAGTTTTGGAATATTCTCTTTCTGAAGGAAGTACTGATTATAGAAAAGCATTGGTAAATTATTATCATTCTATTGGATTTACGGATTTGAACGAGAAAAATTTCATCGTGACCAATGGTGGTTCGGAAGCCCTAAATTTCGCTCTTTCTACACTTTGTGATGATGGCGATGAAATCATTATCCCAGAGCCTTATTATGCGAATTACAACGGATTTTCCAATCATATTAATGTAAAAGTGGTTGCCGTTCCTTCTACCATTGAAACAGGCTTTGCCCTGCCAAGTATGGAGGAGTTTGAGAAAAAAATCACTCCCAAAACCAAAGCAATTTTGATTTGCAACCCAGGAAATCCTACGGGCTATCTTTACAATAAAGAAGAATTAAAAAAATTAGCCGAAATTGCTCTAAAACACGATATTGTAATTATTTCCGATGAAGTTTATCGCGAGTATGTTTATGATGGTGAAAAACAAACCTCTATGTTGGAATTTCCAGAAATTTCAGAAAATTGTATTATTATTGACTCAGAATCAAAGCGTTATTCAATGTGTGGGGTGAGAATTGGTTTTATGGTGACTCGTTCCGAAACATTATATAATGCCGCAATGAAATTCGCACAAGCAAGACTTAGCCCTGTTCTTTTAGGGCAAATTATCGCTACAAAAGCCCATCAAAACGATACAGAATACATCAATAGCGTTCGCGAAGAATATACCAAAAGAAGAAATTTGTTGGTGGATTTGCTCAACGAAATCCCTGGGGTAATTTGTCCTAAACCTAAAGGTGCTTTCTATTGCGTGGCAGAATTGCCAATTGATGATGCAGATAAATTTGCACAATGGCTTTTAGAAGAATACGAAAACAACAACGAAACCGTAATGGTAGCCCCAGCAGGTGGTTTCTACTCCAATCCTGAACTTGGGAAAAAGCAAGTGCGTATCGCCTATGTATTGAAAGAAGAAGATTTGAGAAGAAGCGTTGAACTCCTGAAAGACGCATTGGAAAAATACAATAAATAATGAAAATTATTGAAAATCTGTCGCTA
Organism: Flavobacteriaceae bacterium; assembly: GCA_030529185.1. Classification (GTDB taxonomy): domain Bacteria; phylum Bacteroidota; class Bacteroidia; order Flavobacteriales; family Weeksellaceae; genus JABCPE02. The sequence continues at coordinate 34,710 of JAUMXI010000006.1, forward strand.
AAATCTTATCATACTTTTGGTGGAGAGGCTTCGGCAAAATATTTTGCTTCCCTCTCTACAGAAGAGGAACTGACTGAATTATTACAAACAGAATATGCAAAACTTCCTCTCCTTATTTTAGGGGGAGGGAGTAATGTTTTCTTTACCCAAGATTTTAAAGGGTTAGTTATCCAATTGAATTTGAAGGGAATACAAGAAGAAACCCTCAACGAAGAAGAAGTTTTGGTATCGGCGAAAGCAGGAGAAAATTGGCACGAATTTGTTCAATTTACCTTAAATCAAAACTACGGTGGTCTTGAAAACCTTTCGCTTATCCCTGGAAATGTGGGGGCTTCGCCAGTGCAAAATATTGGTGCTTACGGCGTCGAAATCAAAGATGTATTTCATTCCTGCAAAGTTGTTGATTTAAAAGACAATAGCGTTAAATTATTCAAAAAAGAAGAGTGTCAATTTGGGTATAGAGATTCCATTTTTAAACAAAAAAAAGGTCAATTTATCATTTTAGAAGTGAGTTTTAAACTGACTAAAAAAAATCACAAAATAAAAACGGAATACGGAGCGATAAAATCGGAACTTCAAAAAATGAATATTGAAAACCCTACTATTCAAGAGGTTTCCCAAGCCGTGATAAACATCCGACAAGCCAAATTACCAGACCCAAAAGAAATAGGAAATGGCGGAAGTTTCTTTAAAAATCCTACTGTTCTTGTATCAGAATATGAAAATTTGAAACAAAAATTCCCTGAAATCCCAAGCTATAAAACCGAAAAAGGAATGAAAATTCCTGCGGCGTGGCTGATAGAAAGTTGCGACTGGAAAGGGAAACAAATAGGCAATGTTGCAACGCATCACCTTCAAGCATTGGTGATTATTAATGCTACGGGTAAGGCTCACGGAAAAGAAATTTGGGAATTTTCAGAGCAAATCATTCAATCCGTAAAGGAAAAATTCGGAATTGTTTTGGAAAGAGAAATTAATGTTTTTTAAACGGAATTTTAAAATAATTTATTAATAGGAATTTCGCAAAAGTCTTTCCTTTGGCAATGATTGCAATATTTTCCCATCCACACTTCATCAAATTGATGAACGGCTGGGGAAACGATTTCTTCATCATCTGTTAAAATTCCTGCTTCAAAATTCCTTTTGTTTTCGGACTTCATTCCCAATCCAGCCCCCGTTAGATTTGCAGAACCTATATAAACTTCTTTCCAATCAAAAACAAAAATTTTGAAATGAACTCTCAGGCAAATGGCTTTTTCTAAATACTTAACGAGATAAGGGTATTTATCAAAATCATTTTTAAAATTTTGACCAGGCTGTTTAGCAAACAACAAACGGACTTCTATATTATTCCGAATCAGTTGAGACAGCCCAGCCAAATAAGGTTGAGTATCACGAATCCCAGATTTAATATGCAAATCCTTAATATCGGCTGTTCCTATCCAAAGAGACTTTTTTACTTTTAAAGATTTCTCTAAAACCTCTGCATAATGCTCGGAATTAGCAATATATTTTAGCATTTATCCTTTTATTTTTGCTACTCATCATAAAAATTAGGATATTCGGATTTCATATCATCTACCGTTCCTAAAACTTTTTCCGTTAAAGATTTTTGGTATTTTTCTAGTTTTTGATGAACGATTTCATCAGAAGTTGCCAAAATTTTCGTTGCTAAAATCCCTGCATTCATCGCACCATTTAGAGCCACCGTAGCCACAGGAATCCCCGAAGGCATCTGTAAAATAGACAAAATGCTATCCCAACCATCAATGGAATTGGAAGACAAAATCGGCACTCCTATCACGGGTAAAGTGGTGCAACTCGCTACCATTCCTGGCAAATGAGCTGCCCCCCCAGCCCCTGCAATAATCACTTTTACGCCTCTTTCTTTCGCGGTTTTGGCGTAATCCAACATTCTCTCTGGCGTTCTGTGAGCAGAAACCACCGTCACTTCATAAGGAATAGACAAAGACTGCAAGAAATCTACCGCTTGTTGCATAACGGGAAGGTCGCTTCTACTCCCCATAATCACTCCTATCATTTTTTACTCTGATTTTTTTAAATTTTTGATTAATTTTGTGGAAAATTTCAACTTCAAAGATAAACAAAAAAATATTATTTCAATTGCGATAATGAAAAATCTACCCCTTACGCTGTCGGTATTGGCAGTGGCTATTATTTACGGAACTTCATTTTTAGGAATCAGATTGGCAGTAGAAACCATACCACCGCTTTATGTAACTGGAATTAGGCATTGTTTGGCAGCTATTATTTTATTCATCTACTTATTTTTCGCAAAACAACTCCAATGGATAGGTTGGAAAAATCTTAAAATTCAGCTTATTCTCTCTACTTTTATTTTGATTATGACCAATGGGCTCACAACCATCGCTCAAGAGCATATCACGAGTAGCTTGGCATCTCTCATTAGTGCCTGCACGCCTATTTTGGTTTTTATAGGAAGTGTCGCCTTAAAAATGCAATCCTTTACCTTAAAATCTCTTATCGGAGTGCTGTTGGGCTTCGCTGGAATCGTATTTATTTTTTGGGACGGACTGGCAGACCTTACCAACCCTGAATATAGAAAAGGGATGTTTTATCTCTTCTTGGCAATTTCAGGGAGTGCTTCTGGGGCATTATTTATCAAATTAACCAACTACAAAAACAATAATATTCCCCTTAATTTGTGCTATCAATTTGCGTTTGCGGGAGTTGTTCAAATCATTACGGCAATACTTACCAATACAGCATTTGAACCACAGAAATGGAGCAATCAAAGTGTTATTTCTATGCTTGCCCTTACCATTTTTGCGTCTATCACTGCTTATTTGGCTTATACTTATGCACTTACCCAAATCTCTGCCGTAAAGGTTTCGCTTATTTCTTATGTGAATACGATTATTGCGATTTTCTTGGGTTGGCTTATCGCTGATGAGCCTGTCAATGCCAATTTTATTATTTCAACGATAATGATTATCCTCGGTATTTTCATTACCAATTACAAACCAGAGATGTTTAAAAGAAATTCTGTTAGATAAAGTTAAAAGGATTAAAAAATTCAGACAGCTATATTATCAAATATTTACACATTCTTAGTTTTCAACTAAACAATACCAAAATTTTTAACCTTTCAACTTTATATTTTTTATTCTGAAATGACTTTTACCATTCCTTTAATCTTTATGAGTTTCTCAACTAAGGCTTCTCTGCTTTCGGCGAGGACATTGATATGCCCCATTTTTCGCCCTGGTTTGGTTTCTGTTTTACCATAAAGATGAACATAGATTTGAGGCAATTTTAAAACCTCCTCCAAGCCCTCGTATTTTACTTTTCCTGAAAAGCCTTCTTCCCCCACGAGATTGAGCATTCCAGAAAATCTGCAATAATCCGTATCCGCCAAAGGCAAATTTTTCACCACGCGATAAAACTGCTCAAATTGGGAATTTGCATTTCCTTCTTGGCTTTGATGTCCCGAATTGTGCAATCTCGGTGCTGTTTCATTTACCCAAACTTTTCCCAATTTATCCAAAAATAATTCTATGGCAAAAAGCCCAGAAGAATGAGCCGAAGAAATGAATTTTTTCACAATTTCATCTATCTGATTTTGGATATCTTCATTGATATTCGCAGGACAAATATTAAAATCCAAAAGGTTGAGTTTTGGGTCGGCAAGCATTTCCGTTACGGGGAAAGTTTTCACCTCTCCGAGTTCGTTTTTCGCAACAATCACCGACAGTTCTTTATCAATATCCACCAACGCCTCCAAAACAGAAGGTGCGTCCCAAAGTTTTGCCAAATCTGCTTCGGTTTTGATTACCTGAACGCCCTTTCCATCGTAGCCTCCAGTATTGAGTTTTTGAACGAAAGGCAAAGGAAAGTCTGCCTCCGATTTATTTTGAATGACTTGAAATTTTGGACTTGGAATATCATTTTGAACATAAAATTCTTTCTGTAAAATCTTCTGCTGAATAATTTTAATAATGCTTGGTTTTGGGACAATTTTCACGCCCTGTTGCTCCAAATCCTCCAAAGCTCGGACACTAATATGCTCAATCTCTATCGTGAGAACATCTTTATCCTTCCCGAAATTCATCACCGCTTCATAATCATTGAAATCGCCCTGTGTAAAGCGTGATATATAAGCACAAGGGCAGTCTTTATTTGGGTCTAAAACATAAAATTCATCATCATATTTTAAGGCTTCTTGTATGAACATTCGCCCCAGTTGCCCGCCTCCGAGTATTCCTATTTTCATTGTTTTTATCATTTTTATTCTACGCCAAAGATAGGGAATTTTGCTATGTAATTACACACTATCTTTCACTAAAAAATTAGGAATTATATTTTAGCACCAACAATTAATCTTTTTCTCAAATTTTTGATAAATTATAATATTAGCCATAACATTTTAACGCTGTATATAACTTAATCACAAAATAAAAGCAACCCAAATTTGGATTGCTTTTGTTATTGATTCTTTAATAACCTTATCTCCCTTGAATTTTAGAAGAAAACTCTTTCCAGCCATTAGCTGTCTTATATGTTGCTACACTACTTGTAGGCACGGATATACTTTGAACATTAGAAGAAGCATGATAAAACGCACGGCTTCCTAATGTAGGTGGTATATTGGCCGATATACTTATGCTATTAATAGGATTTCGCCCAAAGCCCCAGTTACCAATTTGCGTCAGTCCGCTACCGAGTATTATAGTAGTGATTTTATTATCTAAAAAGGCATTATTTTCTATGGTTTTCACTGCATCTGGGATATTTACTTCTGTTAATTGATTATTTCTAAAAGCATCAAGACCAATCTGCATCAGTCCGCTACCAAGCCTTAAAGCAGTAATTTTATTATCTAAAAAGGCTCCCTTCTCAATGCTCTTCACTGCATCCGGGATATTTACTTCCGTTAATTGATTGTTTCTAAAAGCATCAACACCAATCTGCGTCAGTCCGCTACCAAGCCTTAAAGTGGTGATTTTATTATTTAAAAATACTCCTTGCCCAATACTCTTCACTGCATCTGGAATGCTTACTTCCGTTAATTGATTATTTCTAAAAGCATCTTTACCAATCTGTTGAAGAGCATTTCCAAGAGTTAGGGTTCTAATTCTATTATTAGAAAAAGCATTCTGCTCGATGCTCTTCACTGCATTTGGAATATTCACCTCGGTTATTTGATTGTCTTTGAAGGCATCATTGCCAATCTGTTGCAAGGCATTCCCAAGACTTAAATTAGTAATTTTATTATTATAAAAGGCATTTTGTTCTATAATCTGTACCGCATTTGGAATGTTCAACTCGGTCAATAGATTATCTCTAAATGCATTTCTTTTAATTTCCTGAACCTTGCTTCCGAGCGTTAGGACTCTTATTTGATTTTCAGAAAACGAAGATATCCCAATTCTCGTCACATTATTTGGGATAACCACCTCAGTCAAGCGATTGTCTCTAAAGGCAAAATCTCCAATTTCTTGCAAAGCACCTCCTAGCCTCAAGGTCGTTATTTTATTTTCTAAAAACGCAGCTTCGCCGATGCTCACCACAGTATCTGGAATATTTATCGTTGTAAGTTTATTTTTCATAAAAGCAAAATTTCCAATTTGTTGAACTTTGCTTCCAAGAGTTAAAGTTGTCAGTTGATTTTCTAAAAATGCAGATACGCCAATTATCGTTACATTATTTGGAATAACAACAGAGGTTATTTTATTTCCTCTAAATGCATCATTACCGATTTGTTGCAAACCACTTCCGAGCGTCAAGACCGTTATTTGATTGTCAGAAAAGGCAGATACTCCAATGTTTATCATAGCATCAGGAATAACGACAGAGGTTATTTTATTTCCCCTAAATGCATTATTTTCAATTTGCTGAACTTTTCTACCGAGCGTCAAAGCTGTTATTTGATTATCAAAAAATGCAGACACTCCAATTCTCGTCACATTATCTGGGATAACGACGGAGGTTATTTTATTTCCTCTAAATGCATTATTTTCAATTTGCTGAACTTTTCTACCGAGCGTCAAAGTCGTTATTTGATTGTCAGAAAAGGCAGATGATCCAATTCTCGTCGCATTATCGGGGATAACGACAGAGGTTATTCTATTTCCACTAAACGCAAAATCTCCAATTTCTTGAACTTTATTTCCGAGCGTCAAAGTCGTTATTTGATTGTCAAAAAATGCAGACACTCCGATTTTGGTCACATTATTTGGGACAACTACTTTGGTGAGGCGATTGTCTCTAAACGCAAAATCTCCAATTTCTTGCAAACCACTTCCTAGCGTCAAAGCTGTTATTTGATTTTCAGAAAACGCAGTTCCACCAATTCTCGTCACATTATCTGGAATAACTACGGAGGTTATTTTATTTCCTCTAAACGCAAAATCTCCAATTTCTTGCAAAGCACTTCCTAAGGCGACACTTGTTAATTGACTTCTTGAAAAGGCACTATTCCCGATGCTTACCACGCTATTAGGAATGGATATTTCGGTTAGTCCCGTTCCATAAAGAGCTGCTGGTTCAATTCTTTTTAATCCATCTGGTAAGATTATTTTCGTTAAACTCTTTTTATTTTTAAACGCATTTTCACCAATAGTTTCCACTTTACTTAATATTTTATCTGTCTGCATATTAACTTCGGTAGTTTCAGCATTTTTCCATAGAATAAGTTTTCTTTTGTCTTCGCTAAGCGTATAATCATTACTTACCACTACCTCTTCTTCGTCATCCTTTTTAAGCTGGGTAAATTTCGCCCAACCTTCACTTGTTTTAGGACCATAGACCACCCTATTTTGAATATCTACATAAAAATCTCCTTCCTTACCTAAATTTGCATCAGGAGGAGTTGTTCCGTGCAATAATTCATTTTCTTTTTTCACATCAAGAAAAATAGGTTCTCCCCAGCCTTCACTCGTTTTAGGTCCATAAAGTTTGCGAGATGCTGTATCCCAATAATAATCATTCAGATTCCCTAAATCTACTTTTGGAGTTTCTGTTCCTTTATGCAGACTTGGCTCCTCTTTTTTACCATCTTCTTTTTTGTCTTCTTCCTTCTTTTTATCCTCCCCTTGATGTGAGTTTGGAGTTTCCTTTCCGGAAGGAGCTTCATCTCTTCCACAATGAGCTAAAGACACTGCCAACAATAGCAAGATTACATAATTTAAAATATTTCTCATTTTTATAAAAATTTAAGTTTTACTCAAAAAAAATCAAACCTCTAATGAAATCAGCCTTTTAAAATAACAAAACAATTGAAGAGTTTTGAAGTAAATCTACCTTAAAAATTTAAACACTACTATCATAGTTTATGGCTCTTTTACTGACAAAAATAAGCAAATTTTAAGCTTTAGACAAACGAAAAAACAAAAAATCTTTTCAACGAAATAGGAATTTTTAAAGATAATGTTTTAACTTTGCACAAACCTAAACGAAATGTCAAATAAAAATACAAAATACATCTTTGTAACAGGAGGTGTCACTTCATCATTAGGAAAAGGTATTATCTCCGCATCGCTCGGACTGCTTTTAAAATCAAGAGGTTTTAAAGTGACCATTCAAAAACTTGACCCTTACATCAACATAGACCCAGGAACGCTCAACCCCTATGAGCACGGCGAATGCTATGTAACGGAAGATGGAGCAGAAACCGATTTGGATTTAGGGCATTACGAAAGATTTTTGGATACCAATACTTCACAAAATAATAATGTGACTACGGGGAAAATCTATCAAACTGTAATAGAAAAAGAAAGAAGAGGAGATTTCTTAGGGAAAACCGTTCAAGTTATCCCTCACATTACCAACGAGATAAAGAGAAGGATTAAAATCCTTTCCAAGGAAAATTACGACATCATCATCACAGAAATTGGAGGAACGGTAGGCGATATTGAGTCTCTTCCTTACATTGAAAGCGTTCGCCAACTGAAATGGGAATTGGGCGAAAAAAATTCAATGGTAATTCATTTGACTCTATTACCTTACTTGACAGCAAGTGGAGAACTGAAGACCAAACCTTCTCAACATTCCGTGAAAACATTAATGGAGAGTGGCGTTCAGGCCGATGTATTGGTATGCCGAACTGAGCATAGCATTACCAAAGAAATCAGAGCTAAATTAGCCCAATTCTGCAATGTGAATTTGGAAAATGTAGTAGAATGCAAAGATGTAGATACCATCTACCAAGTGCCTTTGGAACTACAAAAACAGGATTTTGACCAAGTGGTTTTGAAGACTTTGAGGCTTCCTTACGACCAAACTTCCGACCTAAAAGACTGGAAAGATTTCTTGAAAAAATACAAAAACCCAAAGAAAAAAGTAGAAATTGCCTTAATTGGAAAATATATTTCGCTTCAAGATTCTTACAAATCCATCGCTGAAGCCTTTATTCACGCGGGAGCATCTTTAGAAACGGAAGTAAAATTAAGATGGATTTACAGTGGCGACCTTACCTCAGAAAACATTGCCTCATATTTTGAGGGAGTAGATGGTGTGCTTATCGCCCCAGGATTTGGAGATAGAGGAATTGAAGGAAAAATTTTGGCAACTCAATATACCAGAGAACATAATATCCCTACTTTAGGAATTTGCTTGGGAATGCAGATTATGACCATAGAATTTGCTAGAAATGTTTTAGGTTTTGACAAAGCCAATAGCACAGAGTTTGACAATAACACGCCTTACCCTGTGATTAGCCTAATGGAAGAACAAAAAAACATCGTAGAGAAAGGAGGAACGATGAGACTAGGGGCTTGGAAATGCCAACTCAACCCTCAATCTAAAATTCACGAAATCTATGGCAAGGAAATCATCTCCGAGAGACATCGCCACAGATACGAATTCAATAACGAATACAAAGCCGAATACGAAAAAGCAGGGCTTCACGCCTCAGGCATCAACCCTGAAACGCATTTGGTAGAAGTCGTAGAGCTTAAAAACCACCCTTTCTTTGTTGGAGCACAATACCACCCAGAATACAAAAGTACGGTGGCAACTCCACACCCATTATTCCGAGCTTTCATCAAAGCATCGGCTGAAAATAAAAAATAATTCACCTCAAAGAAACCACATTGGAAATGCTTAAATTTAAAGTTTTCGTGTGGTTTCATTTTTATTTTTTTACTTATATTTGTCGCTTTATTAACATTTTCATTAATTATTAAAAAAATGCAGAATAACGGAGGATTTGAGAAATCGCAATTCATTAATACAATTGTTTTTGCAGGGTTTATTTTGGCAGTCATTTTATTTTTCCAATACACCAAAAAAGACGAAAGAGAAAAGCTGGAACAAGCTAAAATAGAGGAAGTTGCAAGAGCTAAAAAAGTAGAGGAAAAACTTATTGCCATCAATACAGGCGAGAAAATTCAGCTCAAAAATGAGGAACTTACTTTGGAAGTTTCCAGTTTGGGAGGGCAACTTTCTTCTGTGAGAATTAACCAATACAACGCCTACGATAAGGAGGATAAAAACAAACCTCTTTATTTGTTGAATAATGAAAATTCAGATTATGGATTTCAATTCAAAGACAAATCTGGAAAAATCATCAATACCAAAGATTTAACTTTTACACCTACATTGAGTGAAAATAGCATTACAATGCAGACTCAAATCAATGAGGCTAACATTAAATTTATCTACACTTTACAGCCGAATTATAAAGTTGATTTTCAAGTACAAACACAAGGTTTATCAAAAATCACGAATGACAACAAGGCAGGATTTACTTGGGACTATCAAGTTCTGAGTTTAGAAAAAGGTAAAACACAAGAGCAAGGCTACACAGAATTTGTCTATTCTTTTGATAATTTTTCCGATTTTGATACCGATGCCAGAAGCGAACTTGATGAAACAAGCGAAACCCTTGATTGGATTGGGATAAAACAGCAATTTTTTGCGGCGGTTTTAGAAGCTAAAAACGGATTTACTCAATCAACAGGAAACCAAGAAATAGTAAATAAAGGAGATTATCTAAAAAGATTCAACTATAATGCGGAAGTACATCTATCTGCAAATAAGGAACTTAACGAGAATTTTGCTTGGTATTTTATGCCTTTGCAATTAGATTTATTAAAATCTTATGACAAAAACTTTGATGAAATCTTGCCGTTGGGCTGGTCTTTCATCAGGACTATCAATGTTTGGTTCTTTATCCCAATTTATGAATTTATCGCAAGCTGGGGCTTGACGGCTGGTTGGGCGATTTTTGTATTGACTATCATTGTAAAAATCGTACTTTCACCAATTATGTTTAAACAACACAAATTGAGTGCGATGATGAGAGTCATTAGACCAGAAGTAGATGCGGTAAATGAAAAATACAAAGATGCTGATCCACTAAAAAAACAACAGGAAGTAATGAGCGTGTATAGAAATGCTGGGGTAAATCAATTGGCTGGGTGCATTCCCGCACTATTACAATTGCCAATTTTCTACGCTTTGTTCCGTTTCTTCCCGAACTATATTGATTTCAGAGGGCAAAGTTTTTGGTTTGCGGAAGATTTATCTTCTTATGATGATGTCATTCAAATTCCTTCTAATTTCTTAGGAATAGACCATTTAAGTATTTTTGCTTTGGCCTGTACGGTAGCGATTTTGCTTTATACCGTGATGACTTCCAGCAATATACAAACTCCTCAACAGGAAGGAATGCCTAATATGAAGCCGTTTATGTATATCTTCCCGATTACATTTATGTTTTTCCTAAACTCGGCAGCATCAGGATTGTCTTGGTATTATTTCGTATCTAATGCTTTGAATATCATTATTATACTTGTTATAAAACATCTTATTATTGATGAAAATAAAATCAGAGCTCAAATTCAAGAAAATAAGGCAAAACCTGTGAAAGAAAGCCGTTTCCAAAGAAAAATGCGTGAGCTAATGGAACAGGCACAAGAAGCAAAAAGAGAACAAGAAAGACAAAACAAGAAGAAATAGTTTCATTTTATTTTTCCTTTTAACCTTCAACGAGTTTTTATAATTTTGTTGAAGGTTTTTCTTTAAACATTATGAAAAAAATCATCATCATCGGAGGCGGTGCATCTGGATTTTTTGCCGCTGCAAATATAGATTCTGCACAATATGAAGTTATTATTTTGGAGCAAAACAGTGATGTTCTTCAAAAGGTAAAAATCTCTGGCGGTGGGCGTTGCAATGTATCTCACGCCTGTTTTGAGCCAAAAGAACTCGTCCAATTCTACCCTCGTGGAAGCAAAGAACTTTTAAGCGTTTTCTCCAAATTCCAACCAGCAGACACCATGAACTGGTTTGAAGAAAGAGGCGTGGATCTAAAAATAGAAGACGACCAACGCATTTTCCCACAAAGCAATTCTTCGCAGAGCATCATCAACGCGTTGATAAAAGAATGCGAGAAGAAAAATGTGAAAATATTGACCAAACAGAGCGTTACCGAGATTATTCCACAGGAAGAGCGATATAAAATCCATACCACTAACCAAAACTATATCGCAGATATTGTGATTTTCTCTACTGGAAGCTCACCAAAAGCCTTCAAAATGTTGGGAAATTTAGGACATAAAATCATTCCGCCTGTTCCGTCGTTATTTACCTTTAACATTAAAAACGACTTACTTCAAGACTTAATGGGGACAAGTTTCCCAATGGCAGAAATTGAAATTCCTCAACTCAAATTATCTGAAGCGGGGGCATTGCTCATCACCCACTGGGGGCTGAGTGGTCCAGCCGTGCTGAAACTTTCGGCGTGGGGAGCAAGGGAACTCGCACAGCTAAAATATCAATTTGATATTATCGTTAATTTTCTCGGTATCCACTCTGAAACGGCATTAGAAATTTTAAAAGAATTTAAAGAAAATGAACCAAAAAAATCCATTGGTCAAGCTAAAATTTTTGACATTACCCAAAGATTTTGGCAAAGAATTTTATTTCTCGCAAAAATAGATGCTACCAAACAAGTGGCTCATCTCACCCAAAAGGAAATGAAAAACATCACTGCTCTACTTTGCGAAAATCTGATGAAAGTTTCAGGTAAAAGCACCTTTAAAGAGGAGTTTGTGACGGCTGGAGGAGTGGATTTGCGAGAGGTTAATTTTAAAACAATGCAAAGTAAAATCTTACCTAATTTCTACATTTCTGGAGAGGTTCTGAATATTGATGCCATCACGGGAGGCTTCAACTTTCAAGCCTGTTGGAGTGAAGCTTGGCTCATCGCACAAGATTTAATGAATAAAAATCCGTAAAAAATAAACAAAATTTTACATAAAATAATACGCTACAAGTAAAAACAGCAAAACCAACATAGATACAAAACGATAATCCCAATTCAGTTTTGGAATACTAACTTCCTCATTTTCTTTAAAATACATTGCCATTATTAATTTGAGGTAATACACTACACTGATTACCGAAGCTAATACGGCTAAAAATACCAAAATCGGAGCTTCATCAATGACCTGTAAAAATAAATTAAATTTCCCTAAAAACCCCGCCGTAAAAGGAATTCCCGCCATAGAAAACACAGAAACGGCAACAACAAAAGCCAATAAAGGCGATTTTTTTCCCAAACCATTGAACGCATCAAAAGAAGTATTCTCCTCCGATTTTTCTACCCAAATCAAACCCATAAATACTCCCACATTTGCCAATGCATAAACCAAAAGATAAAACGCCAAATTCTGCACCGAAAATTCATTTATTCCAAAGAAAATCAAACCCATATAACCAACATTCGCAATACTAGAATATGCCAACATTTTCTTGACATCAGTTTGCACAACTCCCATCAAACTTGCTAAAATTAGGGTAACGCTCAGCATTCCGAACATTATAGGTTGCCAAATTTCAGTACTTCCACCAAAAGCGAAACTCATCAACTTGAAAAACCCGTAAAAGCCTACAATTTTCACCACAGAAACCATAAAAAGCGTAATCCAAGTCGGCGAACCATAATACACATCTGGCGACCAAATATGAAACGGCATCATCGCTACTTTAAAAGCCATTGCTCCGAAAACCAGCAATACTCCGAAAACAAACATTAAATTTTCTCCTTGTGCTTCACTCAATATTTTAATTTGATGTAAATCTAAACTCCCCACACTCCCATAAACAAAGGCAAAACCGAACAATAAAAAACCTGTGGCAAACGCTCCCATCAAGAAATATTTTACGGAAGCCTCCACTGAACGCAAATTGGTTTTCTCACTTCCTGCCAAAATATAGAGGGGAATAGAAAGGATTTCAACTCCTAAAAACAGAATGATAAGACTCTGAAAACCTATTAAAACTAATCCTCCACAAAGAGAAAATAACACCAAAGCATAAATTTCCGATTGATGATTGCGATGGCGATATAAGGCTTCATCTCCCAATAAAAATATCAGAAGGCTAATCAATAAAGAAATTCGCGTGAAAATAACCGTATTTTCATCATAACAAAACATATTTTGATAAGCCTCCCAGAAGGAATACTCTGGTAAGAAACTCACTCCAAAAGCCAATAAAAGCCCAACAATTCCACTATATTTTACGGCTTGCCTACATTGAAAAGCCCCTAAAAATAAGGTCATTACCCCTGTAAGAAAAACGATAATTAAAACGCTCATTTCTAATCCTTTATTTTACCAAAAACGAATAAATTAATACCAATGGCTCTCTCACCAAATCTAAAATTAAATTCGGGAAAATCCCAAAAATCAACACCAAAATTGCCAAAATACCCAACACGAAAAATTCTACCCAAGAAAGGTCTTTAGCTTCTTTTAAAATTACTTCGTCTCCCTTTCCTAACATTGTTTTAGAATACAATCTCAACAAATATCCAGCCCCCAAAATGATACTCAATCCGGCAGAAATTCCTAAATAAATATTGTATTCATACAAAGTTTTAAGCAAAGTAAATTCTCCTACAAAGCCGTTCGTTAAAGGAACTGCCATAGAACCGAGTAGAATAATCAGAAACAAAACAGCAAATTTTGGTGCCACTTTTGCCACTCCTCCCATTTGCGTAATATCTTTGGTTTTCAATCTTTTATATAAAATATCAGCACAGTAGAAAAGTCCCACTGCATTGATTCCGTGTGCCATTGTTTGCAACATCGCTCCTTCCACGCCTTCGGTGGTTAAATTTCCTTTTGCCGAGAGAATTGCCGAAGCAAAAATTCCCCCTGCCATCATTCCCAAATGCGAAACAGAAGAATAGGCAATAATCGTTTTAATATTATTGGTAATCAATGCGATAAAAGCACCATACAAAACTCCTACTACCGCTAAAATAACAACCACTTCGCCTGACCACCCCTGCAAAGCCTCTGGAACTATTGGCAAAAGATACCTCAACACGCCATAAACTGCCATTTTCAGCATAATTCCCGATAAGAGCATAGAGCCTTGCGTAGGGGCATAAGTATGCGTATCAGGGAGCCAAGTATGAAACGGGAATAATGGGAATTTCACGGCAAAAGCCAAGAAAATCAACCAAAATAATAAAGCCTGTTGCTCGGAGTTTATTTCTGTATTATAAAGGTTTAACAAAGCAAAACTTTCGGAAAATTGATAAAGATAAACCAAACCGACAAGCATCAACAAAGAACCCAAAAAAGTGTAAATAAAAAACTTTTTGGTGACTTTTATCCTCATATCTTCTTGCCCCCAAAGCCCTGAGATAAACCATATAGGAATTAAACAAAGTTCCCAAAACATATAAAAAACCAAGCCATCTAATGCCGTAAAAACACCGACCAAACCAAACTGCATCAATAAAATTAAAGAAAAAAAGGTATTCGGATAAGTTTTTTTCTCATTAAATGCCGAAAAAATAATTATCGGAATTAACAAATTGACCAAAAAGAGCATCAGCATACTTATCCCATCTACTCCAAAATGCAGATTACTTTTAATTAAAGACAACCAATTGAAAATAATTTCGTGTTGCAAACCCTCTGAAATAGAAGACTTAACATTAAAATCACTCAGCATAAGAACTGTTCCTAAAAACTCCCCCAAGGCTATCAACAAAGCAAAATATCTACTCGCATTTCCTTTCAAAAAGAAAAGCAAAACACTTCCTACTAATGGCAATAAAATTAAAAACAACAACAAAACCGACATTACATCAATATTTTAATGATTAAAATAATACCCATACCCAGCGAAATCAATAAAAGGTAATTTTCTACGCTTCCGCTTTGCATTCTTCTAAAAAATTGCCCTGATTTTTCTGCTCCCAAACCTGTAAAATTCACCAAAGCATCTAAAATTTTCTTATCAAAAAAAGCAAGTATTTTCGCCAAAATCTCTACCCATTTTACAATAAAATTTTGATAGAAATAATCAATGTAAAGATTTTTCGCCGATAGTTTTTCCCAATTTTTATACTCATCCTCTGGTAAGGCTTTTTTCCCTTTTACTACATAAATTTGATACATCAAACCAATCGCCGACCCTACGATAATCAGGGTAATTGCCAATAAAATCATCTCTTCGGCAAAGGAAATTTTAGGGAATTTTATTGGATTCACCAAAACCGAGAACAACCATTGAGATAAAAATTGATAATCGCCGTGAGCAATGAAATGCGGAAGATTGACAAAGCCTCCTAATACTGAAAAAACTGCCAAAACCATTAATGGAAATAACAACATCCAAGGGCTTTCGTGGATTTTTTTCTCTTGTGCTTCCGAGCCTCTAAATTCTCCGAAAAAGGTTAAAAACAAAAGCCTAAACATATAAATGGTCGTTAATAAAGCCCCCAGCAAAGTCAAAGCCCAAATTATCGGATTTTTAGCATAAACCATTAACAAAATTTCATCTTTAGAAATCATTCCCGAAAGTGGCGGAATTCCACAAATTGCCAATGTTCCCAACAAAAAAGTCCAATAAGTTGCAGGAATTTTCTTTTTTAATCCGCCCATCCATCGCATATCTTGTTCTCCCCCCATTGCGTGGATTACAGAACCAGAACCCAAAAACAACAACGCCTTGAAAAAAGCATGAGTAAGCAAATGGAACATCGCTGTAGTGTAAGCCCCCACTCCCAAAGCAATGAACATAAAGCCCAATTGCGAAACCGTAGAATACGCCAAAACTTTCTTAATATCATTCTGCCGAAGAGCAATAAAACCAGCAATTAGAGAAGTTGCCAGACCAATTATCAAAATAAAATTTAAGGTAAAAGGTGCTAAATCGTACAAAAAATTAGAGCGAACGATGAGATAAATCCCCGCCGTGACCATCGTGGCAGCGTGGATAAGTGCAGAAACAGGCGTTGGTCCCGCCATTGCATCAGGGAGCCAAGTAAAAAGCGGAATCTGAGCAGATTTCCCCATTGCTCCAACAAAAAAACTCAGTGTAATCCATAAAATAATACCTTTTTCTACGCTTTCAAAAATGATGTTTTCTTGTAATTCAATATAACTTAAAGTTTTAAAATGATAAGCCATCGCGAAAATCCCAAGCAACAGCCCCAAGTCCCCTATTCTATTCATTATAAAGGCTTTTCGTGCCGCTTTGCCATATTCTTCATTTTGAAACCAAAACCCAATGAGCAAAAACGAACAAAGCCCAACACCTTCCCAACCGATGAATAAAATCAAATAATTGCTTCCCAAAACCAGCAAAAGCATTGAAAATACAAACAGATTGAGATAAGCAAAAAATTTATAAAAACCTTTGTCTTCCCACATATAACCGATGGAATACAAATGAATGAGTGAGCCAATCCCCGTGATAATCATCACCATCATTATAGATAATTGGTCTAATTGAAAAGCAAAATCTACCTTTAAATTCTGAATGCGAAACCATTCAAAAAGTGTGAAAATTTTAGGTGGCGTATCGGCGGACATTCCCCAAAATAAATTTATCGCCAATAAAAAGGAAACAAAAACCAACAAAGTCGCCCAAACTCCTACCCAAATTTTAGGCAAGAATTTCCCTAACAATCCATTGGTGACAAACCCCAATAATGGGAGAAAAATCAGCGTATATAATAGATATTCCATTAGCCTTTTATTTTGTTAAAAATCTCCACATCCACCGAGCGTTTATTGCGATACATCATCATAATAATCGCCAGCCCCACAGCCACTTCGGCGGCGGCAACCACCATTATGAAAAACACAAATATTTGCCCTTCGGCATCGCCTCTATATGCTGAAAATGCCGTAAATAAAAGATTTACTGCATTGAGCATCAACTCTATACACCCCAAAATCACAATGGCATTTCGGCGAAACAAAACGCCCAATACCCCCAAACAAAACAGAATACTGCTCAAAATAATGAAATACTCCAAAGGGATATTTTGTATAAATGTATTTTCCATTTTTTTAGTTTTTACAAATCTTTTTTACCTATCAAAACTGAGCCGACAATCCCCGCCAAAATCAAAATAGAAGCCAATTCAAAAGGTAAAACATATTCGCTAAATAATACTTTTCCCAAATTTTTCGTTAATCCTACTTGGGCATCAACTCCCTCTATTTCCCCTTGATGAAAACCTTTATACGCTCCCAAAAGTCCTATTAATAAAAGTCCAGAAGCGAAAACGGAAAGAATTTTCATCTTATTAGATTTTTTACTTTCATCGTGTTTGTTGAGATTCAGCATCATTAAAATATAAAGGAAAAGCACCATAATCGCCCCTGCATAAACAATAATTTGCACAATCCCCAAAAACTGAGCATTGAGCAAAATATAAAGTCCTGCAACGGCAAAAAAAGTAGCAATCAGCGACAAAATGCTATACAAAGGATGTTTTGCAAAGACAAAATACCCTGCACTCGCCACTGCCATAAAACTCAAAAAGTAAAAAATATAAAGTTCCATTTATTCGTTTTGATAAGATTTTTTTTGTCTTTCTGTAATGTCGTAAGGGTTGTCCATTGTTTCCAGCAACAAATCTTTTCCGTAAATAAATCCCTCACGCTCAACGCCTGTTTCTACCAAATTATCGGTGAGATAAATCGCAGACTTCGGACAAGCCTCTTCGCACATTCCGCAAAAAATGCACCTCAACATATTGATTTCATAAGTTTTAGCATATTTTTCTTCTCTATACAGATGTTTTTCTTCTGGGGTTCTTTCTGCCGCCGTCATCGTAATGGCTTCCGCAGGACAAGCCACAGCACAAAGCCCACAAGCCGTGCATCGCTCTCTGCCTTCCTCATCGCGTTTTAGGATATGTTTTCCACGCCAAATTTTAGAAAATTCGCGTTTTTCATCAGGGTAATGAAGCGTATCATTTTTCTTGAACATATGCCTAAAAGTAATCCCCATACCTTTGACAATAGCAGGGAGATACATCTTTTCTGATAAAGACATTTCCTTATTAGAGACTACTTTGGAACGATTGGTGAGTTTCATTTTTTTTAGTTTTTTATTCTCGTTTTAACACTTAAAAAAATTGTTAATGTTCCGTTATCATTTAAAACACTTATTCTTTTCAAATATACACAATTTACAAGAATTTTCTCTAAAACAATATGAATATACTAACATTTCAAGTTTTAGAAATTTTAAGGATATTTATAGCACCTTTTATCACAATAAAAAATATAATTATTCCTATCATTAAATCAGGGTAAATAGACTCTGTAAGGAAAACCAAAAAACCTGCTAAAATAACCCCCATATTAATTACAATATCATTAGAAGTAAAGATTTTACTCGCCTCCATATGTGCTTCTTTATTCTGACTTTTTTGTAATAAAGACAAACACATATAATTACCTATGAGAGCAAAGATAGATACACAAATCATCAATATAAAATTCGGATATTCTTCTACCCCAATAAAGCGTTTTATTACTTCTACTAAACCCAATATAGCAAGAAAAATTTGAAAATACCCCGATAATTTTGCTATTTTTTTCTTGAATAATATGGATTTTCCAACGGCTGATAGTGCAAGAGCATAAACCAAACTGTCTGCCAACATATCAAGACTATCAGCCACCAATCCCATAGAATAAGCAATTATTCCTAATAATATTTCTATAACAAAAAAGGAAAAATTAATGAAAAGAACTCTCCACAGTAATTTCTTATCCTGCTTTTCATTCCTCTCTTCCCTACTGAAATCATCTATCTCAATATTAGAAACAAAAGAAGTATTTAAATTCAACTCTTCTAATCTACTCAATATTATCTCTGGTTTTGTTTGATGAATAACAGCTAACTCTCTATTAGAAATATCAAAGATTAGGGATTTTATTTCTGGAATAGTTTCTAACTTCATTCGGATGATTTGCTCCTCAGATAAACAATCCATTTTTAAAATTTTAAAAATACTCTTATTCATATTTCTTCATTTAAAATCAACTCAACATCAACAAGACACCACCTGTAATGAGTAAATTCACCAAAGCCAATGGGATTAGAATTTTCCAGCCGAGGTGCATCAGTTGGTCGTATCGGAAGCGTGGAAGCGTCCATCTAATCCACATAAAAACAAAAATCAGCGAAAAAGTTTTGGTTAAAAATACCATTATACTAAAAATTCCTTCCCAGTTTTCGCCCCAATTTTCGCCAATCCAACTCAACCCAGGGAAATTATAACCTCCCAGAAACAAAGTGGTAATCAACGCACAAGAAATAAACATATTCACATACTCACCGAAAAGATACAGCCCCAATTTCATAGAACTATACTCCGTATGGAAACCTCCCACCAGCTCGGTTTCACACTCCGAAAGGTCAAACGGATGCCGATTGCACTCTGCCAAAGCCGCCGTAAAAAATATAACAAACGCCAAAGGCTGATAAAAAATATTCCAATTCAGTCCGTTGATTTCTACAATGCCGTAAAATTTACCAATAGTTTGGTTTTCAGTAATGATTTTCAAATCCAACGAACCATTCATCAAAATAATAGAAAGCAAAGCCAAACCCATCGCCAATTCATAAGAAATCATCTGCGAAGAGGCACGAATTGCCCCCATCAGAGAATATTTATTATTAGATGCCCAACCGCCAATCATCACGCCATACACCCCAACGGAAACCATTCCCAAAAGATATAAAACGCCCACATCTATATTCGCCACCTGCAAGTCAAATGACTGACCTCCAATGTTTAAAGTCTTACCCCAAGGAATAATCGCCCCCGTGATGAGTGAAATGAACATCACCAAACCAGGACCTAAAATAAATAAAAATTTTTCTGCATTTTTCGGAATGAAATCTTCCTTAAAGAAAAATTTACCCCCGTCTGCCAAAGGTTGCAATAATCCCCAAAATCCCGCTCTATTCGGTCCTACTCTATCTTGCAAAAGTGCCGCCACTTTACGCTCTGCCCAAGTAGAATACGCTGCCACCCCCATAGATAAAAGGAAAAGTGCCAATACCAAAATAGTTTTAAAAATAATTTCTTCCATTATTTCAAGGATTATTTTTCGTTTTTATCTTCATAATGATTTAAGGAAATCACCGAATGACGATTGATTTTTCTTGCTCCCTCAATAGTCCAAAATTTCAAATCTTTCTTCTCGAAACGGCATTCATTGCAAATAAAACTCTCTACTTCGCCGTATTCATCTTTTCGTGCCGTCACTCTTATCACTTCTTCTCCTTTAAGCCAAACTACTGCATTTCCACTGCATTTTTCACATTGACAAGAGGCATTCATTGGCTTCGTGAACCAAACTCTCCCAGCAAATCGCGAGGTTTTATCCGTCAAGGCTCCCACTGGGCAAACATCAATCACATTTCCTGAAAAATCATTGGTAATTGCTTTATTAATATAAGTTGAAATTTCGGCATGTTCCCCTCGGAATAAAATCCCGTGTTCTCTCTTATCCGTTAGTTGATTCGCCAATAAAACGCATCTCGCACAGAGAATACACCTATTCATATGAAGTTTGATATAAGGACCGATATCTTCTGGCTCAAAAGTTCTTCTTTCAAATTCTGTTCTCGTTCCACAATTTCCGTGTGCGTAGCTTAAATCTTGCAAATCGCATTCCCCTGCTTGGTCACAAACAGGGCAATCCAAAGGGTGGTTAAGCAACATAAACTCCGTAACGGCTTCCCTTGCCTCTAATGCCTTCTCCGAGGTTAAAACCTTGACTTCCATTCCGTCCATTACTTCGGTTTTACAACTTGCCACCAATTTCGGCATTGAGCGAGTATCCGTATCCGAAATTTTGGAAACCTCTACCAAACAAGTTCTGCACCTACCGCCACTATCTTTGAGTTTGCTATAATAACACATCGCTGGGGGAACAGATTTGCTCCCCATCTGTCTGGTAGCCTCTAAAATAGAAGTCCCTGACAAAACCTCTACCTCTTGCCCATCTATTTTAACTTTTATTTTCTTTTGTTCGGTGTTCATCACTTCAACAATGGTTATTGTATTTTAATTTTATTTGAATTTCTGTTTTGAACACAGTTCTGGGTTTTTAATATGCCATTCAAATTCTTCTCGGAAATGCCTAATCGCCGAAGCTACTGGCCACGCCGCCGCATCTCCCAAAGGACAAATGGTATTCCCCTCTATCCTCCTTTGAATATCCCAAAGCAAATCTATATCTTTCAATTCACCTCTACCCTCTTCTATTTTCTTCAACAAGCGATACATCCAGCCCGTTCCCTCTCGGCAAGGAGTGCATTGTCCGCAACTTTCGTGCATATAGAAATACGCCAAAGAAAGCGTATGCTTTACGATACATTGGTCTTCATCTAAAACGATAAAGCCCCCTGAACCCATCATCGTGCCTGTTTCAAAACCACCCTCTGCTAAGGACTCGTAGTTCATATAACGAGGTTTTCCCTCTGCTGTTTTTAATATTAAATGAGCCGGAAGAATTGGCACGGAGCTTCCGCCTGGGATACAAGCTTTCAACTTTTTACCATTGGGAATTCCCCCGCAATATTCATCGGAATAAATAAATTCTTCAACGGAAATCGTCATATCAATTTCATAAACCCCAGGTTTGTTGATATTTCCACAAGCAGAAAGCAACTTCGTTCCCGTAGATTTACCAACGCCTATTTTAGCATATTCTTCTCCTCCCAAATCTATAATTGGCACCACAGAGGCAATAGTTTCCACATTATTCACCACCGTAGGACATTGGTAAAGTCCCTTTACTGCTGGAAATGGTGGCTTGATGCGAGGATTTCCTCTTTTTCCCTCCAAAGATTCCAACAAGGCGGTTTCTTCACCACAAATATACGCCCCTGCCCCACGATGAACATAAATTTCTAAATCAAAGCCACTGCCTAAAATATTTTTGCCCAATAGCCCTGCATTTTTGGCTTCGGTAATGGCTTCTTCTAAAATATCTGGAATCCAAGAGTATTCGCCACGAATGTAAATATAAGCCGTATTGCACCCCAAAGCATAAGCCGAAATGATAATGCCCTCCAACATAAGGTGCGGAATAAATTCCATCAAATACCTGTCTTTAAAGGTTCCTGGTTCAGACTCATCGGCATTAATGACCAAATATCTCGGTATGCCTTCTGGTTTTGCCAAAAAACTCCATTTTAGCCCCGTAGGAAATCCTGCCCCACCACGCCCACGCAAACCAGAGCGTTTTACCTCTTCGGTTATCTCATCTGGTTGCATTTTCAGTGCCTTCTCCAACGCCGAATAACCTCCCTGTTTTCGGTAGGTTTTCAAATAACGAATTCCCTCTATATGGGCGTCTTTTAGTAAGAGTTTTTTGCTCATTTTTAGTTTTTAATTATTTATTCCAAAGCCAACTTCCCCTCTCTGCACAGTTGCAAAATTTCATCTATTTTTTCTTTGGTTAAATTTTCGTGGTAAAACTTCCCCAGTTGCATCATTGGAGCATAACCACACGCTCCCAAACATTGTGCAGATTTTATCGTAAATAGTCCATCTGCCGTAGTTTCGCCCTCGTCTATGCCTAATTTTTCTTTCACATAGTTTAGAATTTCATCGCTTCCCCTCAATAGACAAGGTCCTGTAATGCAAATCTCTAAAACATATTTGCCCACAGGTTTTAGGTTGAACATCGTGTAAAAAGTAGCCACTTCATAGACTTCTATTGGATTTAATGATAATAAATCTGCTACATAATCCATCACAGGGACATCCAACCAACCGCCAGACTCCCTTTGAGTCAAGTGCAAAACAGGAATTAGAGCCGATTTTTGTCGCCCCTCTGGATATTTCGCAATGATTTTTGCTACCTCCTCCAAAACTTCCGAACTGAAAACTACTTCTTTACTCATATTCAAGTTATTAGGATAACTTTTTTAAATTTAACTTTCGTGAGAAATATCAATGATGTTATAATTTACATCAAAATAAACGACCATTAGTTCATCGGTAAAATCAGGATTAAAACTTAAATCCATTATAAAAGTTTGTTCATTTGAATTTCCTTCTATACAACCGAAACGATTTATTTTTAAATAATCTACCATTTGGGTAAAAGTGATATCGCCTACATTTTCCGTTTGTAATAACTCTGCGAGACTATCAGCCAATTCTTCTTTATGAAATTTCATAAAATATAATACTATTTCATAAAACTCACCATCTTGATTTTGCAAAGTTTTACGCAATTTTTCTTTTGCTAAAACTTCCAACTGCTCAACATTATCAAGTGCCGTGGCAACGATGTCCATTTTCTCCCCATCTGATGTAAAACCTTCTTCTACATCAAAATAAAATCCCAACTCTGTCTCATCAGGCGAAAGCCAAATGTCTTCTCCTTTTTCGTAAGAGATGTTCGGATACTTTTTGCTATTTAACTTCATCATAATATTTATTTTAAAATTAAAATTTAAGCATCCAACTCCCCAGCGATAATATTCATACTACTCATCGTGATAATAGCATCGGAAATCATACTGCCTTTAATCATCTCTGGATAAGCCTGATAATAAATGAAACACGGTCTTCTAAAATGCAAACGATACGGCGACCGCCCCCCATCGCTCACCAAATAAAATCCCAATTCTCCATTGCCTCCTTCCACGCTATAATATACCTCGCCAATAGGAACATTTACCTCGCCCATCACAATTTTAAAATGATAAATCAACGCTTCCATTTTGGTATAAACATCGGCTTTTTCTGGTAAATAAAAATCTGGAACATCTGCGTGGAAATTTCCTTCTGGCAAGTTTTCATACGCATTTTTAATCAGCTTAAAACTCTCCCAAATCTCCTGCTGTCGCACCATAAATCTATCGTAAGTATCCCCAGAAGTACCGATTGGAATGATAAAATCAAAATCCTCATACGAAGAATAAGGCTCCGCTACGCGAACATCATAATCCACCCCCGCTGCACGAAGATTAGGACCTGTAAAACCATAAGACAAAGCCCTCTCTGCACTAATCCCTCCCACATCTATGGTTCTATCCATAAAAATTCTGTTTCGCTCCAATAAATCGCAAAACTCCTGAAATCTTTTAGGAAAATTTTTAATAAAATCCTTTATCAACTCGTGAAATTTCGGGCTAAAATCTCGCTCAAATCCGCCTATTCTTCCCATATTGGTGGTCATTCTCGCTCCGCAAACCTCCTCATACATATCATAAATTCGTTCCCTATCTTGGAAAATATAAGTGAATCCCGTAATCGCCCCAGTATCCACTCCAATCACGCCATTGCAAACCAAATGGTCGGCTATCCTTGCCAATTCCATCATAATAATTCGCATATAATCCACGCGTTTTGGCACTTGGCAACCAATCAGCTTTTCCATTGTGAGATGCCAACCAATGTTATTAATGGGTGATGAGCAATAATTAAGTCTATCCGTAAGAGTGGTAATTTGGCTATAATTTCTTCTCTCTGCAATTTTCTCAAACGCCCTATGGATATAGCCTACCGTTTGTTCGGAGTGCAAAATTTTCTCGCCGTCCATTGTCAAAATATTTTGAAATATTCCGTGAGTAGCAGGGTGAGTTGGCCCTAAATTTAAGGTGTAAAAACTCTCCTCTTTTTGGTTTAAAATATTTGACAATTGGTTATCTTTCATTGTTATTATTGATATTTTTTATCTTCCGAACATTGAGTCATCTTTATCCTCTCGGGTTTCATCTTCTAAACGATATTGCTTCAACATAGGGTGATAACCCAAATTTTCATCATTTAAAATTACCCTTAAATCTGGATGTCCTTTAAAACGAATACCATAGAAATCAAAAGTTTCTCGCTCCATCCAATTTGCCCCCAAAAACAAATCCGTAATTGTATCTACCTCAGCATTTTCCATTGAAAAAAAAGTTTTGAGCCTAACTCTTATATTGCTTTCCAAATTATGCAAATGGTAAATCACCCCCAGCTCTTTCCCTTGATTTTCAGGGTAATGAATGCCACAGATATCCGTCAAAAAAGCAAAACCTAAATTGGTCTTTAAAAATACAATCAATGCTTTGATTTCCTCTTTTTCAATTTCAATAGTCAATAATCCATAAGGTTCAGATATTGAATTGATTTTATGAGAAAAATTATTTTTAATTTCCGTTAAAAGCAATGATTTATCCATTATTTTATACATTATAACTATCCAACAAATGTTGATATTCTGGCAAATCTCTTCGTCTTAAACTTTCGGATTTCGCTAACTCTTGCACTTGCATAAAACCTTCTATAATCTGCTCTGGGCGAGGCGGACAGCCTGGCACATACACATCTACGGGAATCACTTTATCCACTCCCTGCAAAACTGAATAAGTATCAAAAATGCCACCACTACAGGCACAAGCCCCCACGGCAATTACCCATTTGGGTTCCGCCATTTGAATATAAACCTGCTTCAAAACAGGGGCTAATTTTTTAGAAATAGTGCCACAAACCATTAAAACATCGGCTTGTCTTGGTGAGAAACTCAAACGCTCTGCCCCAAACCTTGCCAAGTCATAATTAGGCATCATCATCGCCATAAATTCAATTCCACAACAAGAAGTCGCAAAAGGCAATGGCCAAAGCGAATTGGCACGAGCCAAGCCAATCAACGAACTCAACTGCGTGGCAAAAAAGCCTTCTCCACTATACCCGTCGGGGGCATTTACTATTTTAATTTTTTCAGCCATTTTCTACTTTTTGATTTATTTTTCCCAATCCAAAGCTCCCCTTTTCAACACATAAAAATACCCCATAAAAAATACAGCTACAAAAGTTAGCACCGCTATAAAACCGCCCCAACCAAGCTCCTTAAAATTAACGGCATAAGGATAGAAAAAAACGATTTCTATATCAAATAAAACGAACAAAACTGCCGTCATAAAATACTTTACCGAAAATGGTTTTCTCGCATTTCCTTGCACTTCCACGCCACATTCAAAGGGGTCATCTTTTTGCTTTCCTCGCACTTTTCTTGGACCTAAAAGATGAGAGGCAATCAAAGTAAATACCACAAAGCCCAATGCCACAGCAATTTGGATAAGTATCGGAAGGTAATTTTCTGGCAAGTTCATTTTTAAAATTCTTCTACAAATTTACAGAATATAAATTTATTTTTCACTATAAAAAAACGGTTTAAGGCATAAACCTTAAACCGATAAAATCAAATTATTAACCAAAAAAACATACTCTTTTATTTCTTTGTTTCCGTAGTTGGTTGAACTTCTTGTTTTTTCTCCGTTTCAACTTTCTTTGAAGTTGTATTTTTCTGCACTTGAGGAGCATTTGGCAAAGCTATCGTAGATGGTTTGGCTGTAAGCACAACACTTAAAAAGATAAGTGCTAAAATAACGCTTCCTAAAGTCCAAGTAGCTTTTTCCATAAAATCATTGGTTCGCTGAATTCCAAAAGACGCAGAAGATGTACCTCCAAAAGTCCCAGAAAGCCCTCCTCCCTTTGGGTTTTGAGCCAAAATAATAATCACCAGTAAGATACAAGCTATCACAATAGCCACCATTAGTATCGTAAATATCATAATAGTTTTATTTTAATCAAAATTTCCTGCAAATATAATACTTTTTCTTGAAAACTTAAAAATTTGATGTTATTTCTTTATCAAAGCCATATAAAAACCATCGTATCCCCTACTTGGCATAATACTTTCTTCTTTTAACAAAGAAAAATCGGGATTATTGGCTAAGAATTTTTGCACTTGCTTTTCATTCTCGGAAGGTAAAATAGAACAAGTGGCATACACCATCATTCCACCTTTCTTCAGTATTTTAGCATAATTTTGAAGAATATTTTCTTGCTCGGTTTTTATTCGATTAATGAAATCTTCATCTATTTTCCATTTGCTATCAGGATTTCTTTTCAAAACCCCCAAGCCTGAACAAGGTGCGTCAATTAAAAGTCTATCTGCCGTATTGTGCAACCTTTTGATGGTTTTAGAATCCTCTATCAATCGCGTTTCTATATTGAAAGCCCCAGCTCTTTTTGCTCTGCGTTTGAGTTCTGCCAACTTCCATTGATGAATGTCCAAAGCGATGATTTGCCCTTTATTTTTCATTTTCGCAGCCAAATGAAGGGTTTTCCCCCCTGCTCCCGCACAAGCATCTACCACACGCATTCCCTCTTTCACCTCTAAAAATTCGGCAATTTTCTGTGAAGAAGCGTCTTGAACCTCAAAAAAACCTTCCTTAAAAGCCGAGGTTAGGAACACATTTTTTTTCTCCACCAACTGCACAGCATCAGGGTAATCTCTCAACGCAACGGCTTCTACTCCTTCTTCCTTTAAAACCTCTACCAACTCATTTGCGGAAATTTTTAAAGTATTGGCTCTCAAAACCACAGGAGCTTGTTCGTTCATTGCTTTCATTTCTCGCTCCCATTTTCCGCCTAATTCCGCTTCCAAAGTAGTCGCCAACCAATCTGGTATAGAATGCTCTATGGCTTTTGTAGGGAATGTTCCTTTTTTTAATTTAGCCAAAACATCAGCGATTTTAATTCCCTCAAACTCATCAAATTTTTTGTAATGCGTGTCCGTCCAAAGCAAATACGCCAAAATTATCTTGTATAAATTAGAAGGTTTTGCCCCCTCGCCAATATAGTATTCCAAACGCTTTTTCCAGCGAACAATTCCGTAAAAAATCTCCGAAACCACTTGTCTGTCGGCACTTCCCCATTTTTTATTCGCTTTCAACAACCTTTCTAAAACCTTATCTGCATATTTTCTTTCTTGAAAAAATGTTTCTTGCAAAGCATCGTGAATGCCAATCAGGAGGTTTCTGTGTATTAATTCCATTTAGTTTTAAAATTTAGTGCAAAAGTAGAATATTTTAAATTATCTCTTATCTAAAATATTATCTTAATTTTATATTTCATCTTAATTCATTACCTTTGCAATTATTAAATACAGAAATTAAAATGAGTGATACAATAATTTGCCCAGCATGTAGCTCGGAATATACTTACGAAAATGGAGATTTAATGGCTTGTTCGCAATGCTTCCACGAGTGGAATCCAGCGGAAGAATCGGCTAATAGTGGAGATAAAATTTTTGATTCTAACGGGAATGAGTTGCAAAACGGCGATACGGTAGTCGTTATCAAAGATTTGCCTGTAAAAGGAGCTCCAAAGCCGGTAAAAGCAGGAACAAAAGTAAAAAACATCCGTTTAAATTTTGATAGCGACCACAATATTGATTGCAAAATTGATGGATTTGGCTCAATGGGATTAAAATCTGAATTTGTAAAAAAAGCATAAAACAATGAAAAACAAAGTTTTAAAATCAAGACTTATAGCTCTTGCAATTGTTTTGGGCGTTTCATTTACGCTTCAATCTTGCAAGAAAGACAATGTTTCTGACAAGGAAGCTCAACAAGTAGAAAAAATAACTGATGCCACGCTCTTTGATGTTGATAAAGAATTGAGTAATATAGATTGGAAAGGTTATAAAATCTTTAAATCTGAGAAAACCAGCCATTTCGGAACGCTGAAATTTTCAGAAGGGGAAATTGGCGTGAAAGACAATCAAATCGTTTCAGGGAAGTTCGTTGCAGATATGCATTCTTTGGCAAACACAGACTTAGCAGATAATAAAGAAGCGTCTGAAAAACTTGATGGACATCTAAAAAGTGTGGATTTCTTCAATGTAGAAAAATATCCAACGGCGACTTTTGAAATTACCAAAATTACACCAAAAACAGAAGGAGACTACAACAGCACTGTTGAAGGAAATCTAACCATCAAAGAAACGACAAAATCCGTTAGCTTTAATGCTAATCTTTCTATTGATGGAGAACAAATTAGCCTTTCAACAGAACCAACAGATATTGATAGAACGCTCTTTGGGGTAGAATTTCAATCTCCAATAGAAAACGGCGTGATTAAAAATGAGATGACTTTACAAATCAATCTCAAAGCCAAACTTAGAAAATAATTTTTTCATTTTTTAAAGTTTTAATTGTTAATCTACAAAACCTATTTCTACAAACAAGGTAGAGATAGGTTTTTTTATTGTTTTTAGAGTCTATGTATTTTGCCAAAATTCTTAAAAGTTGTATTTTTGCAGGATTAATAGAAGAAAAATGCTTACAAAAATTGACGAACTTTTAAATGAAGTAAGCCAGTTTCACTCCAATAACAAGGAAGAAATTGAGCAATTCAGAATAAAATTCAATGGAAAGAAAGGAATTCTAAACGATTTGTTTGAACAATTTAAATCCGTACCTAATGAACAGAAAAAAGAATACGGACAGAAAATCAACACGCTAAAACAAAGCATTGCAACAAAATTAGAGGAATTAAAGGAAAATTCTCCTGAACAAATCAATACAAGAAAAGAAGACCTTACTCGTCCCGCTTTTCCTTTGGAATTAGGGAGCAGACACCCTATTAATCTAGTAAAAAATAGAATTATTGAAATTTTCAAATCTATTGGTTTTGCCGTGTCTGATGGTCCTGAAATAGAAGATGATTGGCATAACTTTACCGCCCTTAATCTCCCTGAATATCACCCAGCAAGAGATATGCAAGACACTTTCTTCATTGAGCAAAATCCGGATATTTTACTAAGAACGCACACTTCTTCAGTCCAGATTAGACATATGGAGGAAAATCAACCCCCTATCCGTATTCTTTCGCCAGGGAGGGTTTTCAGAAATGAGGCTATTTCTTCGCGTTCGCACTGTATTTTTCACCAAATAGAAGGGCTTTATATTGATGAAAATGTATCCTTTGCTGATTTAAAACAAACGATTCAGTTCTTTACAACAGAACTATTCGGAAAATCTAAAATAAGAATGAGACCTTCGTATTTCCCTTTCACGGAACCAAGTGCAGAAGTTGATGTTTATTGGGGCTTGAATTCTGAAACGGATTACAGAATCACCAAAGGAACAGGTTGGTTAGAAATTATGGGTTGTGGAATGGTAGATCCTGCCGTACTGAAAAATGTAAATATTGACCCTGACAAATTCAGCGGATATGCTTTTGGGATGGGAATTGAGCGTATTGTAATGCTTCTTTACCAAATGTCTGACATTCGTATGTTTTTTGAAAATGATATCAGAACATTGGAACAATTCAAAGGTTTATAAAATAAAAGTCAGGATTTCAGCCCTGACTTTTTTATTTCTAATAATTTCCTTTTGCTTCACCTTCTCCCAGTAATGCTTTAGCAGATGAAGTGCCAATTCTTTTCACCCCCATTTTAATCATCTCTTGTGCTTCTTCGGGAGTTCTCACACCACCTGCCGCCTTTACGGAAAGTTCCCCAGCATTATCCAGCATTATCTTAATTCCTTCCTTTGTAGCTCCGTTGGGCTTTCCATTTTCTGTCTGATAAAACCCTGTGGAAGATTTCACGAAAATATTCGGCAATTGTTCTTCTGGAAAACTAATTTTTGCCCATCTCAAAATATTTTTAGTAATGTTGGTGATTTGCTCATCCGTTAAGGCTGCAATTTCAATAATCCATTTTGCAATTTTGTTATTTTTTAGGCAAAGCTCCGTTCCTTTTAAAAATTCAAACTTTAAAAGTTCTACATTTCCTTTTTTAAAAGCGTCGTAATTAATTACAAAATCCAATTCATCAGCTCCGTCTTCTATGGCTTTTTGGGCTTCGTTTAGTTTATCAGCAACACTTGCCGTTCCTTCGTGGAAGCCAATCACTGTGCCTACTTTCACTTGATTAGGAGTTTGTTTTGCCAAAAATTCTTTTACTTGTTTTACATATTCAGGGCGAATCATCACGGCAAACATTCCGCATTCCACTGCTTCTTTTGCCAAATCATAAACTTTTCGTAGTGTTTCCTCCTCTGATAATCCTGATTGAGCAGGAGTTTTAAGATAAGTTGAGTCTAAAAATCGTCTTGTTTCCATAGCCCAAAAATAAAACTTTTATTTCAATTATTTTAATCAACTTTAATGAGATTTATCATAAACTTTCCTTAATGAAAAAAATTATTTTTAGATTAATTTTATATCGCTGATTTTGTATCAGTAAGACTTTTTGAAGATTCATTCTCTTGGAGAATGCCTAATATTAGAGTATTTTTGCGTAAAATTTGGATTTATGGCAAAAATAATTGATTTATCTAAAACGATTGAACACAACCCAAAAGACCCTTGGTTTATGCGAATAAAAATCAAACACTTTTCTCACCAACGAAGCCATTGGTTGATAAGGTTGTTTTTGGGACTTCCGAAAAGATTATTTCCTAAAAATTTTATTGGCTGGGCAGATGATAAAATCGTTTCTATGGGCGTTCATGCAAGTACTCATATTGATGCACCGTGGCATTATAGCCCAATTTGCGAAGGTAAAAAAGCAAAAACCATAGATGAAATTCCATTGGAATGGTGCTATGGCAATGGTATTGTTTTGGATATGTCCCATAAAAAAGATTTAGAAATCATTTCGTTGGAGGATATTCAAAATGAACTTCATCGCATTGATGCCCAAATTGAGCCTAACACCATAGTGCTTATTCGCACAGATAGAGACCAATTTTCAGGGACGCCAGAATACCCAAACAAGGGAACGGGAATGAGTGCAGAGGCTACAAAATGGCTGATACAACAAGGTGTAAAAGTAATGGGAATAGACCAATGGGGATTTGATTTACCTCTAAAACATCAGGTGCAAAAAGCCAAAGAAACCAACAACAATGAGGTTTTCTGGGAAGCTCATTTGGTAGGACAAGAGCACGAATATTGCCATATAGAACAATTGGTAAATTTAAAACAACTTCCCTCCAAAGGTTTTAAAGTGGCTGTATTTCCACTCAAAATAAAAAACGCTTCCGCTGCCCCAGCAAGAGTGGTAGCAATAATGGACTAAAAAAGGAATAGAGTTTTCTATTCCTTTTTTTCTTTTATCTTAAAAACACCAATTTGTTTTCAGTGGAAAGCTCATCACTTAAAATATAACCTTCGTAATTGAATGCCTTTACTTCTTCCAAGTTTTTCACTTGATTTTCAGCACAAAAACGAACCACCAATCCGCGAGCGTGCTTGGTATAAACCACTATAGTTTTAGGCTTCCCAGATTTCATTTCATAAAATTCAAAATCAATTACTTTGGCTTTCAATTGCTTTTTATTAACCACCTTAAAATACTCATTACTCGCCAAATTCAGAATGAAATCCTTTTCTCCAACTTCGGAGTTTAATTGCTCGGTAATTTTTTCACTCCAAAATTCATATAGATTTTTATAATGCTCAAACTGGAATTTTCTTCCCATTTCCAAACGATAAAGCATCACCTTGTCCGATGGTTTCAAAAGTCCGTAAAGCCCCGACAAAATTCTGTAATGCTCTTGTAGATATTGCACCGCATCTTCATCTAATGTATTGGCGTCCAAACCTCTATACACTTCTCCTGTAAAGGCAAAAAGTGCCGAAGTAGCCTCATCATCATTTGGATTTTTTTTCCAATTTTGATTTCTCTCCCAGTTTTCATCAGCAAGTTTCATAGAAAGTTCCATCAATTCAGATAAAAATTGTGGCGATTTTTCCTTTAAATAAGATTGAATCAATGCAGAATCTTCTATAAATTGCGGTGTAGATGGCGTTAAGAATTTAGTTTTATTGCTAATATTCATCAATTTCGCAGGAGAAGTTATAAGTCTTATCATTTATAAAATATTTTTATTGAATCTACAAAAATAGAAAAAAGATATTTCCTTTTTTTATATTTAAATTTTTATTTACAATTCGCCTTTTCCTTGTCGTAAAATTTCGGGTTCTCCTTGAGTTAAATCCACAATGGTAGAAGCCAGTACATCGCCCCAACCACCATCTATCACCAAATCTACCGATTTTTCAAATCTCTCAGCAATGAGCTCTGGGTCTGAAATGTATTCCGCCCAATCATCTTCATCGTCTTTAATAGAAGTGGAAGCGATAGGATTGCCCAACTTTTCCACTATCATTTTCGGAACGGAATGGTCTGGAACGCGTATTCCAATGGTTTTGTGTCCTTTATACGCCAAAGGCAGGTTTTTATTCGCCTCCAAAATAAAGGTAAAAGCCCCTGGTAATTTACTCTTCAACAAACGAAAAGTTGCCGTTTCTATGGGCTTTGTAAATTCCGAAAGGTGGCTCAAATCATTGCAAATAATAGAAAAACGAGCCTTTTCCAACTTTAATCCTTTCAGCTGTGCCAAGCGTTCCATTGCTTTCACATTGTTAATATCGCACCCCAAAGCATACACCGTATCCGATGGATAAACGATAATTCCGCCTTTTTTCAAAACCTCTACCACCTCTTCTATTTGCCTTTCTTGTGGGTTTTCGGGATATATTTTTAAAATTTTTGCCATTATATTTTATTTTTTACACAAGGCAAAAATACTAATTCGCTTTCAATCGTTCTAAATAAATCGGCAAAACACTCTCTAACCTTTTCTCTATTTCGTTAAAATTTTTCCGTTTAATCAATTGATCCATCTCCGATTTTTCCGTTATCGCAAAGCCAATAAACTCCGAAATTCGCTCTTCGGGAATGCCTTTTTCTATGAAAAACTCAACTCCAAATTGCTTTTTTATCCAATCAACCTTTTCCTGAAAATCTTCGTATTGGTATAGATTTCTCCTTCTTCTTGATTCTCCCGTAGCCAAATCATTGAGTGCTTGAATATTCACCCCTCCCATCAACAACGGTAATAAAGCATCTTTCGCGGTATATGCTTTCCCTTTCTCTCGCACTTTCCAAGTGACTTGTGGCACTCCGAGAGATTTTTGTAGACTTTCCATTTTCGCTTTGGATACTTTGGTAATCACCACTTCATCTACCTGAATTTCAGATTTTTTCATTTTAAAAGATAATCTTTGTCCAAAATCCGAATTTTTAATGATGTAAGTTATTCTATCGTAGCCCTTTTTCACCAACCGAATTTCCTCCGAAAGTTTTGCAGAAAAACTGAATTTCCCTTCTCTATTGGTATAATGTTTTTCGCCTGTTTTCATATTGATAATCAGAACATTCTCCATCGGAAATTCCTCTTCGGTAAGCACCACGCCTTGCATCTCTTGTGCTGAAACAAAAAATGCAGTGAAAATCAACGAAAAAATAATAATCGCACTTCTCATTATTTCCCCAAAATAAAAATAGCAGGAATTTTATGTAAATTCTGTCGAGATTTTTTCCAATCCTTAACACTCTGGGTTTTAATGGCTTCCTCCTCTGGCGAATTGATATTTGCTGCCACACATAGAAGACTATTCGGTGAAAGATAACTGCACAAATCCTCCAAAAGTTGCTGATTTCTATAAGGCGTTTCCATAAAAATCTGGGTATATCCCGTATCTCGCACCTGTTTTTCTAATTGAAGAATTTTCTTCTTCTTTTCTGCTTTGTCAATCGGTAAATAACCATTAAAGGTAAATTGCTGACCATTGAACCCGCTGGAAATCAAGGCTAAAATAATAGAACTCGGACCATTAATCGGCACTACTTTGATTTGATTTTGATGAGCCCATTTTACCATAATATTCCCTGGGTCGGCAATACAAGGCAACCCCGCTTCGGACAACAGCCCAAAATCCACGCCTTTTTTCATCAAGTCTTGTGCTTCCTTCAAATCGGAAGTTTCAGAATATTTATCCAAAAGAAATAATTTCAAGTCCGATTGTTTTTTCTCAGGAGCAAAAAATTTAATGACTTTTCGTGCGGTTTTTTCATTCTCCACAAAGAAATAATCCGTTTTCAAAATATATTCCTTCACCGCTGGGGCGAAATATTCCAACGGCGATTGCTCCGATAAATAAGCCGGTATAAGAAATAACATAATTCAATTTTTTTATTAAAAAATAAGGAATCTCTAAACTTTTTCAAATTTAAAAAATTCCTCATTGCTACTATAAAGTTTATGATACTTTAATACATCTTAACGATTTTTTTATCCTTTCGGCGAATTTTCATTCCAATAATGGCTGTCGGGATAAATTCTCTCGCCAAAAATTGCTGTGCCTACTCGGATCATCGTTGAACCCTCTTCAATGGCTATTTCCAAGTCGCCACTCATTCCCATAGAAAGCTCCTTCATTTCTACATTGGGGATATTTTTATCCATAATTTCCTGCTGAATGCTCTTTAATAATTGGAAACATTTTCTCACTTTTTCCTCCTCGGCACTGAATAGCCCAATTGTCATTAAACCTTTGATTTTCAATCTATCCAAAGTTGAAACTTTCTTTACAAAATCAACAACTTCTTTAGGAGCTAAACCAAATTTGCTTTCCTCATAAGAAGTATTTACTTGAATTAAAACATCTATCGTTTTCCCCTCGTATTCAAGGCGTTGTTGAAGTTTTTCTGCCAAATCCCATCTATCCAAACTTTGGATACACGCCACATCGCACTTTAAAACATCTTTTATTTTATTGGTCTGCAAATGCCCAATTAAATGCTTGGTGTGAGGCACAGATTTCAATTCTTCGTATTTAGATTTCAATTCTTGAACTTTATTTTCCCCCATTAAAGTTTCCCCTGCCTCAAAGGCTTTTTTAATTCCCTCTGCCTCAACAGTTTTCGTAGCCAATAAAAGCTTAACCTCATCGGGATTTCTCCCTGATTTTTTACAAGCCTCTATTATTCTATTTTTAATAACGGAAATATTTTGTGCAATATGATTCATATTTTTTTATTTTTTGGATTCTAACTCTTTTATTATCAATCTTTTCATTAATGTACGAACATAATCTTGTGCCTCTGCGTAAGAAATTCCATATTTTCTCTCAATCTTTTGAAAACGCTCAGGGAAAGTTTTAAGTTGTGTATCATAATAAGCATTAAGTTGCTCTTTTGTGGGCATTTCGTATTTCAATTTTAGTTGAAATCTTCTCATCAAAGCTGTGTCTATCAATTCTGGGTGATTGGTCGCTGCTATCAAAAGGGCATTTTTGGGAAAATAATCTATCAACTGAATCAATGTATTGACCAAACGCCTCATTTCGCCCACATCCTTATCGTCATTTCCTCGCATTTTCGCCACTTGGTCAAACTCATCTAAAAACAATACCGCTTGTTCTCTCTCGGCTTTATCAAAAATAGCCTTTAAATTTTTCCCTGTTTCTCCTATTTTAGAGGATACAAAATTGGTTAGATTTAGAATTAATATTTTTCTGTTCAGAGCCTTGGCTATTGCCTTTGCTGTAGCAGTTTTCCCACAACCAGAATAGCCGTAAAGCAGAATTTTATTATCCACTTCCAAGCCATATTGCTGTAATTCAGACAGATACTGATGCTCTTTTATTACTTGAGAAACAGCTTCTTTATTCTCAACATTGAACATTAACTCCTCTAAATCAAGGCTTTCTTTATCGTCAATAATTAAATCAAATGAAGTCATTTAAAAAAAATTAAAAAAGGAATTTCTTAAACCCAAATTTAAAAAATTCCTTCAATTATGAGAAAAAAACAATTTGATTCTACGCAAAAATTTTTTCCTTTAAATCTTTAATATATTTCTTTATATCTTTATCCATTTTGGACTGGTCTATTATTGTTTTATGAGCATGCATTACCGTTGTATGGTCTTTGCCTCCCGTTTCCTCGCCTATTCTTGCATAAGTAGCCGAAGTATATTCTTTTGAAAAATACATCGCCAACTGTCTCGGCAAAGCAATTTCTCTTTTTCTCGTTTTGGAAAGCAAATGCTCTTTACGAATACCGAAATAATCGCACACAACCTCTTGAATATGAGCTATATTAATAGTTTTCTTTTGGTTATTGGCTATTTTATTAATGACTTCTTTAAGCAAATCAAGACTCAAATCGGATTTATAAATCATAGAGTGTGCAATAACAGAATTAATCACTCCGATGAGTTCCCTCACATTGGATTTGACCTCCGATGCGAGAAAATCAATCATTTCTTCTGGCAAAACGATTCCATCTCTATGAAGTTTATCGGTAATAATTTTTTTCCTTGTTCCGAAATCTGGTGATTTGATTTCCGCCGAAAGCCCCCATTTAAAACGAGAAACAATTCTTTCTTGAATATCTTGAATATCCACAGGAGCTTTATCAGAAGTCAAGATAATCTGTTTCTTATTTTGGTGAAGGTGATCAAAAATATGGAAGAACATATCCTGCGTTGCGGCTTTCCCAGAAAGGAACTGAATATCATCAATAATCAAAACATCTACCATTTGGTAAAAATTACCAAAATCTGTTTTGTTTTGAGATTTTGCAGCGGCTACAAACTGCTGAATAAACTTCTCCGAAGAAAGATACAATACAATTTTTTCTGGAAATTTATTTTTTACTTCCAGCCCTACAGCGTGTGCTAAATGGGTCTTCCCTACTCCTACTCCTCCGTGGATAAACAACGGGTTAAACGCCGTTTCTCCAGGTCTTGCAGCAATAGTTTTCGCTACTGTAGAAGCAAATTTATTACTCTCTCCTTCTATAAAATTATCAAAACTTAAAGCTGTATTAAGATTGGATTCTACGCTTACTTTTTTCACTCCTGGCACAGCGAACGGATTTCTCACCTCGCCTTGCTTTACAGGTGGTCTTACCTCCTGAATTAAAGGCACCGATGCCGAAGTTTTAGGCGTTTCTGGCTCTGTTTTTTTTAAGGTAGATTCTGCTACAGAATAGAATAATTTTGCCCCTCTACCAATATATTTTTTAAGAGCTGGAGAGAGCAAAGGTAGATAATAATTCTCTATATATTCCTTATAAAAATTACTCGGAACAGATAAAGTAAGACGCTCTCCCACGAGAGATAAGGGCTGTACTTTTTTAAATAATAAATCAAAAGAACTCTCTATTTTTTTCAAATCAGAACTTTCA
>JAUMXI010000030.1 GCA_030529185.1 Flavobacteriaceae bacterium
TGTAGGAAAGCCTTGCCCCCCTTTGCCAAAGTATAAAAAAAATTATCTAACTATTAAAATAAAAAAAATGTTTCCAAAAAATAATATCCCCAAAATTTACGCTTACAAAGACGAGCGATTTGAGGGCTGTCTAAAAGTAGGCTATACCACAAAAACTGCATCAGAGAGAGTAGCAGAGCAATACCCAACGAAAACGCCCCACCAGTCTTGGGAGGTGGTTTTGGAGGAAGTAGCAAC
This sequence comes from Flavobacteriaceae bacterium, assembly GCA_030529185.1. Lineage (GTDB taxonomy): Bacteria > Bacteroidota > Bacteroidia > Flavobacteriales > Weeksellaceae > JABCPE02. The sequence continues at coordinate 238 of JAUMXI010000030.1, forward strand.
AAGAAAAGATAGCTCCTTCTTCACTGACCACGAAATCCATAAAAGACTGGAGAAAAAAGGTTTTATCCGCGAAAACGGAGAGTGGTTCCGTTGTAGTTTGGAAGATGTAAAAGCCGTGCTATTGGCAGAGAAAGAGGGCATCATCAACACTGAAAATCGCACGGCAAATTTCGCAATGCGACCAGAGCAAAAAGAAGCCGTAGAGAAAACGGCAAGATACTTCACGGAAGCGAGTAAAGATGGCGTAATTCCGCACTTTCTTTGGAATGCCAAGATGCGTTTCGGGAAGACTTTCGCCGCCTATCAGTTAGCTCTAAAAATGGGCTGGAAAAAAGTTTTGGTTTTGACCTTTAAACCAGCCGTGCTTAGTGCGTGGCGAGAGGACTTACAATCTCATATAGATTTTAAAGATTGGCAATTTGTCTCCAATAAAGAAGAAGATTTACAACCTAAAGACATAAACCAAGATAAGCCTTTCGTGTTCTTTGCTTCATTTCAAGATGTATTGGGGAAAGATCCCAAAACAGGAGGAATCAAAGCCCAAAACGAATGGGTGCATAACCAAGATTGGGATTGTGTGATTTTTGATGAATACCACTTCGGGGCGTGGCGAGATAAATCCAAAGACCTTTTCGGTAAAGAAGAAGCAAAGGAAATAAAAAGCATAGAGCAAGAGCAAAAAGAATTAGAGAAGGAAGATTTAGGCGAAACGGAAGATTTTAGCTATTTTGATGAAGAGCTATTGCCCATTACTACAAGGCATTATCTCTATCTTTCAGGGACGCCCTTCCGTGCGATTGCCAACGGAGAATTTATAGAAGAGCAAATTTTTAACTGGACTTATTCCGACGAACAAAAAGCCAAAACGGAGTGGCAAGGCGAAAATAACCCCTATGCTTCGCTCCCAAGAATGGTGATGATGACTTATCAACTCCCTGATGAGATACAGCACATCGCTACCAAAGGCGAGTTTAACGAGTTTGACCTTAATGAGTTTTTCTCCGCCGAAGGAAGAGGCAAAAAAGCAGTCTTTAAATATGAAGATGAGGTGCAAAAATGGCTTAACCTTATCCGAGGGCAATTTCTCGGAACGATAGAATCTGACCTAAAACAAGGAAAGAAAAAACCACCAATGCCTTTTGCAGATAGTAGATTGTTGGGCATCTTACAACATACTTTTTGGTTCTTGCCCAATGTGGCTTCTTGCTACGCAATGGCAAACCTTTTGAAACAACCTCAAAACAAATTCTTTAATGATTACAATATCGTTGTTTGTGCAGGAGCAGAGGCAGGAATAGGTGTTGAAGCATTAGTGCCTGTAAAAAAAGCAATGGGCGAACCTCTGAAAACCAAGACCATTACGCTTTCTTGTGGTAAATTAACAACGGGCGTTTCGGTGGCTCCGTGGTCAGGGATTTTAATGTTGAGAAACTCCTCCAGCCCAGAGACTTATTTTCAGTCTATTTTCCGTGTGCAAACGCCTTGGGAAATAAAAAACCCTAATAAAGACAATCCGAACCAAAGAGAAATCGTTAAACACGAATGCTATGTATTTGATTTCTCACCAAACAGAGCCTTGAAGCAAGTAGCTTCTTATTCTGAAAAACTCAACATCAATCTTGATGCTACCACAGAGGAAAAAATAGCAGAATTGATAAGTTTCTTGCCTATTCTTGCTTACGATGGAAGTAGTATGAAAGAAATCAACGCTATGGATGTTTTGGAAATTGCTACAAGTGGAACTTCAGCTACTTTATTAGCGAGGCGTTGGGAATCCGCTCTTTTGGTAAATGTAGATAATGTGACTCTGCAAAAACTTCTGAATAATCCCCAAGCATTAGAGATTTTGGAGAATATAGAGGGCTTCCGTAGTTTGAGCCAAGATATAGAAACCATCATCAACAAGTCTGAAAAGGTAAAAGAAATTAAGAAAGAAGCCGTTGCTAAGAGGAATGAAATAGATGCTCAAACTAAAAAAGAACTAACAGAAGAGGAAAAAGAATACAAAAGCAAAAGAAAACAAATTCAGGAGAAGCTCATCAAATTTGCTACAAGAATCCCTGTGTTTATGTATCTCTCGGAGCATAGAGAGCAAACGCTAAGAGATGTAATTACTTTATTAGAACCCGAACTATTCAAAAAAGTGACGGGAATTGAGGTGAAAGATTTTGAACTATTGGAAAAGTTAGGTTTATTTAATGGAGCATTAATGAATGACGCAGTGCTGAAATTTAAGTATTATGAAGATGCTTCATTGGCTTATACAGGCAAACCAACTTATGAAAATTTACGATTCGTAGGTGCGTTTGATACCGTAGTTCCTGTAAAAGAATATGTGGAGGAATAAAAAAGAGAATGTGTAAATTTGCATTTTAATACATATTCTAAATGAAACTTCTTATTCAGTTTGTTTTCGTATTTTTTGTGCTGATGTTGGGGGCACAGCCTTTGGAATTTTTAGGGAAAATCACAGCGGTGAAAGATGGAGATACCTTTAAAGTGCTTTATCAAAAACGAGAAATTACGGTGAGATTAGCCCATATAGACTGCCCAGAGAAAAGACAAGCCTTTGGAACGAAAGCCAAGCAATATGCCTCTGACTTGTGTTTTGGGAGGTTAGTCGGCATCAAACACAATGGTAAAAAAGACCGAAATGGAAGAATTATAGGAGAGGTATTCGTTGGAAATTTGAATGTCAATCAAGAGCTGGTAAAACAAGGTTTGGCTTGGCATTTTAAAAAGTATTCTAAAAGTAAGGAATACGCCCAATTGGAAAACTCCGCTCGGAAAAGAAAAGTAGGGATTTGGAGTGAGAAAAAACCTATTGCTCCTTGGGAGTGGAGGAAAATGAGGAAGAACAAAAAACACTCTTAATAATTTAAGAGTGTTTTTTTATTTTGTAGCCGCAGAAGGATTCGAACCCTCACTGACGGAGCCGAAATCCGTAGTTCTATCCATTAAACTATGCAGCCAAATTCATTCACAAAGATAAGATTTTTATTTGGGTTGAGGAAATTTTAAAGCATTCGGAGGTTATTGACTTCCATTTCTGTTAAAATTCGCCAATGCCCCCTCTTGATGTTTTTCTTTGTAAGACCTGCAAAAATCACTCTATCCAATGCCTCTACCTCGTAGCCTAGTTTTTTGAAAATCCTTCTTACCACACGATTCCAACCGATGTGAATCTCTATTCCTACTTCGTTTTTTGGTTTTCCTTCAATGAAAGAAATGGCATCTACTTCGGCAATTCCTTCTTCTAGACGCACTCCGTCAGCAATTTTATGTAAATCCTCAGTGCTTAGTTTTCTGTCCAAAGTCACATGATAGATTTTTTTCACGCCAAAAGAAGGGTGAGTTAATTTTTTTGTTAAATGCCCATCGTTGGTTAATAAAATAAGACCTGTCGTCTGTCTATCCAATCGCCCTACTGGGAATAGGCGATACGGTGAAGCATTCGCTACCAAATCCATCACGGTTTTTCTAGCTTTCTCATCTTTTGTAGTAGAAATATAGCCTTTTGGCTTGTTAAGTAGAACATATACAGGTTTTTCTGGGGTGATTCCCTGCCCGTCAAAAACTACTCTATCCGTTTTTTGAACTTGGTAGCCCATTTCTGTAATTACCTTTCCATTGACTTCCACCAGTCCTTGTGCTATGAGTTCGTCGGCTTCTCTTCTGCTACAAATTCCAGAATTAGCGATGTATTTATTTAGCCTAATTGTATCTTTTTCAACTTGCTTATTAATTTTCTCTAATCTTCTTTTCAGAATGAAAGATTTTGCTTTATCTTCTTGCTCGGGTGAGTTTCTCTCGTATCTTTTTTTAGGGGAAAAACTTTTTTCTCCTTTAAATTTTCCTCTTCCATTAGAAGTGCTACCTCTCTCTGTACGATTGTTTCGCCCGTTGGAGTTTCCTCTTCCCGAAAAACCTTTTCTCTCTCTACTCATTTTATTATCAATAATTTTTGCAAAGTTAAGAAAATTATGTTTAAGGAAATTATGCTTTCCTTTAAAAAAAACGCCAAATAATAACAGATTGGCATAAAAAATGTAGTAATTTCGCGAGCTATTTAAACAAAAATATATATGAGGAGAGTTTTTATATATTGCTTTTTATTTACTTCGTTATTTTCTTTTGGACAATATTTTTGTGGGTTTGAAGAAATGCAGAAAGAATTAGATGAGCAGTTTCCGGAGAATAAGATTAGAAGAGAGCGTATCAATAAAGAACTTCAAGAAAAAGGAGTAGAAAAAATACTAAAGAAGCATGGTTTTGGTGGGGATTTTCCAATAGGGCGTTTTGAAGAAATGAGCAATTCTGCTAAATATCAAGGGAAAATTTATGATATTCCTATTGTGGTTCATATTATTGAATCTGATGATAAAGAGAATGCCGGAGTAAAACTAACAGATGAGGAGGTCATCAGGTGGATAAATGATACCAATGCCATTTATGCTACAACTTACGGAAATGGCTTTTTCCCAGAGGAAAATGCTCCTTATGGAGGTACTGTAATGCCTTTTAGATTGCTTTTAGCCAAAAGAGATCCTAATTATTTGCCAACCAATGGAATTATCCGTTACGATGCAAGACATATACAAGGCTACAGCCAGTATGGAATAAAAAATGGAGCTAATGGAAAAGGTGCCAACGGAGGAGAAATATTGAAATTAGCACCACATTGGCCAGAAACGGATTATTATAACATCTATATCATTACTGCTTTTAATGGGATTAGAGCTAATCACGGATTGTTAGGCTGGGCAACGGGACCTGAAGACCATTTTTCTAATTATAAAACAATGATGAAGGCTTCGGTAGTAAAACAAAAAGGAAACACTACTTTAGCACATGAATTTGGGCATTCTTTGGGCTTGGCACATCCTTTTCATGGGGTGGGGTATAACAGTGGTGATTGCCCTAATAATACAGACTGCACCAAGGATAATGATAGGGTTTGTGATACAGAACCTACCAAGAGTATGATAGGAGAATCTCCAAGAAGAGATGCCATTAATCCTTGTACTCAAACGCTGTATCAAGGTGGTCAGCATAATATTATGGCGTATTCTAATGTTCCAAGAAAATTTACTCCTGGGCAGAGAGATAGAGCTTTGGCTTTGTTTCTGCCTCAAAAAGGTATTCTTACAAGGTCTTTGGGAGCAATTCCGCCTGATGCAAACGCAAAAACAATAGATTTAACCCCAACTTGTACTATTCCAGGTATAAATGAAGCTAATAATAATTTTGATATAGGCATTACGGGTGTATCGTTTGGAGATATTAGAAACCAATCCGATGCATACAGAAATGGAAAATTTTATACTAATTATAGCCAGAGTAAGAATTTCGTTAATTACACAGATGTTGAAGAAGGAAAAGAAATCCCCCTCACTTTATTTAAAAGAAAGACAAACGGTTTCGTTGTACTCGCTTGGATAGATTATAACGATAATGGTGTTTTTGAAGATAATGAAAGACTGTTCAAAGAAGGTATGGGGAGAAATCAGGAGTCTTTTACTTATAATGTACGAATTCCCGAAACAGCCGTAAAGAATAAATATATTAGAATGAGAGTGAAGGGAGATTGGTGGGGAGCGAATTTAGATAAGCCTTGTGGGCAACTATTGAGAGGAGATGTAGAAGATTATGCAATAAGAATATTACCCAAGAGAAGGCAACCCGATAATCCTTATGACGGAAGAGTAGGAATTAATACAGAAGAACCATTGGCTACTCTGGATGTGAGAGAAACAAAACTTGATTTACTTCCTAAAGGAACGCCACAAGGAGTGCTTTTTCCAAGATTTACTACACAAGAAAGAGATACTTTTCAAAATGTAAAAGAGGGAACGATGCTCTATAATACGACATTAAAATGTTTAGAAATTTACAAGGAAAATACTTGGGAGTGTTTCCGCGTCAATGATTAAAAATAAAAGTTAATTTAATAAAAGAAGACAACCCAATTTAGGTTGCCTTCTTTGTTTTTAATGAGTGTGTTCTTTCGGTGGGGCAGGGTAGCCTTTTTTGTCTTCTTCTGCCATTTTGTTGGCGGCGGTCATTGCAGTCACTAATTCGTTGAGCATAGAATTAGCAGCCATAGGATTATTCGGAAGGAGAATAAGATTTGAGCGGTTATTCGCTCCAACAGAATGAAGAGTATCGTAATGCTGAGTAACGACAATCAATGAAGATGCTTCTTGTGCATTGATATTCACATTGTTGAGCATTTTTACAGACTCTTCCAAACCTTTGGCGATTTCTCTTCTCTGATCGGCAATCCCTTGTCCTTGCAATTTTTTAGATTCTGCTTCTGCTTTTGCCACCGCTACGATTCTAATTCTTTGTGCTTCTGATTCGTATTCGGCAGCCGTTTTTTCCCTTTCAGCAGCGTTGATTCTATTCATAGCGTGTTTTACTTGCTCATCTGGGTCTATATCCGTCACCAAAGCCTTGATAATATCATAACCATAACTCTGCATAGCCTCCTGAATTTCCGCTTTTAGGGCATTCGCAATATCATCTTTTTTAACGAAAACATCGTCTAATCTCAACTTTGGAACTTCGGCACGAACCACATCAAACACATAAGAAGTAATCTGATTATGTGGGTCTTCTAATCTATAATAAGCATCGGCAACTTGCTGTCTAATCACTTGATATTGAACCGAAACCCTCATCGTGATGAATACATTGTCCAAAGTTTTGGTATCTACCACCACATCTAATTGTTGGATTTTCAGGTTTAGTCTTCTGGCAATGCTATCAATAACTGGGATTTTCAGCTGAAGCCCTGCGTGGCGAACGGAATGGAATTTTCCTAATCGCTCAATAATCACCGCAGTTTCTTGTTTTACGGTGAATAAAGACATCATAAAGATAACTATCCCGATGAATAAAATAAAACTTAATACAAGTATTCCCATAATAATAAATTATTTTTAAATGTTTAAACTATTAGTATTTGCTTTTTTAAATTTGTTACAAAAAATCAAGAACTACATTGTCATTCCAATATCTATTCCTTTTATTTTTCTGTAAAGGTCTGTGGCGTAGTTGTCCGTCATCCCTGAAACGAAATCCAAAACGCCTAAAATTTTCTCATAACATTCGCCATCATATCGGAATTGCTCTGGCAGAAGTTGAAGGGCTTTTTTATCGTAATTTTTCAAATCTTTCTTGATAATTGGCGGAATGAAGTGGTCAAGCAATTCGTACATTACATTATACCCCGCGTTTTCTATCTCCACCACGGCTCTATGGTTGTAGATTTTCTCAATGGAAAACCGTTCTATCTGTTGCAAAGCCTCACTTTCATTTTTGAAAACAGACAGCAATCCCTTATCCCAATTCCCCTGCAAAATTTCCTCAAAATTCTCCTGATAAAGCTGAATAGAAATATTAATTAATGAGTTAATCGCCTTGGCACGGAGGTAAGAAATCCGTTCGTTTTTATTGGTGAGTAAAGCCAACTTCTTATCTATTCGTTCTAAATTTTCGCTTGTATTTTTAATAAGTTCGTAGAAAAGCCCCTCACAATCGGTTGATGAGATAATCCCTAATCGGTGAGCATCTTCCATATCAATAATGTTGTAGCAAATATCATCTGCCGCTTCCACCAACCAAACAAAAGGATGTCTTTTGAAAACCAAAGGTTCGTCATTCTCTTTAATCATCGTAGTAGAATGAGCAATTTCCGAGAAAGTTGCTTTATCACTCTGGAAAAACCCGATTTTCTTACGATGAAGAAAGTTTTTATCCCTTGCAATCGCCTCACAAGGGTATTTGGCAATACTCGCCAAAGTAGTCATCGTTAATTGAATTCCTCCCTTATCTTTTCCTTTCTGCTGATGCGTTAAAATCCTAATGGCATTGGCATTTCCTTCAAAATGAACCAAATCTGCCCATTGTTTTTCATTCATCAAAGATTTTAAATGCTCATTTCTCTCAAAATAACTCGCGATGGCATCTTCTCCAGAATGCCCAAACGCAGGATTTCCCACATCGTGGCACAAACAAGCCGCAGCCACCACATTTTGAAGATTATACAAATAAAAATTCTTGCTTTCTTCGGTTAATTTTTCTTCAAAGGAATCTGCGATAAACTCTCCAGCTAAATTTCCCAAACTCCTGCCCACAGAAGAAACCTCCAAGGAATGAGTAAGTCTATTATGCACGAAAACACTCCCCGGCAATGGGAAAACTTGGGTTTTATTTTGCAATCTTCGGAATGCCGCCGAGAAAATAATTCGGTCAAAATCCCGCTGGAAATCCGTTCGGGAGACTTTGGTGTTTTCCTCACTTCCCGTTCTTTTATTGGTATAAATTTGATTGAGCATAAAATTCTAAAAAGTCTTCAAATATCGTAAATTTAGAAATCCTTTTCAAATAAAATTTAAAATATTAATAAAATTCTTTTGCAAAAGATTAAAAAGTTTTAATTTTACGACGCTAATAATTTTTTTAAATCAAATAAATATTAAACTTTCTTATGAATACACAACGCTTTGTGAATCGCCACATTAGTCTTAATGAAGCGAATAAAAACGAGATGCTGAAAAAAATCGGCGTTTCTAATATTGATGAACTTATTGCTCAAACCATTCCGAGCAACATTAGATTAAAACAAGATTTAAGCATTTCAGAACCTTTATCGGAGTATGAAATGCTTTCTCATTCTAAGTCTTTGGCAAGTGAAAATCAGCTTTTTGACACTTACATTGGTTTAGGGTATCACGATACGATTTTGCCTTCTGCCATTCAGAGAAATATTTTGGAAAATCCGAGCTGGTATACCGCCTATACGCCCTATCAGGCAGAGATTGCACAAGGGAGATTGGAGGCATTGCTCAATTACCAAACGATGATTACAGGGCTGACCGGTTTGCCTTTGGCAAACGCCTCTCTATTAGATGAAGGAACAGCAGCCGCAGAAGCGATGAATATGTTTTTCTCCAACAGAACCAAAGAGCAGAAAAAAGCAGAAGCCAATAAATTCTTCGTTTCTAATGGCGTTTTGCCTCAAACCATTGCCGTTTTGATCACGAGAGCAGAAGGATTAGGCATTGAGGTAGTTGTAGGCGAGTTTAATGGAAATTTAGATGAAACTTATTTCGGGGCGTTGTTCCAATACCCTGCTAAAACAGGAGTGATTTCGGATTATGCTTCCGTTATCAATACTTTAAAAGGTCAAAATATTCAAGTAGTTTTGGCTTGTGATTTATTGTCTTTGGTAAAATTAAAATCTCCTGCTCAGTTGGGTGCTGATTGTGCGGTGGGAACTTCCCAAAGATTTGGAATTCCAATGGGATACGGAGGACCTCACGCCGCTTTTTTTGCTTGTAAAGAAGAGTATAAAAGAGATATCCCTGGCAGAATTATCGGCGTTTCGCAAGATATGTATGGCGGTAGAGCTTTGAGAATGGCACTTCAAACGCGTGAGCAACACATCAAAAGAGAAAAGGCAACTTCCAACATTTGCACGGCTCAGGTTTTATTGGCTGTGATGGCGGGAATGTATGCCGTATATCACGGAGCGAAAGGCTTGGAATTCATCGCCGACCAAATCCACTTTAAGGCCAATGCTTTAAAAGATATTTTGAAAAAATTAGGTTATGAAGTAGAGGAAGAGGCTTATTTTGATACGATTAGAGTGAAATTAAGTGAAAGCGAAAAATCAACCTTAAAATCCTTGATGGAAAGCAAAAAAATCAATCTTAATTTCTTTGAGGAAGGTTTTGTAGGAATTGCTTTGAATGAGACAACTACATTGGCTAAACTTCAAAAATTAGCAGATGCCTTTGCTGAATTTAAAAAGGCAGAGAGCATTAACATTGAAATTAAGGAAGAAATCGCCATTCCAGCAGATTTATTGAGAAGAGATGAAATTTTAAAGGAAGAAGTTTTCAATAAATACCATACGGAAACGGAATTGATGAGATATATGAAGAAATTGGAGAGAAAAGACTTGTCTTTAACTCACTCTATGATTTCTTTGGGGTCTTGCACAATGAAGCTCAATGCCGCAACGGAAATGCTTCCACTTTCTTGGGCAGAATGGGGCGGAATACACCCGTTCGTTCCGAAAGAACAAGCCAAAGGTTATGAAAAACTCATCACCGAATTAGAGAAAGATTTAGCGGAAATTACAGGTTTTGCAGGGGCTTCTTTACAGCCAAATTCTGGTGCTCAAGGAGAATATGCTGGGCTAATGGTCATTAGAGAATATCAAAAATCCAAAGGCGAAGGGCACAGAAATATCGTTTTGATTCCTCAATCTGCTCACGGAACAAACCCTGCTTCGGCAGTAATTGCTGGGCTGAAAGTAGTCGTGGTAAAAAACCTTGAAAACGGACAAATAGACTTTGAAGATTTGAAAACCAAAGTGGAACAACACAAGGAAAATCTCTCTGCATTTATGATTACCTACCCTTCTACTTATGGTTTCTTTGATGATAATGTGACGGATATTATAGAGCTTATCCACGCTAATGGCGGTCAAGTTTATATGGACGGAGCCAATATGAACGCCCAAGTAGGTTTCACAAGTCCAGGGGCTATCGGTGCCGATGTTTGCCACTTGAATTTACATAAAACTTTTGCCATTCCTCACGGAGGTGGAGGTCCTGGCGTTGGTCCCATCTGCGTTGCGGCTCATTTAGTTCCGTTTTTACCTTCAAATCCATTGATTAAAACAGGAGGTGAAAAGGCGATTGATGCGGTTTCTTCGGCTCCATTTGGTTCTGCTTTGGTGCTGAATATTTCTTATGCTTACATCAAAATGTTGGGAGCAAAAGGACTGAAAAAATCAACTGAACACGCTATACTGAACGCCAACTACCTAAAAGATGTTTTAAAAGAGCATTACTCTATTCTTTACAGCAATGGAAATGGACGGGTTGCCCACGAGTGTATCGTGGATTTCAGACCATTCAAAGCTCACGGAATTGAGGTAGGAGATATTGCTAAACGATTGATGGACTATGGTTTCCACGCACCTACGGTATCTTTCCCTGTGGCTGGAACTTTGATGATAGAACCTACGGAATCCGAAAGCAAAGAGGAAATTGACAGATTTGCAGAAGCCTTGATTAACATCAAGAAAGAAATTGATGAAATTGCAGAAGGCAAGGCAGATAAAGAAAATAATGTCTTGAAAAACGCCCCTCATACGGAGCAAGTTGTAGTTTCTGACGCTTGGGACAAACCTTATAGCCGAGAAAAAGCAGCCTATCCTCTGGAATGGGTAAGAGAGCATAAATTTTTTGCTTCAGTTTCTCGTGTTGATGATGCCTACGGCGATAGAAATTTGGTCTGCACCTGCGAACCTATTGAAAGTTATATTTAAACTAAAAAGACTGCTTTATAAAGCGGTCTTTTTTATTGACAAATTAATTTTTCCATTTCTCGCCAAATGATTTCTGCCTGTTTTTCGTAGCCAGATTTTAGAAAATGAACACCGTCTGCATTGGCCTCCTTTCTTTGTAATGCCTTTCTGAAATAGCCTACGCCTCCCATTGCGGTGTGTAAATCTAAAAATGCAACATTTTTTTCCATGGAAATTTCCCTTGTCCAAGTGGCGATTTCCTTCACTTTTTGAGATTTAAGTTTGTTGTCCGTTGGCGAAATCAACAAAATAGGCAAAGATTTTTCTTGCCAAGTTTCAATCATTCGGCGAACTTTATTTTGAAATTCTTCTTTTGAAATATGGCTTAAAGACTCGTTTGTACCCAATGCAACGATGAGAATATCGGGTTTAATGCTTTTCAGGTGTTGAGTTTGTAGAGGGTATTTTAGAAAATCGGAATAAGTGGCTCCATTCACGCCCACAGTATTGAAAATCACGCCATTTTTCTTATCGTTTAAAAACTGAAAACCATAAAAAACATTGCCTTTACTTGCATTTGTTCTGAATAATAAATAGGATTGGGGAGCAGAAAAATCTATTTCTGTTCGGTTTTCGTTAAAAATATTTTCTGAAATTAAATTGAGGTGATTTTCAAACGCTGGGTTGTAATTTATGTTGATTTTATCGGCTTTCATCCATTGTCCTGCTTTGGGTGTTTGGATTGCAATTCCGTTGAGTTGCGTTAATTTTGTGGTAATGGTGTAAAATTTTGAAGCCAATTCGGGGTAAGTTTCGCCCTCTTGGATTTGGTAAGAAATTCTTTCAGATTTTTTAGAAATAAAGTCTTTTAACGATTGTGAAGAAGCGTAAAGATGGAAAGTCTCATTCTCCATTTTAGCATCATTAAAAATCACCACTTTATTAAAATAATCTTGCGGATTTTTGAAACGAATTTCTAAAAAACTATCTTTATCATTACCGATAACGAAGCCCGAAGCTCCCATTTGCTCAAAAATATCTTGCTCATAAACCAAACGGAAATTCTCCCAAGTTTGATTAGAAACTGAAGTGAAATCTTCCGCTCCGTTGGAGTTGGCTACTGCGTAAGGGAAAACCAAACCACGCCCAGCATTGCCGTATTTCGTTTGAAATTTATTCCGAAGATAATCCGTGAGATGGTCGGCCTGAGTGTGAGAATCTCCTAAAAACAGAATTTGGGTGATTTCTTTATTTTCTTTTAATTTTTGAACAAAAGTTTTGAGATTTTCGGCATTACTAAGGTATTGTGTAAAAGCGATATTTGAGGCTAAAAGTCCCCATATCAAGGTGATTTTATTCAGATAATTTCTCATTTGCATTTTATTTACGCCAAAGATACAAATCATTTTAGGAGAATGAAAAATCTTATTATTTTTGCGAAAATTAATCAGATTGAAAATCATATTAATACTTTTCGTTTTGTTGAGTTTAGGGGCATGTCAAGAGAAAAAGCCTCAAACCACTATCCCTAAATTGGAAGAAATAGAGCCAGAAATATTGCCTTCCAAAGATACTTTAAGTATTGTGGCAGTGGGAGATATAATGATAGGTTCGGCATTTCCTTCGGAAGAATTTTTGCCCAAAGATGACGGCCTAAATAGTTTTGATGCTGTAAAAGAATATCTAAAAGGCGATATTGTTTTTGGTAATTTGGAAGGGGTATTTTTAGATTACGGAAATTCTGAAAAATGCAAGGGCAAAGAGCCTCATCGTTGCTATGCTTTTCGTATGCCCGAGCGTTATGCTCAAATCATTAAGGAGGCAGGATTTAATGTGATGAGCGTGGCGAATAATCATTCAATGGATTTTGGAGAAAAGGGGAAAAAACGCACGGTGGAAATTTTAGAGGAATTAAATATCCATTTTGCGGGTTATCAGGAAAAACCTTTTGAAATTTTTGAGAAAGAGGGAATTAAATATGCTTTTTGTGCCTTTGCTCCTAATTTGGGTATGCAGTCCTTACTTCGTATTTCTGAGGCTGAAAATATTGTAAGGCAATTAAAAAACGAGGTGGATATTGTTATCGTTTCGTTTCACGGGGGAGCGGAGGGAACAAAGCACACCCGAGTGCCTAAAAAAGAGGAATTTTTCTACGGAGAAAACCGAGGTGATGTGTATTTGTTTGCCCATAAAATGATTGATTCAGGGGCGGATATTGTCTTGGGGCACGGGCCTCATATCACTCGTGCAGTGGAGGTTTATCAGGGTAAGTTCATTGCGTATAGTTTGGGGAATTTTAATACTTATGGAAGGTTTAATTTGGATAAAGAAAACGGCATTGCTCCTCTTTTAGATATCCAGTTAGACCAAAATGGAAATTTCATCAAAGCAAAGGTTGTTTCCATAAAGCAAATTCGCAATAAAGGAATGTTTATAGATGATGAAGAGAAAGCTTTTGCCGAACTAAAACGATTGAGTGATTTGGATTTCCCCAATCATTCCTTAATTTTTGAAAATGGAGAAATA
>JAUMXI010000031.1 GCA_030529185.1 Flavobacteriaceae bacterium
ACCCAGCAGGTTTTAAGTCTTTTAAAAATATTCACAAGACAACACACAAGAGAAGAATTGCAAGAGCAATTAGGTTTATTGGATAGAGAAAATTTTAGAAAAATCTATCTCAATCCTGCTATTGAACAAGGTTGGGTAGCTCTAACAATTCCTGACAAACCTACTAGTAGCAAACAAAAATATTACCTTACCGAAAAAGGAAAAGAATTTTTATTGAATATGAAGAAAAATATTATACATTAAATCGGATTTCTGTTATATTCTTATTATTTTGCGAAAAATCAGTTTGGAAAATTTATAGAAGTATGAAATATAATTTGAGTTTCACATCGGGAGGGTTATTGTACGAAGAAAGTAGTATTTATATAGAATCAATACAAGATGTTAATAGTTATATGAGAGGAGAAGAGGATGTAAGCTATTTTGTTCTCCCTACTAATTCGGAATCATCTAAAAAGAAGCTAAAGTCGGTAATTGATAAACGATTAAGGCAATTAAACGCAGAATATCTTAGTTTTTATAGAGATATAGCCCAAGATACAGACAGAAAAATTATACTCTTTTTGGCAATATGTAAATATTATTCTATTATAGCGGAGTTTGCAATAGAAGTCGTTTATCAAAAATGGAAAATATTTGATAATCATTTAGAAACCTATGATTTTAATTATTTTTTATCTCAAAAATTAGGAGTAGATGAATTGGATATTATTTCCGAAAATACAAAATATAAACTCTCGCAGGTGGCTATTTTACTTTTTAAACAAATGGGCATCTATTCGTCTAATAAAATAAACACCATACAACCAAGTGATGAACTATGCACCATCATTGCTAAAAATAATGATGAGTGGTTTTTTAATTGTTTAATATTCAAAAAAAGTAATGAAAATTTCTAATACTATCAATGCAATTTTTGAATTACTTTCTGACAAGGAATTTAAAAATGCAGATACAGGGTTGTTATTTTTTCCTGTATATATATATACTTACCCCCCAGAAGAAGAATGTGAGATGAGAGAGGGGGTTATGGAGTTGAATAAAATGTTACAAAGACCATCTAATTCTCTTAATAGTTTATGTATTAATTTATATAATGAATTTGTAGAATGGCTAAAAAGTATAGAAATTTTTGGCAATATTCTTTTATATGAAATATTTGATAAAGAAAAGGAAGATTATCAAGAAAATTTGTTATACTTAATAGAACAAGCCAATAGTGAGCAATTTATTCAATACTTAGGAGATAAATTCACGAACTATTTTGAATCTCAGGATAGTAGCAGAGTTTATTTGCTATTGTATGGTATAGGTGAGATTTACCCTTACCTTAGACTATCAAGTTTTCTTAAAAAAACAGAAGAATATGTAAAGAAGTATAAAGTAATAGCCTTCTATCCTGGGGAGTTCAAGAATAATAATTTCTCATTATTTGGAATGGCTAATGATGAAAATATTTATAGAGCCAATCATTTAAATCTAATACTAAAATAATTATGAAACTGCAAAGCATTTATGAAAAGGATATTACACGCCATATAGATCCTGCTGTAGTTGTAGGAACAATGGGGGGAGAGCATATTAAACAAGAAATAGAAGAGTATGTTTTTACAAAAGATATTCTTCAAAATATATATAAATTCCTTAACGCAATTATTAATAACACCACAGGCAAAACAGGGGTTTGGGTTAATGGTTATTATGGTAGCGGTAAGTCTCACTTTATCAAGTATTTATTTTATTGTTTGAATAAAGAGACAAGGGAAAGAGCTTTGGAAAGATATATAGAAGCCGTTAAAGACAATAAAGAATTAGATGCTTTTTCGGAGGTTACAGTTTCTAATATTTCTAATTTAATAAAAAAAATAAATAATACTTCAATAGCTGAAATTATCTTTAACATTGATGCGGTTGCAGGGAATGGAGATACTCAGAATAGTATTACTAAAGTACTATTAAAACAACTTAATGCTAAAAGAGGTTTCAACAGTCAAAATATTGCTTTGGCAAAGTTGGTAGAAAAAGAACTGCATAAAATAGGACAATTAGAAAATTTTAAGCAGAGAATTCAAGAGGTTTTCAAAACGACTTGGGATAATCATAACATTACTAACTTACTACACCTCCGTAGGGTTGGAGTTATAGATATCGTTGCAGAATTTATAGAAAATGTAGATAAAGTCTCTCTTGCAGAGGCACTGAAAGATAATAAAAGCTATACCATTGAGGAACTTATTTTTGAATTGCAAGAATATGTAAGTGAGCAACCTGAAAATTTCAGATTGGTATTTTTAATGGACGAAGTATCTCAATACATAGGAAAAAATTCTTCTTTATTACTTAACTTACAAACAATAGTAGAAGAGGTAGGGAGTAAATTAAGGCAAAAGGTGTGGATTGTATGCACGGCACAGCAAGATTTGAGTAATTTGGTGAATGGAAATGAAGGAAGAAATGAGGATTTTGGGAAAATTATGGGAAGATTTGAAACAATGATTTCTTTGGATTCTCAAGATACGCGATACATTACACAGAAAAGACTTTTAGAGAAAAATACAGAAGGATTGCAAGAGCTTACAAACTTTTATGCAGAAAATAAAGTAGCCATAGAAAATCAGTTTGACTTTGGGCATAGTTTATATCAAAACTTCAAAGGGGCGGAAGAATTTTATCTGTCCTATCCTTTTATACCCTACCAATTTAGGCTGATTTCAGATGTATTTCAGTCGTTCTCTACTATTGGTTTTGTGGGAGAGGGGGTTAAAAATACAGAAAGAGCCATATTAGGAATTACGCATTTCACGGCTAAGGAATATAAGGATAAAAATTTGGGATATTTTATCTCTTTTGATAATTTTTTTAATGAACAGTTAAGTAAAAATTTACAACATTCGGCAAAATCTATATTAGACAGAGCCTTTGGCATTGATTTTGAAGAAAATATTAAATCTTTTGCTCATAGAGTGGTGAAAGTTTTATTTATGATTTCTCATTTAGATGAGAGTTTAAAGATTAACTTCCCTGCTACTATAGAGAATATATCTTTTTTACTTATCAATAATATTTCGGAGATTAAGAAAGATAGTTATCAGAAGGTAGAAAAAGTGCTTAATACTCTCATCAATAACAATATTATACAAGAGAGCGAAGGTAAATATCGTTTCTTGAACAATGATGGGATATTGGTAGCAAGTTCTATTGCCTCGAGTTCTATTAATGAAAAGCAACAATTAGATTATTTCTATACACAATTTATTCAAAAAATATTAAAGCCACAAACTACTTATAATATTGGCAATAAAATAATAAAATTAAAAATATCTATAGATGATAAAGATGAACATTCTGTTGGAGAATTTTTGGTAAAATTTGTGGTATTTTCTGCAAATGATATTGATTACGAAGCGTTCAATATCCCTACTACACAAATTAACATTAACATATCGGAATGGTTTAATAAAAATATAGACTTTAAAAAAGACTTTTTCACTTATGCTAAAACCGCAAAATATTTGGAAGAAAATAGAGGAACAGCACAAGGAGAAAGAGTGAAAACCTTGGAAGAATTTGCCTCAGACAATGCTAAACTCCTAACCGAATTACAAACTAAATTTGAGAAAGAGTTTGCCAATACTTCTTATACATCTAAGCAGACGGTGAATGATGCCAAGTCTATCACTACTAATTCTTCTGCACAGAGGTATATACAGATGATAGAAAACCACGCCAAGGGCATTTATAACAAACACGAATGGAGTAATGCATTTGCAAATACTAATGATGCACTCAAAAATGCGATTAGTACAAATCTTAATTATCTATTTAATAATGAGCTCAGCCTTGCAGAAGAAGAAGTAAATAATTACATTACTCGTTGTGGAAATAATGTATCCTTAAATAACATCATCAAAGATTTTGAGAAAGCCCCTTACGCTTGGAAGGACATTGCTGTACTGCATATGGTGTATAATCTTGTTAAGAAAAAACACCGAACCCTCTATTATCATAACGAGGAAATGGATATGGGGCAGTATTATGATAAAGCCATTAATGCTACATCACGAACAGGGATAGAGGTAAAATCTCCGAAGAATTATGACCAAAAAGAAATTGAAACCTTCTGTCAAGCGGCAAAAAATATATTTATAAATTGTACTATATCTCCTCTACAAGAGGTAAATGAAATCATTAAGCAGTTCCACGAATATATAGGGAAACAACTCATAGGAATCAATACATATAAGCAAGATTATGCCACTTATCCGTTTGCAGAGAAAATCAATAAATACCATAGGGTATTAGCCGAGATAAAAGAAACCAAAAGCAATGAAAGGCTAATGAAAAGCCTTATAGAGCAAGAAGAAACAATTAAAGAATACAGAGACTTTTTTGAGCAGATAAAAGAGTTTATCGGCAGTAATTTTTCTCGCTATCAAGAGATTAAAGATTTTATAGCAAATAACTCCTCTAATATAGAGAATTTAGCAGAAGAGTATCATAATGCATATCAAGAGGTTAAGAATTTCATCAGCACGGAGCAAAACCCCGCAGAGCGTTTCCCGCTGATGCACAGAAACTACAAAAACCTAAAAAAAGCCGTAGAAGAAACAATTTCTGCTTTGCGTGAGCGTGTGAAGCAAACTTACGCTCAGATTTTTGATGAACTGGAAAGAGAAATTGAGGAAAAAAATCTGGATAGCAACATCATAAGTAATAAACACGATTTGCTTGAAAGTTTTGACAAAATGGGCAAATTCAATGAGTTGGAAATTGCAGACTTAAAAAGCAAGGACTTCAAAATGCAAAAATCCAAAGAAATAGCCCAAGAAATCCAGAAAAGAAAAGCAGAAAGCACTGGGCAAGAAGTCCGACTCACCAGTGTGAAACTTTCTTCTATCATTGGAGGGAAAGTCATCTCCTCGCCAGAGGAAGTGGATAAACTCCTTAATGAAATCAGAAACAAAATAATGCTGGAAATTGGCAAAAACGGAAGCATATTTTTAGAGTAAAACCAATAAAATAAAACAATGAATACCAATAATATAAAATCTTTCGCTAAAAGAGCTCGTATCAACCTAACAAAAGCCGTAGCACAGAGAATACAATACTGGGGCTTCAACGAAAACGGAACTCCAACCCAAGAACCCGAAAAGGTAGAAGGAGGCTATATGTATATGGGCGAAGTATCCACCGATACCACCCTAATATACAAATGGAATAGCCTAAAAGACAGACTATCATCAGGCAAAGATGCCGTAAAAGATACCATAGAGGAAGTTGCCTACACTTGGTTTAATCGTTTGGTTGCCATTAAGGTTTTGGAGGAAAGCGGATTTATAAACCCCGTATTAGCATTCCGTGAAGGAAGCCTTATCCCTGAAATACTACAACAAGCAAAGGCAGGGCAGCACAGCATAACCCACTCTGGCGAGAGAAACAGCCTACAAGAAGCCTTGCGAGAAAACAACGACGAGAAAGCCCTTGCCATTCTCCTAAAAGATTTCTGCAACAAAAATTATCTGATAAACAACACCTTTGGCTCAATAGATGATTTTACACAAATACTATTGCCTAACAACCTCCTTGCCCAAGATGGCTTCTTGGCAATGCTCAATGATAAAAACAACATCTCCGATGAAGACTATAAGCAGGTAGAACTCATCGGGTGGCTGTATCAGTTTTATATCTCCGATAAGAAAGACGAAGTTTTTGACGGATTCAAGAAAAACAAAAAAGCAAGAGCCCAAGACATTCCTGCCGCTACACAAATATTTACCCCAAGGTGGATAGTGAATTATATGGTGCAGAATACGCTGGGGAAAACCTACCTCGCCTATGAGCAAGACTCCGAACTCAAAAAAGAAATGACCTATTTGGTAGAAACCCAAGGGCAAGAAAACACCACCCCCATTATCTCCGACATTACAGAACTAAGCCTTATAGACCCTGCCTGTGGCTCGGGGCATATACTCGTAATAGGTTTGGAGTGGCTATACAAAGCCTATATAGAGCAAGGCTACACCCCAAAGGCTGCCATAGAAAACATTTTAGAGCACAACCTCTTTGGGCTGGATATAGACACCCGTGCGGTACAACTCGCGCGTTTTGCCGTGCTTATAAAAGCCGCTATGCTATTGGAGGGCAGAATAACAGGGCAAGGCAAAACCTTCCTACAAAACCAACCCAAAACGCCTCATATCTACAAGTTTCCGAGGGCTTACGCTGGCTTTGAAAAACAAAACATAAACCTCTTTACTGAAGGGAAATATACCGATGAACTACTCGCCGTGCTGAGCAACTTGCAACAAGGCAAAAACATAGGAACAGCCCTGAAAATAACCCTCAGCCCACAGGCACACCAACACCTAAAAACACAATACCAAAAATGGGTAGAGCAAGAAAACACCACCACCCATATAGAGCGGGTAGCCCTCTGGAAATACCTAAAAAACTACATAGAGGTAGCCCTAACCCTTACACAAAAATACACCGCCGTGGTTGCCAACCCACCTTATATGGGGCAGAAAAATATGAATGCCGAACTAAAAACCTATTTAGACAAGCACTACCCTATGACCAAAAGCGACCTCTTCGCCGTGTTTATGGAAGTGTGTTTAAACCTCGCAGTAAAACGAGGGCTAATGGGTATGGTGAACCAACATTCTTGGATGTTCCTCTCTTCTTATGAAAATTACAGAAAGTACCTTTTGCAGCATTATATGATAAAAGATATGATGCACTTAGGAACAAGAACCTTTGCTGAATTGAGCGGAGAAGTAGTGCAAAACACTTGTTTTGTGATTGAAAATGAAAACCCAACCCAAAATAGTGTTGCCAATTACCATAGATTGGTAGATTATGATAATACAAATAAAAAAGAAAAACATTTTTTACTGAAAAGCAATTTCTACCCCCACATCCCCCAAACCAATTTTGATAAAATACCTGGTAGCCCCATTGCCTATTGGGTAAGTGATAAGGTCATTGAGATTTTTGAAGAAAATAAAAGTTTAGTTAATTATTCAACACCAAGAAAAGGTAATTCAACTTCAGATAATAAGAGGTTTTTGAGATTTTGGTTTGAAGTGTCAATGAAAAAAAACGCAATTTATTATTCCGATATTCATAAAGTAAATTTAGATGGGAAAAGATGGATTCCGTATAACAAAGGCGGAGGAACGAGAAAATGGTATGGATATAATGAAAATATGATTGACTGGAAAGATAATGCAAAGGAAATCAGAGAAATACCAACATCTGTAATTACAAATGAACAATATTATATGAAGTCAGGTTTAACTTGGTCGACAATTTCATCAAAAGGTTTTGGAATTAGATACTTTGAAGAAGGCTTCGTGTTTGACAATGGAGGCTGTTGTTTATTTGATTTAAACGAAAATAGAGATTATTTTGCAGGATTATTAAATTCTAATGTATTTGAATATGTTTTAGGACAACTAAATCCCACATTAAATTTTCAATCTGGTGAAGTTTCTAAATTTCCTGTTATTTATAATAAAAATCCAAAAATTGATGAATTAAGTAGAGTAAATTATGAAATTTCCAAAAAAGACTGGGACAGCAGGGAGACCTCTTGGGGTTTTGTGGGCAATCCGCTCATTGCCCAAAGAAAAAAATCGGTAGCAGAGGCGTACCAAAGCTGGGAGCAGGAGGCATTGCAAGATTTCCGCCAGCTCCACCAAAATGAAGAGGAGCTTAATCGTATTTTTATCAACCTCTACGGCTTACAAGAAGAACTTTCGCCAGAGGTAGCCTTAAAAGACATTACCATCTTGCAAGAGGAATTGGTTTTAGGTGAAAACGGAGCACTTTCTACAAATGCTCAGGTGGTGGTAGCCCAGTTGGTTTCCTATTTGGTTGGGGTGCTTTTGGGGCGTTATCGTTTAGACAGGGGCGGTTTGCACATTGCCCACCCCAATGCCACCGCACAAGAAACCGCCGCGTATTTTGTAGAAAACACCGCCGAGCCGTTTGAGATGGCAATAGATGATGATGCCATACTCCCACTAATGGGCAAGGCTTGTGCCTTCCCCGATGATGCCGTTCGCCGTATAGAAAACCTCATACAGCACATCTGGGGCGAGAAATCGCACATTGCCAACATCAACTTTATAGAATCGTGCTTGGGAATGAAGTTGGAGAAATACATCACCGAAAAATTCTTTGATTATCACAAATCCAATTACAGCAAAAGGCCCATCTACTGGCTCTTCTGCTCCAATAGTAGAAAGCCCCAGCAGTCGGCATTCCGCGTATTGGTCTATATGCACCGAATGGATGCCTACACCGTAAATAAAGTGATGAGGCAATATCTGCACCCACACCAAGAGCATATCCGCAAAGAATACGAAGACCTCAAAGGCAGAGAAATCAACCTTAGCCGAGAGGAAAAAAAGCGTCTGGACGCTCTGCCAAAACTAATAGTAGAACTCAAAGACTACAACGAACGCCTAAAACAACACGCCGACCAGCAAATAGCCATAGATTTAGACGAAGGCGTTACCCAAAACTATGCGAAGTTTAAGGATATTTTAGCCCCAATAAAGTAGCAAAAAAATGATAATCGAAAAACTGAAAAATAAATTTGCAGAAGCCAAACGAGGCATATTATTACTCTTTGATAAAGACAAAGCGTATGAAGAAGAATTACTCGCCTACCAAGGAGAAGATTTTAGGGTATTGGTAGTAAAAGACAATTATTTTTGGCTAAAATACCAAACCGAATATAAACTCCCCGAGCAGAAAATACTCCTCTACCACCCTTTTGAGCAACCCAAAGAATTTAGCCAATATCCTTTGGCAAGTATGCTGTATAGCGATACCATCTTTGCTATAGATGAAATCTCGGAACTAATGGCGGAGTTTGGCATTTCTTTTCAGCACAGAGTAAGCCTCCAAAAACTACAACGCTGGATAAAACCCAAGAAGTATAAAACCCAGCTCATACCCATACTCACCCAAAAGCCCTTTGATGAAAGGGCTTTGGCGGGGGGCGTGGTGTCGCTCATTTTAGAAGAAAAAAAAGTGGGCAATACTATTTGTAATGTGATTCGCCTTTTTGAAATTCTCAACGAGGGCGAAACTTCTTGGAAAACTAAAAAAGACCATTTGCAAAAAGTAGGCTTGGAAAGTGTTTTGCAAAATCAGCTACAATCCGTTTTGGGCATTTCCGCAAAAGATATATCTTACGCTTCTTTGCAAAGTATCTTTTTACAAGTAAAATACAATGCCATTACCAGGGATATTCCCGAACTAAACCCCAAAGACCCTTACGCCAAACTAAAACTAAAAGATGATATTGCCCAGCAGAAAATCTATATCTTCTTCCGAGATTGGCAAGATGATAACAATAAAGCCCCAAGCCTTGACGGCGTTTTGGAAAACCTCGGGCAGGAGATACAGATAGAAAAAATAATCAATGCTTACGGCTTGGCAGAAACCTATGGTATAATGAATAATCATACCTTGGGAATGAAATTGCACTCCCTCCTAAAAGACCTGCCACGCTCCCCAGAGAAAGCCATAGAGCAGTATAATTCTTGGCAAAACTCCGCAGATGAATACACAGGCTATGAGGCACAAATAGAATTTGTATTGAATGTGGCTCGTTTTTACGAACTGAAAAACAGATATTCAGATTTTATTTTTAACTCCATAGAAGAATATCTTCATCTTTATACGAATGAACTTTATTTGCTTGATAGCTACTACCGAAAAGCCTTTATAGCTTACCAAGAAATGATGGAGAAAGAAGAATATGAGGAAGCCTTTTCAGTGCTTAACAAGGCGTATGACCAGTATCTTATAGAGCTTAATAGCCCTTGGGTAAAGGAATTAAATGAGCAACAATTCCTACTGAAAGATACAGCCATAAAAAAGCAATACCATTTCTATAAAGATTTTGTAGAGCCTATCTCTGCCAAGAGAAAAGTAGTTATCATCTCCGATGCGTTCCGATACGAACTTGCAAAAGAGTTATCAGAACGATTGGGTAAAGATAATAATTATCAAATACAATGCACGGCAATGCTCTCTGCGATTCCCTCTTATACCAATTTAGGAATGAGCAATTTGCTCCCTAATGAAGGGATAAAAGCAGAAATTACCGAAAATAGCATAAATTATTCCATAAACGGAATAAAGACTATAAGCACTTACAGAGAAAAAATCTTGCAAAACATAGAGCCAGAAGCCGTAGTGATTAATTTCAGCACACTAATGCAGTATAACAAAGAGGCAGGGCGAGATTTTTTTCGAGACAAAAAACTGATTTATATTTATCATAACTGGATGGATGCTATCGGAGATAAAAAAGTATCGGAATACTACACTTTTGAGTCTTCCAAAGATTGCATTTCTCAATTAGAGAAATTAGTAAAACGCCTTTACAATTTTTTCAGCATTGGGCAAATATTGCTTACCGCAGACCACGGCTTTTTGTTCAATTATGAAGAAATATCTGAGGCTACTTCCCAACCTTCTCCATCGGTGGAAAATGTTTTAAATGAAAATACAAGATTTGTTATTGCTAATGCTGCTTTTGAATCTGATGAAACCTATCATTTCCCATTAGCAAACACCACAAATATTGATACAAACGCCCAAGTGATAATCCCCAAAGGAATAAACCGCTTCCGTAGGAAAGGAAATGTAGGAAAGCAGTTTGTACACGGAGGGGTTTCTCTACAAGAAGTAATTGTGCCTGTATTAGAGATAAAACGAGGGAGAAATACCAATGCCGAAGAAGTGCCTTTCACCAGAAAAGACCAAATAACTACCATTAATACCTCTATGGTGAAATTCCATTTCTTACAATCTGGAGTAGTAGGCTCTGATTATAAAGCTTCCCCAATAGTATTCGGAATTTATGATGTAGATAATTATTTAATCTCTAATGAATACAAGGTAGAATTTAACCAAACCTCGGAAGACCCAACCCAAAGAATCTATGAAATAAAAATGGAAATGAAGCCAGAAGCCTCTAAACAAAAAATCGGCTACCTAAGGGCTTATCGTGAAAAAGATATAGAAAAATTAAATGCCGTGATGAACGAGTCAATTAAAATCAACATATTAGAACTTGATGAGTTTTAAGTTGCCTATTTTTTTAAATAGATAATAAATTATGAATGATTTAAATAAAAAAATAATAGAACATTTTTCGGGTAAAATCGTAAGAAAAGACCTTACAAAATCCCTAAAAGGAAATGCCGTAGTGCCATCTTATGTGCTGGAATATCTATTAGGGCAAAACTGCTCTACAGACGATGAAGATATTATAAAAGAAGGTATTGCCAAAGTAAAAAATATTATAGAAAATCATTTTGTCCATCGTGATGAAGCAGAAATTATCAAATCAAAAATAAGAGAAAAAGGGATTTATAAAATAATAGATAAAGTTTCTGTAAGGCTTAATGATAGACAGGATAGATACGAGGCTACCTTTACTAATATAGGGCTTAAAAATATTCCTATTAATACTAAAATAGTAATGGAAAACCCTAAACTTCTTTCAGAAGGAGTGTGGAACTTGGTGTCATTAGGATATGTATCTGTAGAGGATAAACTTACACCTCCTTGGATTATAGAGTCTCTAAAACCTATACAGATTTCTAATATAGATTTTGAGGAATATTCTGCCCAAAGAGCTAAATTTAGTTTAGAGGAGTGGATGGATTTACTGATGCAAAGCATAGGGCTTAATCCGTCGGAATTTTCTCAGCGTTCCAAATTAATACAGCTCAGTAGGTTAATTCCTTTTGCCGAAAATAATTATAACTTAATAGAACTTGGCCCCAAAGGAACAGGGAAGTCTCATATATTTTCAGAATTATCTCCACACGGTCTTTTGTTATCAGGAGGCGAGGTTTCCAAGGCAAAACTCTTTGTAAATAATGCTACTGGAAATATTGGTTTAGTGGGATATTGGGATGTTATTGCCTATGATGAATTTGCAGGAGAGAATAAAAAAGTAGATAATGGCTTGGTAGATATTATGAAAAACTATATGGCTAATAAAACATTCTCACGAGGGTCAGATACATTACAAGCGGAGGCGTCTATGGTTTTCGTTGGTAATACCGACAGAGGGGTTGCCTATATGGTAAAGCACAGCAATCTCTTTGCTTCTCTCCCCAAAGCATATTACGATACGGCTTTTTTAGATAGAATACATTTGTATTTGCCTGGTTGGGAGGTCTCTAAATTAAGGAATGAACTTTTTACAAATGATTTTGGATTTGTAGTAGATTATATAGCAGAAGTCTTAAAACTTTTGAGAAAGAAAGATTATGGGAAATCGTATACAAAATATTTTACACTTTCGGATACCATTACCACTCGTGATAAAACAGGAATAGAAAAAACTTTTTCAGGATTGGTAAAAATACTTTTTCCTAATGGTAAATTTACCGAAGAAGAAGCCCAAATGATGCTGGACTTTGCTATAGAAGGGAGAATGAGAGTAAAACTTCAACTCCAAAAAATGGACGAAACATTTAATGATGATATAGTAAAATTTGAGTACGCTAATAGAGAAAATAAGCTTTTTACTATCAATACATTAGAAGAAATAGAATATGGAGAAGAGATGCAAGGAAACCAACAAGGAGAAGAAAATAACACGACTACTCCTATAAATATAGAATCGCCTTTCAAAACATCTGAAAGAGAATTTCCGAGAGAACAATTATATACACTTAATAAAAGGATAAAAGACAACCAAACCAATATTTCATATGAAAGACTCTTTGGGCAGTATTTAGAGGGGAGTAATTCTTTTGAAATTCAAGACCCTTATATCAGAATGCCTTATCAATTTCGGAATTTTATGGAATTATGTTCATTAATATATAAAAAAAATATGTTAACGGATAATATAAAAATTCATCTCATTACCTACTATGATGAAAACCACAAGGAAGTAATAGAGGAAAATTTTACAGAAATTACAGAGTCTTTACAAGAGTTGGGTATAGAATTTTCTTATGAATTTAGAGAAGAAGCTCACGATAGATATATCCAATGTAATAATGGTTGGAGAATATTATTAGGAAGAGGCTTGGATATATGGCAAAAAACCAACGGAAGATTTGATATAGCAGAAGTATTACAGGAGAAAAGAAAATGTAAGGAGTTCGATATAGTCATTATAGAAGCATAGAATTTTTCAGAGCGAGGTTAAAACTATAACATTTTTGTACCATTAAGTTATTAAACACTTAATTATCAGGGGACTTTATTTTTGAAGAAGTGAAATAGCGGAGAGCCTCCGCAGATAATAAATAGCCCCATCTAAGTTTTTGGGTGGGGATTTTGTTAATAACACTATAATCGGCAAAACAAAATGTCTGAAAATTAAAAACAAAATGTCCAAAAAAAAG